>JANLHZ010000053.1 GCA_024653775.1 Planctomycetota bacterium | reverse complement strand
AACCTCGGATCAGGCTACAGACGGTAGGTAAACAAAGAAGGCAACAATCTTCTACGAAATCAAGAATAAGAGTACGTAAATATTTTTTATATTACTTGCTATGATTCAATTTTGAATAAAATTTGATCGATATACAGTTGCGTATATTGCTTTATGTCATAACGCTCCAGGCCAGAGCAATGATCTATGGTAGATCCAGTGGGACACTTGATCTACCATAACTGTGGATGAACCGATATCTTGTGAACAGCTACATTTGGCTTTCACGTTCATCCTTTCGTCCGCTATTTTTTATCCATTCCCGCCTGTAGCGAGAAAGGATCGAGGGCGCCCTCGGTGGACCCGAAACCATCGCGTCGCCGGAGAAACTCGACGGCGATTTGACGGCTCTGGGTGGTTCCAGTTCGTAGCTCGCAAAGGTCGAACCAGCCTGCGTTAGTTTATACCGCACTCCGGACTTACCTCCCTTTGCGCGAAAAGGAACCTCCAATCTCTGCCCCTTCTTCCTGCAGGAATACTTGTTGAGGCTAACATACAGCGCACTTTTTAATTTTTTTCCGCGCAGGCGGCTGAAAAGTCAGTCAAGTCGAGTAATTCCTAGTGAACGTTCGCTGAACCACGCCTTATTGAAGCGTCTACCTGGATTTCTGGGTGTGGCACGGGCATCTTGCCCGTGTGGAAACACGGACGATGGCGGAAGTGCCACGTGGTTCACCGAACGTTCACAATTCCTAATGTCCATCCACCGGCTTCTTGCCGAGGGATACGAGGACGAGGCAAAGCAATCCGATGACTATGATCGAGAGGCTTCTGTTCAGTGGGTCCGAGTCCGGATACCCCTGAGCAAGCTCGATTCCGCTCGCCTCCGCGTTCTTTTTCTCGGGCGAATTTTCTGGGCCCCTTCGCTCGGCTTCATTCACGAACACTACCGTCTCGCCCGGAAACGCCTCCGCCTCCGGACCGTTCTTGTCGTCCGCCGAGTCCGGGTTTTCCGTTTTATCGACGGCGTCGGGATCGATTTCATCCGCAATGGAAATCCTGGCGACGGAAAATAAAAATATTGCGCAGAAGAGGGTGACGGCGAATCGCATCGTGTCCTTTAAGGTCAATATGTCGGTACTGGTTGTCTCCGAATGACGAGATAATAGCCCCGAAAATTCGACATGCAAGAGTGAAGCGCGGCTTCGTGGCAAAACACACATAAAAGGGTTGAGTTTTAGTTCCTCAGCGAATATCTTCCTCCTTCCCCAAGCCGGACGATACTGGTTCGACGGGCGGTTGTAAAACTTACAGGTGGATGCATGAAAAGATTCAAAGAATCGGAGCTGGTCGATTTTCGCGAGAAGCTTCTTCAGAAACGCTCCGAAATACTTGGCGACGTCGAAAAGCTCGAGGAGGAGGCTCTGAAGGAAAGCGAGCAGGACAACACCGGCGACGCGGTTGGCGACCACGCGACCGACAACTTCGAGCAGGGACTTTCCCTCGGACTTCTCGAAAGCGAGGCCGAAACCCTCAGAAAAATTGACTCCGCGCTGAAAAGGTTGGACAATGGCTCCTTCGGCGTCTGCGTCGACTGCGCGGCAGTTCCGCTGAACGAGTGCCCGACTTGTCCGCTTATAGCGGAGGGCAGGCTGAGGCATATACCCTGGGCCGAGCGTTGCGTTCAACGCCAGGAAGTGTTCGAACGGGAATTCGAACGGGAAAGCGAATAGATGAATCTCAAAATTTTCGCCGGCTACAGAAAGCTGTTTTTTATCGCGCTCGTTCTCGCAGTCGCGCTGGATCTCTGGTCGAAGCACGCTGTGTTCGACTGGCTCGAGTGCGAGGTCGCGACTTATGGCAACAATACGGCGCGAAATCACGAATACCAGTTCATGCCGGGCTTTTTTCACATAACCTGCGCCTGGAACGACGGCAGCGCCTTCGGACTGTTCCGCGGCAAGACCACGGGTCTCGTCATCGTCACATTCGTCGCGGGTCTGATGCTGATCTATATGTTTCTGACCGCGAGTTCGAAGCACAAACTCCCGAACGCCGCGCTCGGGATGCTTACGGGAGGCGCGATCGGAAACGCTTACGACCGCGTAAATTTCATCTGGATTCCGGAGGACGGCACACCGATCGGGCTTGTGCGAGACTTCCTCTTCTTTCCGCAGACGCTTCCGATCATGAACGAGCCTTGGCCTGTGTTCAACGTCGCGGACTGCTGCATCGTCCTCGGAGTTATTGGGCTTTTTATTGACTTTTGGCTTCATCCGAAGAAGGATGATGTCGCGGGAAAAGTCCCGGAGGCGGAAAGCAATAATTCGGTGGCGAATCTATGAATCAGAGCGATTCAGCCCTTAGCGAGGCGGAAAGACCCGAGAACGACAGACTTCAGCGAAGACTGCTCGCGGGAGTGCGCAGCATTCTCTTCAAGGGCGAAGAGTTGCTGCATCTCGCTAACGGAGTCGCTAAGGGGACGTATCCCGCTCTTCGGTCCGCGTGCCTCGTCGCGTTCGTTATCGGAGCGCTTGGGGTGACGTTCTTCCTTACGCTGTATCCACGGGATCTTGTGCTGTTCGTTTCCGCGGGCCTGATCTTCGTTGGCGTGCTTCTTTTCGTCGCGGGAAGATCGAATGGCGACCCGAGAGCTGTGGTCTACGCCAGGACGAATATGCGCACATTCGTCGCGGACTATCTCGATGACGGAAGAATCCTCGCGGTAAAAGAATTCGCGGACGACGGCGTGAGACTATCGTATCCGGACGCCGCGGAAAGCGCGCCCGAAAGTCGACGTGTCCTCGACATCAAGGTCAGAACGGAACGACGGTTCACGCCATAACAGCCATGTTCGAGAAAGATTACTACCAGATTCTCGGGGTTTCGGAAAACGCCTCGGAGGAAGAGATCAAGAAGGCGTTTCGAAAGTACGCCAAGGAACTCCATCCCGATAAAACCCACGGCAACAAGGAGAAGGAGGAACGCTTCAAAAAGATCAGCGAGGCGTACGACATTCTCTCCGACCCGGAAAAGCGGGCCAAGTACGACCAGATTCGCAAATACGGCTTCGATCCTTCGGCAGCCGGGGCGGGAGACTTCGACTTCGGCGGGGCGGACTTCGAATCCATCCTCGAAACCATGTTCGGCGGCGGCTTCGACTCTCTCGGAGGACGGGGGAAAAGAGCTGCGCGGGGAGAAAATGAAGGTGACATTCACGTCAAAATCGATGTCCCTTTCGAAACTTCGCTTCGCGGCGGCAAAAAGTCCGTCGCGATCGAGCACGGCGTCAAGTGCGGGACATGCGACGGCTCCGGCGCGGAGAAAGGATCGCGCCGGGAGACATGCCCCGGATGCCACGGAACGGGCAAGGTCAGTCAGAACCAGGGTTTCTTCGCTCTTAACAGACCGTGCCCTCAATGTTTCGGCTCTGGGACGATTTTGAGGCATCCCTGCAAAACATGCCACGGAAATGGGTCCACATTTCGAAGACAGACGATCGATATCGACGTGCCGCAAGGGATCGCGAGCGGAAAGAAGATGCGTCTCGCAGGGCTCGGAAACTACGATCCGCGGACGGGGAGATCCGGAAATCTGATCGTTACCGTGAACCTTCTCGCGCATCCGAAGTTCGAACGAAAGGGCGACAACATTCACAGCGCGATACGAATCCCGGTGGAAGTCGCAATTCTCGGAGGCGAACGGACCGTCGAGACAGTGGACGGCCCGGCAACGCTGCGGATTCCTCCTGGAATACAACCCGGCGGGAAACTCCGGATGGCGGAGATGGGGTTCCCGCACGGTTCCAGCCGCGGCGATCACATCGTCACTATCGAGATCGAAATTCCAAAGAAGTTGTCCGAGGAAGAAAGAAAGCTCTTCGAACGTTATAAGGAGCTGAAAGGCAAGTCCTGAAAGCGTTCTGTGCGCATCCTTTGCTGCGCTCAGCCCGGAGGGGCGAACCTCAGATTTTTGAACTGACTGCCGATTGTGAACAATGGAGAGAAAATGAGCGATAAAAAGGGTCCGATATTGGTCGACGAAGTGCCCGGAGTGTTCGCGTACTGCACCTGCACGAAATCCGCGAACCACCCGTACTGCGACGGCTCCCACCGCGGGAGTGGAATGTTCCCGGTGAAGGTCGAAGTCAAGGTTGCAAAAAAGTCCGCGATTTGCGGCTGCACGCATTCGTCGAACAAGCCCTACTGCGACGGAACTCACGCGACGCTATAATAGTACGTTTTATTCGTGCCGTCTACGAATTTTTAGTAATATAATGCCGATAAGATACGCTTTGATAGTAAATTTTAAATTTTATCCTTTATCTGCGTTTCAAATCGAATTTCGCATAGTGGCGCGACTTGGCGGAATTCAAAAATATATTTTCAGTCCGACGCGCAGGGGTCGGAGGTGTTTTAATATTGTGTAGACTGAAAACTTCAATTGACCAGGACTCGATATGCCGGAATTTGACGGACTAAGTGTCGCTATCGCGTCGGATCACGCGGGATTCGAAGCGAAAATGAAGCTCGCCGAGTTTCTGCGCGGCCACGGCTGCAAGGTCGCGGATCTCGGCCCGGAGAACGAAAACAGCGTCGATTATCCGGATTTCGCGGAAAAGGTCGCGCGCAAGGTCGCAGCGGGCGAGGCGTCTCGCGGCGTGCTGATCTGCGGCTCGGGAATCGGCGTTTCGATGAGCGCGAACAAGATCGCAGGCGTCCGCGCGGTGAACGCTTACGACGAGTTCAGCGCGAGGATGAGCAGGCTGCACAACGATGCGAACGTTCTCTGCCTCGGCTCGAGGGTTCTCGCCGAGGCGCGGATGGAACTCCTCGCGGAACTCTGGCTCGCGACCCCGTTCGAGGGAGGACGGCACACGAAAAGGGTAGAGAAGATAAACAAATTAGGAGTCAGGAGTTAGGATACTTAAATTACGAATTACGAATTCGCGTACCGTAGCCACCTGCTGAGCGATAATCTAATTTTTTCGCAAACGGAAAAGCGCCGTTTGATGCAGTCAAAAATCAAAATTCGAAAATCAAAAATCGGCTCTGGAGAACGTTGTGGCTAATCCGCCGACCATCAGAAAAGGAGCGTTTCGAAGGTATCTCGTGAACTTCGACCCGAGTTCGCTTCCGACGGATCGCTGCGACGTACTCGTCGTCGGCGGCGGGGCTGCTGGACTTCGAAGCGCGATCGAAGCCGCGAACCTGGGCGCGAATGTGATCGTGCTCGCGAAGAACGAGGTCAGCGATTGCAACACGTATCTCGCGCAGGGCGGAATCGCCACCGTGATGGACGACAAGGACAGCGTCGAGAGTCACATCCGCGACACGCTCAGCGCGGGAATCGGGATCTGCGACGAAAGCGCGGTGTCGTTCGTCGTCACCGAGGCTCGAAGTCGCATCGAGGAACTGATCTCGTGGGGCGCGCCGTTCGATAGAACGAACAGCCATCTCGCGCTCACGAAGGAGGGCGGGCACTCCGTCAGCCGGATTCTGCACATAGGCGGCGACTCCACGGGCAGGGGTCTACATGAAACGCTGCAACGCGTCGCGAAGTCGAATCCGAACATTCGCATCGTCGAGCGCGCCTTCGCCATCGATCTCGTTTCGAGCGCGTCGATGCGGATCGTCGGCGTACTCGTTCTTGACGAGGAAGAAAAGCCGCGGCTGATCCTTGCGGGCGCAACGATTCTAGCGACTGGAGGCGCGGGCGCTATCTACCGCGAAACCACGAACCCCGCGAGCAGCACAGGCGACGGCGTCATGATGGCGTTTCGCGCGGGCGCGATCGTCCGCGACATCGAATTCGTGCAGTTCCATCCGACGACACTCTACATCGCGGGCGCATCGAGACTCCTTGTCTCCGAAGCCGTCCGAGGCGAGGGCGCGTACCTCGTCAACGCCGGAGGAGAACGGTTCATGCACCGCTACCACGACGCGGCGGAACTCGCGCCGAGGGACGTAGTCTCTCTCGCGATAGTGAAGGAACTCGCGCGGACGAAAGCGACGAGCGTCTTCCTCGATCTCCGGCACAAGGATCCGGACGAGATGCTCGCTCGCTTTCCGGGAATTGCGTCCGCGGTGTCGCGCTTCGGACTCGACCTCGCGCGCGATCTGATCCCGGTCCGCCCGAGCGCGCACTACGTCATAGGCGGCGTAAAGGTGAACCAGAGCGCGCGCACGAACCTTCGCGGACTTCTCGCGTGCGGCGAGTGCTCGAGCACGGGTCTCCACGGCGCGAACCGCCTCGGATCGAACTCGCTTATCGAGGCGCTCGTCTACGGCGAGGTCGCGGGAAGGAACGCGGTCGCGGATTCGAAGCACGACGACGCGCGCGAGCCGCCGCAGGGGCTTCCGCTGGGCGCGCAGAAGGTCGCGGGGTTCGACTACGAAGATATGCGCAGGAGCCTTCAGACGCTGCTCTGGCGTCAGGTCGGCATAACGCGAAACGCCCGCGACCTCGGCGAGGCGAAAAAATCGCTGCACTTCTGGTCGCGCTATCTGCTCGAGGGAGGGTTCGAGCGCCGCGGAGAGCTTAGCCTGCAAAACCAGCTTCAGTTCGCTATACTTCTTGCGAACGCCGCGGATATGCGCCAGGAAAGCCGGGGGGTGCATACCCGGATGGATTTCGAGAAGCGCGACGACGAAAACTGGCTCGGGCATTTCGAAATCTCCGTTACCGGGGGATACGTTTTTCACAAACTGGACGACACGAACGAGGGAACGCGATGAACAATTACGAATTACGAATGACGAATGACGAATTTGGAGTGCGACCGCGAGCAAAGCAATCTGTCGCTTTAACGCGCGTAACTCGAGCATTCAAAAATCAAAAATCAAAAATCAAAAATTGCATCGCGACGGCGCTTGTTGTTTTGTTCGCCTCGTACTACGCGAGCGCTGACCAGGGGCGGGGCGTCATTCTGGAAACGCCTTCGGGCGTGAACTACTGGTCCGACTACCGCGGCGTCGTTCACGCGCACAGCTTCGTCTCCCACGACAGCGAAGGCACTCACGAGGAGATCGTCGCCGCGGCGGAGCAGGTCGGACTCGACTTCATGTGTATGACCGACCACCCCGCGGACAACCTCGTTTCCGACGGACTTACCGGAGTCCACGGCGGCTGCCTGTTCCTGATTGGCGAGGAGCGCGGACTCGCGGACGGCTCGATGCTGGGCGTACACCTGAGCGATCTGATCGACGGCGGCGACGTACGCGAGATGACCGAGAGTATCCACGGTATGGGCGGACTCGCGATCCTCGGGCACGCGGAGGGCATCGAAGATTTCGACGCGGACTTCGATGCGCTCGAAGTCTATAACCTCCATTACGACACGCTCCTTGACGGCAAGGAGCGTGCAACTATGCTCCGCGCTATGCCGCAGCTTCTTCTTGGAAATCAGGAGCGCGCGCTGCGGATGTTCCAGGATCGTCCCGATGTGGTGATGGAAAAGTGGGATCGCCTGGGACTCGAACGACGGGTGCCCGGCGTGGCGGGGAACGATTCCCACCAGAACGTGCGGTTTGGAACGATCCAGGCGGATCCGTATCCCGTCTCGTACCACTTCGTGAACACCCACCTTTTTATAAAAGGTGATCTCACGACTGAAAAGCTCCTGGACGCGATCGAGGAAGGACGTGGGTACATCTGCCACGAGATGTACGGCGACGGCTTCGGCTTCGACTTCACGCTACGTCACAAGAACACTAAGCACGTTATCGCGATGCAGGGCGAGGAACTCGAGCTGCGGGACGACGTCGAGTTCGAGGTCAACCTGCCAACGTCCAGGCCAGTAACGCTGTATTATAACGGCGAGGCGCAGGGGACGCAGGAAGGAACCGACCTCGTGTTCCCGTGCGACAAGGGTCCTGGCGTGTACCGCGTCGAGGTAACGACCACCGACGATATGAACGGGGGACGCGTCGTCCCGTGGATATTCTCGAACCCGATCTACATCCGCGAAAAGACCGCGCCTGCGACCTCGGACGACGAAGAAGACTTCTAGTCCACATTGACGAATAGTCTGGCTTCCATCTTTACGTTGCTTCACGACAGTGTATGGATCGACGTAGTCTTGCGCTTCGTCCGTCGCGCGCCCGCGAGGGCAACCACGTCGTTCGCGAGGTAGCGTTCGATGGAAACGACCACCTCCTGCACCGTTATCGCGTCCATGCAGATGTGGGTGCTTTGATGGCATCGATCCTGCCGGCAGCCGTAGCAGGGAACGTCGGTCCTGTGGATGACGGTGTTCACGCCGCGGTAGGGTCGCCAGATCCATGGCGAGCCGGGGCCGAAGAGAGTGATCACCGGGGTTCCCACGGCGTCCGCTACCTGCGCGAAACCGTTATCGACCGTAACGAGCAATGACGCGCGGTACAAAACCGCGATGGTTTCGAGCAGCGATAATTTCCCCGCGAGGTTCATGACGTCCGCCTCGGCGTTTTCCGCGATCGTCTTCGCCCGCGCAGCGTCGCAAGCTCCGCCGAGGAGAAGCAGCGGCATACCAAGCCTCCAACTGCACTC
The DNA here is from genome assembly GCA_024653775.1 of Planctomycetota bacterium. Taxonomy (GTDB): domain Bacteria; phylum Planctomycetota; class UBA8742; order JACQVU01; family JANLHZ01; genus JANLHZ01. Next base: position 20,290 of record JANLHZ010000053.1, on the reverse strand, counting down.
CTCCGCAAGCGCCGACCACCTTGAAAGCTCCCACTCGTAGTTGATGTTGCTCTGGAACGGATGAAAGGCGATGAACGACTTCGACGGATCGATGCCCGACGCGTCAAGAAGATCGTCCACCTTCCGCCACACGTCTACGTTAGTCACCCGCAGGTCCGGCGGCTGCATTTCCGCGGGATCGACGCCAAGAACCGCGAGCATTTGCGCCCACAGCATCGACTGATGGATGACCTGCTCGTCCTCCTCGAAATCCCACATGGGCCGTCCCGCCTGCATCGGCATTTTCAGTGCGTAATCGAGCAGAAATCCGCGGTGGAGGTAGTTGTAGCCCAGAGTGCACTTCGCGCCGAGCAGCTTCGTCTTGAGCGTCTCGCGGAACCGGAAGCCGAAGTTGATCGCAATGTCGTAGTTCATCGCGCGGAGACTTCTCAGGGTCGACCTGCTCACGTCGGTCAGGATGTTGTCGACCTCCGGAAAGCACTCGAACAGCGGACGAACCACAGGCGGACAAAGCACGTCGATCCTCGCATTCGGAAACTTCCTGCGAAGCAGCGAGATCGCCGGCGCGGTGACTACCGTCTCCCCGATTTTGAGCTTGGTCAGAATCGCGATGCGTTCGACTTTCTCCGGTACTCTGTTCCGCCTGAAAATCCTCACCGGAAGCCAGAAAAGGCTCAGGGTCAGGTACAGCATAGACGTCAGGAACCTTCGCACCTTCAGATAGACGTACACCCTCGAGTTTTTGATCGAATTGATGTTCTTTTCAAGGATCATTCTCCGATTGTAGTGGACTTCCGCCTCCGCTTGTATCGAAATTCCGGCGGATTGGCCCGAAGTTTGCGTTCCGTAATTCGCTAGAATACGACGCAATTCTTGTATTGGCTTGTAGCGGCCCGATCCTCGGCATATCGCGGGTTTGGAATGAAAATCCTGGTTGCGGAATCGATAAGCGAACTTGGAACAGATTTAGAATCATGGGAAAATATTTCCTGCTGACGGTAACTCGGTCTTGATCGACGACTGATTTTTTTTGCGCCTTGGACGGAACATTCGGATAGAATAACTGTATTGAACATTGGAGTTTGAGGTTATGGCGGGCGAAGACGAAAAAAAAACCAAAAAAGCGGGTGACGCGGCGGCGCCTGACGAGGTTGACGATCTGCTCAAGGACTTATTTTCCTCGTCCGGAGATGACGACGTGAATTCGATGTTTCCGGGCGACACCGATGAAGTCGAAATGTCGCTCTTCGACGACATACCCACCGACCCGAACGAGCTTGCAAGGATGACCGAGGAATCCCTCGAATCGAGCGAGGAAGAGTCCGAGATCGCGGCGAGAATCTGGGGCGAGTCGGAGGAGGAACTGAAGGAAGAGGAAAAACGCATCAAGGAGGAGGTCCAGAAAAGATTCTTCGAAAACGATGACGCACAGCCCGCGGGGGAAATGGAACCCGCGGAAGACGACGATACCAGTTACGAAGATCTCCTCGGCGAGCTGAAAGAGGAATCAGGCGACTTCGGCGCGGACGAGGTTTCCGAGGATGTAGACGAATCCATGCTGGGCGACGCGGATGAAATTCTCGGCGGTGAATTCCCGGAAGTGGAGGACGAAACCGCGTCGGACATCGACCTGTCCTCGATGAGCATGGACGATCTCCTCGATTCCGTCAGCGACGAATTCCTGAGTTCGGACGAGGAGGTACTTGCTTCCGACAGTTTCGGAGAGGGTTCGCTGCTGTCGGACTTCGTACCCGCTGAAACTGAAGGCAGCGCCGAAGGCGATCTCGACGATCTGCTTGGCGAACTTCCGGAGGAAACCGAATACGACACCGGCGCGGCGGATTTGCTCTCCGGAAGCGTCGACGATCTTCTCGGGAGCATCGACACCGAGTTCATCGAAAAGGGAGACATCGCGGGTGTGCTCGATCTTGGAGACTCCGAAACCGAGACTTCCGAAGCTCCGGAAATCGCGATCGAAGACCACGATGCCTTCGCGAACGCGCTCGATTCGATCATCGACGATCTCGAATCGTCGTCGATGAAGGAACTCGACTCGATCCGCCGGGACGTTACAGCGCCGAGGGCGGAAGCCGCGGGACGAACGAACGGTCGGCCGACCTCTTACGGGACGAAGACGGACGTCGGAAAAGATTACAGCAGTTTCTCCACGGCTGACGCGGAGGACCCGGAAGTTCTCGCGAGAGACACCGAGGAAGCCGCGGACTTGGACGCGCTGTCGGACCTCGCTTCGTCCGGAACCTACGAAGGCGCGGGCGAGGATTACGACGAATTCGCGGATCAGTTCCTTGCGGACAGCGGCGAAGAGGACGCGATGAACTATCTCGCTCGCAGCGAGCCGTTCCTTCCGCTCATCGACAAACTTTCCGGCCGGCAGGGACTCGTGGACGAATCCGCCCCGGACGACGCGCGCATTTACGATGATCACACCGACACCGACGACTATCAGGACGAAGAACACCGCGCGGACGACGACTTCAGCCCGGAGGATTCGCTTCTGGGCGAACTTGGAGACGCATCGGGCGAATCGGACGTGCTCGGCGCGGATGAGGAAAATCAGCCCTCGGAAGAGTATCTCGATACATTTGAAACTGACGCGCCGGAAGAGTTCCCGGAGACGCCTTCTTCCGACGACGGCGTTGACGATCTGCTCGCGGAACTCGGCGACGAACAGACAGAAGAATCGACCTTCGACGAACCCGCGTCCGATGAAGGCGTGGACGATCTTCTCTCCGGACTTGGCGACGAAGCTCACGAAGAAGAATCGACCTTCGACGAACCCGCGTCCGATGAAGGCGTTGACGATCTGCTCTCCGGACTTGGCGACGAAGCTCACGAAGAAGAATCGACCTTCGACGAACCCGCGTCCGATGAGGGTGTTGACGATCTTCTCTCCGGACTCGGCGATGAAGCTCACGAAGAAGAATCGACCTTCGACGAACCCGCTTCCGACGAAGGCGTGGACGATCTTCTCTCCGGACTTGGCGATGAAGCTCACGAGGAGGAATCGACCTTCGACGAACCCGCGTCCGACGAAGGCGTTGACGATCTTCTCTCTGGACTCGGCGATGAAGCTCACGAGGAGGAATCGACCTTCGACGAACCCGCTTCCGACGAAGGCGTGGACGATCTTCTCTCCGGACTCGGCGATGAAACCCACGAAGAGTCTCCGGGCGAATCCGCTGCGGAGCCGTCGCAGGAGGACCTAGACGACGCGCTCGCGGGCCTGATCGAGGATTCCGGAGTTGAAGAAGAGTCGGCGACTTCGCCCGAAGACGATCTCATGTCCGAAATCGCCGGAGAGAACGAGGAAGCCGGGGCGGACGACGACATCGACAGTCTCCTCGCCGGCGCGGGTGACTCTGGAGCCACGGAGGAGCACGAGGACCACGACATTATATCCGACCTCGCTGGTTCCGCGGATCACGAGGAAACACCCTCGGACTCGATGGAGGATCTCGTCTCAGGCATCGACTCGGACGAGTTTGGCATCGACAGCGCGATTTCCGATCTCGAAAAGCCTCTCGCGGAGGGATCCGCGCTTTCAGCCGCGGATGTCGCGGATGAAACCCCCGCGGACCAGAGCTTCGATGAAGATGCGGAACTCCCGAGCGAATCCGGATCGGAACCCGCGATCCCGTCCGCGATGGACCTCACCGCGTCCGACGCGGCGGAACCGAAGAAATCCCACGAGCACACAATCGAAACAAGGCGCGTAAAGCTCGATCAGGGCGAACCCGAGCCTGCGAAGCCGAGTTCGATTCGCGCCGCGCTCGAAAGCCCCGCGCTCAACTTCGCGAAGGACCTCGCCATGATCGCGGCGTCCTTCCTGATCTTCCTCGCGGGACTTCTCGCGATACGCTTCTACGTGCTGTAACAGTATTGGGACGCGTAAATAACTTACCGATCTCGCATCACATCTTCGCGCCAGTCGTTCGCGTTCGTAGTGGCGCCGTAAGGCGTTTCTTTGATCCACCACACCGCGAAATATGCTCTCACGAGCACACTACGAACAAATTCCCGCTATAGACTCGATCTACCCCGTGAACAGTTACACTTATTATTTTACGCGGCCTTAGTCATCGTTTGTGCAGTTCTCGGCTGATCGAGTACATGATCACCAGCCGCGCGCTCTCGAAGTTGTAGCCCTGATTTTTCAGGTTCGCGAAGAGTGTATCGATGACGCCGCGGACCTTCTTGTCGATGTCCATTCCTGCGAGTTTTTCCTCGGTCTCCGCTTCGTCGAGTTCGGAATGCAGGTTTCCCCAGGAAATTCGATCCCGTTTTTCGCGATACAGGCTTCGGTACATTGCGCTGTAGAGGTCCGCGTACACTTTGCGGTAGTCGAATTCCTCGCCCTTCTTGCTAGCGTGGCGAAGCGCCCGGCTGATAAGCCTGAAGCGGAAATCCTTCCGCGCCTGCAAGTCCTGCAACACGCCCATCGCGTCCTCGACGACCCGCATCACCTTTTCGTCCGGATCCTCGCTTTTGCCCGTCTGCTGATTTCGCACCTTCTCGTTCTGGTTGAACGCGTTCACGTGCTGGAAATACCTCTTGATCTTGTCGTCGATCTCCTCGGTAGTGACGTCCAGCACCGCGTCCTGAATCTCACGCGTCAGAATGTCGTCGTACCTGCCGCGGATCAGCTTCAGGAAGCTGACGAAATCGTGGTATCCCTCGTCCGGAGTCACCGCGAGGAAATCGTATGTCTCCGGCCCCGATTCGAGCACTCGGTCCACGAGTTTGAATACGTCGAACGGCATAACGCATCTGCTGAATTCGTCCTCGCAGAGGTCCGCGAGAATGTTCTGAAGAATACGCGTCGGAACGCCTCCCGTGCCCTCGTCCTGGAACTCGTTTCGAAGCAGCTTGCGAACCTTGCGATCGAGAAGCAGACGATCCGCCTCGGAAAAGTGCTCTGCGTGACGATCCGCGTAGATCATCGCCTTGTCGAGTGGAGTCAGTCCCGCGATCAGCTTTCGGGCGTCTTGTTCGAGGTCGCCGCTATCGTCCATGCGCGACTTCATAAGCCGCGTGAGAACGGCCCACAGCGCGGCAAGTTCCGTCGTGTGCGGCGCGATGTGGACCCTCGCCATCGCGGGCAACAGACCTCGTTCATAAATCTGCTGCTCGTCGGTGAAGTTCAAAAGATACGGAACGTCGATCTTTCTCGTCCTGCTGCGAAGCGCCTTGCTGATCGGAGCACGCCTGACCTCGATGTACTCCGCTATGTTAGTCGTTCCAATAATGATCGTATCGACGGAAGTCTGAATCTCGCCAAAGCAGACCATGTGCTCCTCAACCGCGGAAAGCAGGTGATGCAGCGTGATTATCGGGCGCTTGAAAATGTCCGAGTAGTGCAGAATCCCGCGGTTCGAACTGACGTAGTGCCCGCTGAATCGGACGAGGTTCAATGACCGCATAAGGTTGGTGATCGCGCGCCAGTTGTCGTCCATCGCTATCATAGGCGCCTGCGCTTCGATGTTTCCCTCGGGCAGAACCTTCGCTATCCCAACGCCCAGGGTGGCGCTGATCGTGAACCTCTCGACGCGGATGAACTTGCAGACCTCCTCGAAGTCGCCGTCGAATTTTTCGAGAAGATAATCGAGTATCTGCTGATCGTTGTAGTTCAGTTGCCCTTCGAGAATCTTCGTCGGAATGATCGCGTGCTCCTCCGGATCCTCGGTATCGCGGAAGGCCCCGCGCAGGAATTCCTTGCGCATCTCCCGCGGGATGACGAGAAGCGGGTTCTCGCGCATCTGGCTTTTAAGACTCACCGCGATGTCGTCGTCCGTGAACTCGCGCGTTTCAGCGTGGAATCCGACCTGCGACTGACCGAGCTTGTCGAAGTCCGCGGGGAATATCCAGCGGAAACTTAGGATCTCGCCCTCTTCGGTTTTCGAATACTCCTCGAGACCGCGGGAGATAAGTTCTATCATGCTCGTCTTTGCGGTTCCGACCGGGCCGTTCAGAACGTAAATCCGCTCCCGGCCTTCCTCCCTCGCCGCGGCTTTGATGTACTTCATCAGCCGCGCGATCGTACGATCGAGACCGAAAATCCGCGACTTTCCGTCGCTGAACGGATCGTCGAAGAGATGGTACCGCGTGAGCTTCTCGCCGCTTTCCTCGAACGTGTGCTTGCCGAAGAATTCGATCATGTCCGCAAGGTACTGATAGGACGTGCGCGAGTACTTTCGCGGGTTCGACGGAAACTTTTCACGAAGGAAGTCGAGCATCGACCCGTGCCAGTGCGTCTCCGAGTAGAACTTTTTCGTTTTCTCGCTCACTGCCTTTATGTCGAAGCGTTCCATTGCTACTCCGCGAGGTTCAATCTGCCTTTAGAAACTATCGTGGGCACCCGGGACCGCGGACGTCCTCGTCCGCAAAAGTCATCAGACGTCTCGTCTGATGACTTTGAATTCTTGAATTCTGGAGCTTGAGATAGTTTCTTAGTCCGGATTATAACAAAGCCCGCGCGGATTGAACCTTTGCCCGCAAAGTTTTTGCCCGCAAAGTTTTGACCGGCGCGTAGGCTACAGGGGTAGAATCAACTTCAGACCGCATCGCGGATCGATCGGCGCCGACTCGTTCTCCTCCGGTTCCCGGAATCCCAGGGTCCGGTAGATCGCCTCCGCGCTTTGCATCTGATCCGTTGTCTCGAGCATGATCTGTTTGTACCCGGCTTCCTTCGCGAACGTGAGCAGCGAATGGCCGATAGCCGTTCCAAACCCCTTTTTTCGATGTTCCGGAAGGATGTACATCCTTCTAAGCTCGACCATATCGAGATTGTCGCGCGCCGGACGAAGTCCGCCCGTCCCCACTATTTCACCTTCGAACTCGATAACCATAAAAACCCCCAGCGGCGGCGCGAACGTCGCGCTTATGTCATCGAGGTCTTCGTCGAGCTTTCGATCCCGCGGAAATGAAAGTTCGCCGTACAGCACCTTCGATATGATCTCGAAAACCCTCTCCCGGTCCTCCGGCCTATATTCTCTTATTCTGACTGGAAGTATAGGCATCAGAGACTCTCGAAAAGTTTTCGGAACGTGTCGCCGCGATCCTTGTAATTCCTGAATAGATCGAAGCTCGCGCACGCAGGTGAAAGCAACAAATAATCCTCCGGCTTACTCAAGTCAAACGCTTTTAGAAATGCTTCTTCAAATGTATCGGCAAGTAAAATGCCCGCCGATTTAAGGCATTCTGTTCCTTTCCCTGTCAGTTCGCTAATACTTGAGGCAATGTCGCATCTGGTTGCGCCGTAAAGGACCGCGCGCGCCTCTTTTTCGACAATGGTCCCCGCAAGCTGACTATAATCCGATCCTTTGTCGCTACCGCCAAGAAGAATGATGACTTTACCTTTTTCGAAACTATTGATCGCTGCGATTGCTGTTTCCGGCGTCGTCGAAAACGAATCGTTTATGAATTTTCTATCGTTCTTCGAACCAATATATTCAAGACGATAAGGAAGACCTTTGAACGTCCGGATTTCATCTCTGATATTATCGAGCGGGATACCGAATTTAATAGCGGCAATTGTCGCGGCGAGCACGTTTTCGACATTATGCTCTCCAATGAGAGACATTTCTGAAACATTAGCCAGACATTCGAATTCCGGCGTTTTGCCGAACATTCTAATGTACATTTTTCCGTCTGACTTCCACGCTGAACTATAGTTCGCATTTGTGGTGCTATAGCTATAGCGATTACTGGCGCCAGACTTCCCGGCGATAAATTCGCTGCGTTCCGAATCCGCGCAGTAAACTATAGTATCGTTATGAGATTGAAATTTCGAAATCCCGCATTTGGCTTCTACGTATTCCCGGGCGTCCGCGTGATAGTCCAGATGATCCTGAGTTGTGCGTACGACAACAGCGCATTCCGGCGACGACCGTACGTCCTGAAGCTGAAAACTTGAAATCTCGAGCACTATAACGTCCTGTGCAGTCGCATTCAGAATAAAATCCGTGGCGGGGAGGCCGATGTTTCCCCCAAGAAATACATTCTGATACCTGCGTGCGAGCATCCTCGAGAGCAAAGTCGAAGTCGTTCCTTTTCCCTTGGTTCCAGTTACGCCAATAACCGGACAGGGAGAGAATTTCAAAGCAAGGTCGGTCACACTCGTTACATACGATCCTTTTTCACGCGCTATGGATAGTTCCGGACGAAACGTTCTGATTCCAGGACTTCGAACTATTAGATCGAACTCCTCCAGCGATTTGAATGCGTTCTGCCCGGTTCTTGGCTCCGCGTTTCGAAAATCCTGATTTGTATCGAATTCCGATTCGTTGCAGATCGTTAAACTCATGGCCGAGTTATCGGCTATAAACTTTAGCGCGGACAGTCCCTCGACACCCGCGCCGAGAATTGCGCAGCGCTGGAACCGGCCTAAAAATTCTGTTAGAGTTGGCTGTGGCGCTTCCGGCATCTGCACCTACAATCTTGGAGGGGAAAATGAAAAGCTCAGTATTCGAGAAAGTTCGCCGGAAGAATCTCGCGAAACTGGTGTTCGCGCTGATCGCGGCGTTCCCTCTGTTTTCGGCCTGTTCGAGCGTAGAACTGAAGACCGATGGCGTTTCTAACGAGGAATGGAGCGATTTGCGTGTTCGGGAAGACCTGCGGGTAGCGCTTTCCGGATTCGAGATGTCGGCGGTCGTCCCAATTGCGACGTACTACGACAACGGTCCACGATTCGGTTTCGGCCTCGGATACGCAAGGTTCGGCCATCACGGCGCATACGGCCTCGGGATGAGCACGATGTACGGAAGCGGCGGTGGCTCCTTCACGGCCTACGGTCAGGTGGAGGATACGTCCGCGCGCACCGCCGTGAAAAATCTTCTCGAGGATTCAAGCATCTGCGACGTGGTAGATAAAGAAGACTATCACGACTTTCTGATCGAAGGAACCATCAGCAAGTCGTCGTATTTCAGCGGCGCAAGCTGGGCGACTTTCATTCCGTATATCTGCACACTTTTCATCCCACTTATTTTCGGCGCGCCGCTGACGGAGGATATGGATGTGTCGGTTAACATTCGTATTTACGACGATCAGGGCAAATTCCTGACTGATTTCGGGTCGACCCAAACGGTTCGTTTCTGGCACAGCATTTACGCCACCAGAACCGAAGCCGAGAGTTTCGTTCTCGGATTCGAGAACGCCGTCAAACAGGTTCTGCTCGACTTTATCGATCAACACAATCTGTCGGTCGCGAACAGTCAGAACTGAAATCGATACATTTACAATTCACTGGATTCTTTTCTTCCATAGATCATATTTTCAATCTGAATTAACGGGCAATAAGGCATGTCAAGGGAAGGAGACAATCCAAATCGGACGCAGAGCCTTTTCGACGAGAGGAATCCGAGATTCAAACTATACGTAAGTTTGATAATACTGATGCTGATACTGGCTACTGGTGTCGTCGGATACAATGTAATTGAAGGCTATAGCTTCATTGATGCTTTATTTCTAACTGCTATAACTGTTTCGACGGTCGGCTATGGTCTCAAGCGAGATTTATCGCCGGAGGGTCAGGTATTTACTATAGCTTTGATTTTTCTTGGTCTTGCATCGATAGGATTTATCGGCGCAAGCGTTGCTGAAAGCTTTTTTCACAGGTTCATGCCGACTGCAATCAAAGGAAGGAGAATGGAAAACGCGATAAAAAATCTTGGTGATCACGTCATAATCTGCGGGTTCGGAAGAATGGGCAGACTGATAGCGGAGGAATGCATAAAAAAAGGCCGGAAGTACGTCGTCGTCGAACAGAATTCCGAATATTGCGATATCGCGATAAAGATGAACCACCTCTGCATTCGCGGAAGCGCCACAGAGGATGAAACTCTCGAAAAGGCGAACATTCGAACCGCGTCGTCTCTCGTGAGCGTGGTTCACGCAGACGCGGACAATGTATATATCACGCTCACGGCAAGGGGAATAAGGCCGGACAGGGCGTTTAAAATCATCGCCCGGGCCGCGGATGATGCAGCGGTGTCGAAACTGCGGCGCGCGGGAGCAGATCGAATAGTTAGCCCTTATTCCGTCGGTGCGCGGAGAATCGCGTGGTCGATACTCGATCCTCATTTGGCGGACTTTTTCGATTTCATTCTTACTGACAACGAATTCGGTGTAAAGCTTCAGGAGGTTCACGTTTCGGTGAATTCGCCGGCAATTGGGAAGTCGCTTTCCGAACTCGCGCGGGACATCAAAACGAATGTGCTCGTTATTGGAAGGAAGAAAATGGACGGAACTCAAGAATTCAATCCTTCGGGGCAAATGTCCATCTGTGGCGGTGATATACTTTTCGTTCTCGGCAACGGTACGCAGTGCTCTCACTTCGTAACCGCGCTGAAGGCAAATTGATTAGTTGTATAAATGAATCTCGAAAAGAAAATACTCGACTATTTCGGAAAATTGAAAAACAAGGAGGCTAATCTTAAAAAGGTAGTCTCTGCAATGGAAGGCGACGAATTCGAAGTCTCGAATGCTCTAAGGAGCCTTGAAGGTCAGGGACTCGTCGTTTCCGGCGATAAAGATATTTTCGTCCTCGTCGATTCATCGAATCTTATTCCAGGGACGGTCTATCGTAATAGACGGGGCAGGATGATGTTTCGTCCCGACGACCGGAGCGTGCCGCTGCACCATCTGACGGACAAATCGACGGATTACGTGAACCCTGGAGATTACGTGCTCGTGAAGCCGGTTCCGGAAAAGAAGCAGAAAGTGCAGTCCAGGCGAAGGGGCGTAAATCAGATCGGTCCGGAGCATACCTGCGAGTTCTTCAAAACCATCAGGAAGAGGCAAAGCGCGGTACTTGGCGTCGTCGAAACCGCGCGAAATGGTTATAAACAACTCGTGACTTTCGGCAGGAACGAAAGCAGGTACGTCAAATTATATAAAAAGGACGCTATTCACTTGAACGAAGGCCAGGTTCTTTCGATAGATAATGTTATCACTATTCCCGGCACGAATGACGTGTTCGCCGAGGAGGTGAGCGAGATCGGGGATATATTCAATCCGGAAGACGACTATCAGATAATCAAATCACTCTATAGTATCGACGATGAATTTCCCGAAGATGCTATAAAACAGTCGAAATCATATTCTTTGGTCTTCGATAGTTCAGGAAGACTTGACCTTCGGAATGAAATGCTAATAACCATCGATCCGCCGGACGCGAAGGATTTCGACGACGCAGCGAGCATAAAGAGAACTAAAAACGGGTTCATCCTCGGCGTGCATATTGCAGACGTCAGTTTTTACGTACCGCCGGAGAGTCCGGTAGACATTTGCGCATCGACAAGAGGAAATACGTTTTATCTTTCTGATAAGACCGTGCCGATGATACCGCACGAGTTATCGTCCGATCTTTGCAGTCTCCGCGAAAATGAAATGAGGTATACGAAGACGGTCAATATGGAATTCGATAAGTATGGAAACCTGCTGGATTACAGTATCAGGCGAAGCATTATAAAAAGTGCGCGAAGATTTACTTATGAAGAAGTGCAGTCGCTATACGACGGCGTTCCAGCAGAAAAACTTGGTATCGTCGAAAGAATGGCGCAAATGCTTAGGGATATGCGAGAACTAGCGCTGATACTTCGAAAACGGCGTGAGGAAAATGGCTCCCTCAATATGCGGATAAAGAAGTATCGTGCGGTCGTCGACGAAAATTTCGATTTCGTAGAAATGCGCGAGGACCGTCAGAATCTATCGAACAACGTCATCGAGGAATTCGCGCTCGCCGCGAACAGCGTGGTTTCGAAGTTCCTGCAGGATAATAATCTTCCTATAGTTTCGAGGCTTCACAATCTTCCGTCCGCGGAGGATATAACCAATCTTTTTATTTATCTCGCGGAACTCGGGTATGGCGGTTCCCGAGATATATGGCGACTTCACGACGTAATCCGCTTCGCGGAAGGAAGGGACAACGAAGGGCATATAATGCTCGCTCTGCTAAGAAGTCTGTCCCAGGCCGAGTATGCATCGACTCCGGGAAAACATTTCGCGCTGAATTTCGATTACTATACTCATTTTACGAGTCCGATACGGAGGTACGCGGACCTTCTCGTGCATCAAGTGCTCGACGATTATTTCGACGGAGCCATGACGCAGGAACGGTTCGCATTTCATCAGTCAAGGATCGATCGCGCACTCGCTGCTATGAATTTTCAGGAGCGGCAGGCAGAACGAGCCGAAAGGGAGTTATCGAAGATAAAGGTCATACGGCACCTTCAGGATCAGGTCGGACTGGAACATTCGGGTACGGTGTCGGGGTTCGGATTCGGCTGCATTTACGTAGAGATCGACGATTACGGAATCGATGGATTCGTTCCGGTTAACGAACTTCGGAACAAAAAAGCGCTGAAAAACAAGTTCATGGCTATGTTTCATACCCGCAGAGGGATCACACAATACATGGTCGGCGACCACGTCGACGTTCGGTTCGAAAAAGTAAGCCTCGTCCGACGGGAAATCGAACTCGCGTTGCTTTGAACTTGTTTTCAGCCGGATTGCGGGATACCTTACAGACGAGGCTCAAGACTCCCAATGACAAGCAACTCCCATAGAACGAAAGTTCTGATCATCGACGACGATCCCGGCATAAGGACCACTCTCAAGTTCATGCTTTCGCCGTACAAGGATTTCGACGTGATTTTCGCTTCGAACGGTCTTGACGGAGTGAAGAAGGTTTCCGAGGAATATCCGCAGGTCGTGATTATCGATTTGATGCTGCCGGACGTTCACGGGGCGGACATCGCAGAGGAAGTCCGTCACGAATACAAACGCGTGAGCAAGAACGTCAAGCTGCTTGCGATCTCGGCGCTTCGGTCGGACGACGCGATCGATCTCGCAGCGAGGGCGGGATTCGACGATTTCATCACCAAGCCTTTTCACGCGCCGACGCTCATCGATCTGATTTACAAGTACATCGGAAAGCCTGGGAGGAAGTCGAAATCGTAGCCAGAATTCTTCCAGCCATGGCGGTGGCGCTTTTTCTTTCAGGTTGCACGGTCTTCACTCCCGAGTACTGGACCTACGGAGGCTACGACCGCGAAGAACGGCTGAAAATTGGGCTTCTGATCCACGATACGATTCCACTGTATCAAAAGGCGAACTTGTTCCGGGACGAACTCTCCGAGGTTCATCTATCCCCGGAAGGACTGCTGCTTTACGCAGCCGACTTCCACGAGGAGCGCGGCGAGATTTCGGAAACGCCGTCAAAGTCGGTCGTTGGCGGGGAGAAGGTCGATTACAACTACTTTGCGGACCAGCTCGCGTGGTCCGGCGCGCTCGCGGCGGCGCTATCGTACCGAACCCTTGCGCTCGCGAAGGAGGGCGCGGACGCTTCGCGGATCGAGGAGAGTCAGAAAGACCTCGCGCACGCCATACGAGGAATGAAGCTGCTTGGAACGGTGTCGGGAGTGCCGGGGCTGTACGCGAGGTGCGCCTTCCCGATTTTCAAAGCGCCACGCGGTCGCGCGCAGACGTACCTCGAAAGCGACGACTGGCACCTCGTCACGATCGATGACGAGCAGTTTCTTTGGAAAGGAGACGTCAGCAAGGATCAGTACTCCGGGATGATGTACGGCTACGCAATCGCATACCTCGCGGCGGACGAGGAGACGCGGGAACTGATCCGCTCCGAGGTCGAGAACGTCGTGCGGTTTCTTTTCGAGAACGAATTCGTCATCCGTGACATCGACGGCGAGCCGACGACATACGGAAACATCGAAACCGAGGCTTTCTGCTTTCCGATCGGTCTTCACGCGGCGTTTCAGCTCGCGTGGACCAAACTCGCGGCGTCGATATCGAGCGACCCGGAATTCGCCGCTATTTACAAGGAGGTCGCGGTGGAGCGGGATTTGATTCATCGCATCGATCCGCTGACGATTTCGCTTTTCGGGTTTTTCAACAGGTCGAACAACGTGATGGCCTGGTTCGCGCTCGACCTTCTCTGCGTCTACGGAACCCGCAGGGAACGGTCCGTGATAAGGCCTTCGATGCGAAAGGAGTTTCGCGAAGTGGACGACGAATGGAACTCGCTTTTCAATGCGATCTACCTCCGGCATGAGCATCCGAAACACCTCGATCCCGGGTTTTCGGAGGAGCTTCGCCAGCAGGCTGAGTGGACGCTCAGAATGTTTTCCGTGAACCGTCAGATCGTCGAAACCGACCTGACGACCCGGACCGACATTCCGCGCGCGATCTTCGTCGACAGGAAATGGAACTGTCAGTCGGCGGTTCCGCTGCTTGTTTTTGAATACCCGCCTGGGAGTTTCATCTGGAAAAGCTCGCCTTACCAGCTTCGGTGGGACGAAGGCGCCGGCGGGGAGTCGCAGGTCGCGCCGGTGGATTTTCTGCTCGCGTACTGGATGATGCGAAACGCGGGACTGCTCGATCCGGATGAATGATTCAGCTCGCGCTCTGCGGCAGGAACGGCGACGACACGCAGACGTCGGAAACGCCGGTTTTGGCGCAGCCGAGGGCGAGATGCTCGAAAAGCTGCTCGGTTTTGACCTCCGGCCTGACGTATTGCTTGCGCTGGACGGGCGGATTCGGGTTCTCGATGTCTGATTTTTCCACTCTCGTACTCTCCGAACTGAATGTCTCGCTTGCTAAATGACAATATACACCAAGTTGCGAGAGGTGCAAACAATCGATCGAGATTTAGACTGAACCTACCACGATTTCTGGCACACGAAAGATGCAAAGAATTTTGTTTTCCCGCGGCGCTTTTTCGGCAGCGCATTCCCCGGCGCTATATACTTAAGTTGTCGAGAATCATTGGGCGGCAGACAATTTGAAAACGGAGGGTAAGATGATACGTAATGTCATCATCGGGTTCCTCTGGATTCTCCTCGCAATACCAGGTTTTGCGTTCGCGCAAGGCTCTGGGGAGATTCCGTTTCAGGGCAAGCTGACCAGCGCAACGGGAACCGCGCTTACGGGTCAGTACGATTTTCAGTTCGCGGCATACGATTCCCCGAGCGGCGGATCGGCTATGTGGACTGAAACCCATGGAGCCGTAGTTGTTCAGAACGGCTTCTATTCCGTCAGGCTTGGGAGTCTGATACCGATCGATCCGCGCGGGCTTATGATCGCGCGACATTTGGAAATAAAAGTGAGAAGGACGGGGACGACGAGCTATGACACTCTTCTTCCCCGCGTCGTTTTATCGAGCGCGCCCTTTGCTTTGGTCGCGGACACTGTCGACGGCATCGACAGCGAGGAACTCGCGAGGTACGAAATGGAGTCCGGCGCGGTCATCTCGTCTGGAATAGTCGTTTCGCCGGGTTCGGGGGAAGGACCGTCCATAAGGTTCGACGGAAATGGATGGGTTTGCACGAACGACGGCGTCAATTTCTTCGAGCTGGGCAAGGACGGCGAAGTCGCGGAAGAAATCTTCCACAGGGAGGGGAACCTCGTCACGACGGTGAACGAAGACGACGATCTCAGGATCGGAGGGACTCTCGGAGTCGCGCGCGACCTCAGAGTCGGCGGCGTTCTTTCACTCGATGCGAGCGAATCGGACTTAGGAACGCAGGTTGGAGACGGCTTCCAGATGCCAGGCGCGGCGATCCACACGGGGAATCTGCTCGTTATCGACGCCATGAGCGAAAACGGCGCGTCCCTGATCACGATGATGAATAGCAGCGGCGAGGGATTCAATCTCGACATTGTCGGCGGCGTAACTTTATGGGGCGAGTTCGCGCCGGACGCGAATCCTGGGGAGCCGGGACAGGTTCTTGTAAGCCGAGGAACCGGAATTCCACCGGCGTGGATGAATCAGATCGCTTCGGAAGGCGATTTCCGCAGCGACGGCAGCGTACCCATGACGGGCGCGATCCAATTCTCGGAGGATCAGACCTTCCCAGCTTACGGAATTATCGGAATCATCGAGAATATGAACCTTGGTCCGGACGTCGCAATGAAAAGCGATCTTGATGAATATCCGAGGTTTTCAGACCTCGGCGATTACGCCCTCGCGAGTGAATTAGTTAAGTTCGCGCACAGGGAAGAGCTTTTCGGATACGCAACGCTTTCCGACCTCACGAACTATGTGCATGTCAGCGAGCTTTCGAATTACGCGCACGTCAGCGAGCTTTCGAATTACGCGCAGGTCAGCGATCTTTCGAACTACGCGCACATCAGCGAGCTTTCGAACTACGCGCACGTCAGCGAGCTTTCGAATTACGCGCTCGTAAGCGAGCTTTCGAACTACGCGCATGTCAGCGAGCTTTCGAATTACGCGCTCGTAAGCGAGCTTTCGAACTACGCGCTCCTGAGCGATCTTTCGAACTACGCGCTCGTAAGCGAGCTTTCGAACTACGCGCTCCTGAGCGATCTTTCGAACTACGCTAGTTTTTCCGATCTATGGAATTACGCGACTCTTGATAGTCTGTCGAATTACGCGACGTGGCAGGAAGTGGATCAGAACTATCTCTCATATACCGGTGGAATTATGGAAGGACCGCTTTACTTTTTCGCCGAGCAGCAGCTTCCGGGCGAGATGGTCTACGGTCCGATAAGCGACATGAGTCTTCCACTAGGTGGGACGTGGCATCTCGATTCCACGCTTCACATCGCGGATCTGGTGAGGATCTACCCGCAGTTCCATGAAATCGAGATCGGGGACGATCAGGTATCGGTAAACCTGAGCCTTTCCGGCGTGCTGCACCTCGATCCGACTTTATTCTTCCCGGAGGAGCCTGCATCTGGGGATTTCGTTTTCGACGGAATCACGCTCTGGGTACACGACGGCTTCAATTGGCAGTCGATCGGCGGCGGCGAGATGAACTTCTTCGAATCGTACGACGAGCCTTCGATGATGATGCTCGTCCGCATCGATTCCGACGGAGAGGGAGATCTCCCGCTGCTGCAGGATGAGAGCCTCGGGATACTCGCGTTCGGCGGATACGACGGCGCGAAAATCGTGGTAGGCACCGCGTCCATCGAAGCCGTCGCGGCAGAAGCGTTCAGCCCGGACGGCACCGGGACAGCGCTCAGATTCAACACCACAGGCGTCGGGACCATATATCCCGAAGTTCGTATGTTGATCGATCCCGAGGGTTACGTTGGAATTGGAAACGATCACCCATCCTTCACCCTCGACGTCGCTGGAGACATCAACTTCACGGGAGAACTTTTCTGCGGAGGAGAACCGCTAGGCATCGGCGGCGATGGCATTTGGTATTATGACGAAGGCGGAAACATTTCCTTCCTCGACGGCTACGTCGGGATCGGCACCGATTCGCCTTCGTCGCTGCTCCACGTCGAAGGCGAATACCAGCCGACGATAATGGTGCGGGAGACGTCCGGCTTTTCACAGGCGGTGCTCTCACTCGAGGCCTTGCGGAGTTATTATCTGATGTCGAACGAAGTCGGATTCTTCCGCATCATCGACGCGAACGAGGAATCCGACAGGTTCACAATCGACGACACGGGCCTTGTGGGCATCGGTCCGATAGATCCGCAGTTCAATCTCGACGTTCTCGGAGACATCAACTTCACGGGAGAACTCTATCAGAACGGTTCGCCTTTCAGCGTCGGCGGCGATTCTCTCTGGAACGATCAGGGCGAGAGTATCAGCTACCTCGGAAACGTGGCCATCGGCACGAGCGAAAACCTCTTCGGCTTGACCCTGGGCGAGGGAGTGCAGTTCGGAATGGTTCACCCTATGGTATCTCCGCTTGCGATCTACTCCGAGAACGACATGTGGGTGATCGACGGCGAGACGTCGGACCTAAACGACACCACGCTCGTTCTTCGCACGGGCCTCGAAGATCACATTCGAATGGGAGTGAGCGCCTTTGGCGGCGCGAGTCCGGACGACATCAAACTCGGCGGGCACATGAGCGTCGATCCTTCGATCTTGTACGTCACCGCGTACGTCGGCATCGGAACCAGCATGCCCGCTGCTCCGCTTCACGTCGTGGGCGACGGTATTTTTGAAGGATACTTAAGCGCGTACGGCTACTATGGCGACGGATCGCAGCTCATGAACATCGGCACGAGCAACCTCCAGCCCGGTTCGGTGGACTCGAACATCCTCGCATACAACTCCGTCTCAGGCGATCACATCCAGAGCATGTCTATTACCGAGAATCATCTCACGGACAACTGCATAGATTCAGGCAACATCATCGACGGATCGATCGAATACGAGGAAATGAATCCCGGATTCCTCGGAACGTCGTGGTCCATAGCGAGCAGCATGGACCTTAACTCCGGTCTCCTGTTCGTCGATCCTGCCGCCGAAATGGTGGGCGTCGGAACCGCGTCGCCTTCGTCGAGCTTCCAGACTGGAGGATCCGTGGCAAGAAAGGTGTCGACGTTCTTCGCAAGCGCACAGACCGAGATATTCCTGGATGAAACGCACCATGTCGTAATCTGCCATCCGGACATCGATGAAATGACAGTGTATCTCCCAGACCCCGCAACTTGCCTGGGTCGCGAGTACATAATCAAGTACGGCATCTCCGGCCAGATGGCGATCAACATCTCAGGACCGGTCGAAGGAATGCAGGGCGGACCTCCACTCGTGATGCCTGGAAGTTCCATCACCCTCATTAGTGATGGATTGGAATGGTACATTCTCAGTCTGATAGGCATCGGAGATCTTGGACCGAATTGACTTTTCTCAGGAAAACTTCACCCGTTCCGTGCGTTTAATCACGCGCGGAACGTTTGTTTGAATATATTTTGTAACGACGCTTTCCGTGGCATCCACCGGGCCATACTTTGTAGTTGGTGGATTATCGAGTCTCGTTCAGATGACTTCCGCACTACGATCGGCTGGGCAAGCCGCAAGCGTCGAAGCAATCGCTGACGAGAGCTCTCTGTCAGGCAGCATTACAATCAATAATCGGTGGAGGCTACTATGAGTCGTGTCGCGCTCTTTCTATTTGTCGGACTTTTGCTTGCAGTCCGGGTTTTCGCTCAGTCGTCCGATGGAAGCGTCATACCTTTTCAGGGCAAGCTGACGAGCGCAACCGGACAAGCGCTCACGGGGCAGTACGACTTTCAGTTCACGCTCTATGACTCGCAAGCAGACGGAACGAGTTTCTGGACGTCGTCGTACGCCGCCATTACCGTGCAGAACGGATTCTACTCCGTGCGTCTCGGATCGCAGGTGGAACTGACTCCGGACACTCTCCTTCACGCGCGATTTCTCGATATCAAGGTCAGGAGGACAGGTACGGCGGCTTACGACACGCTCTCCCCGAGAGTTCGGCTGAGCCATTCACCGTTTGCGGTCGTAGCCGACACGATTGATGGACTGGACAGCTCGGACCTGGCTCTATACGAGAAGGAGACGCAAATGATCGTCGCGCACGGACTGCTCGCAGGTCCAGCGGGAGACGGCGAGTCGGCGGTGCCCGCGCTTCGCTTTTCCGGCGATGCGTGGGAGTTCTCTAACGACGGCGTCAACTTCGAACCCTTCGGAGGCCACGCGCCCGAGAGCATATTCGTAAAGAGCGGCAGCGTCATCCTCCCCGCGGACACGTCGGCGAGACTCGAAATCCCCGCGGGCATTACAGCGGGAAACGACGTAACCATAGATGGAACGCTGTATCTCGGGTCCGTCCCCGTCGGATTCGACAATCAGAACTTCAGCGCCGGAATGATCCACGCCGACGACACGCTTTTGATCGACGTCTGGAACCCAAACGGACCCTCGATGCTCTCGATCTTCAACAGCGCCGAGGACGCCGCGAATCTCGAGATCGACGGCAGGATCACTTTCTGGGGCGAACTCGCGCCGGGGCAGAATCCCGGAACTATGGGGCAGGTGCTGACGAGTGCTGGTCCCGGACTCTCGCCGGGGTGGACGGATCTCGATCTCAGCGGCTACGCCACAGTTTCAGACATTGCAGACTTCATCACGCTCGACGACGCATCCGGCAATTTCCTGTCTCTTTATGGGGGGACGATGGTTGGAACGATCGACTTCGCGACCGGGCAAGAGTTTCCGGGCGCGCTAGTTTACGGACCAGTATCCGACTCCAATCTTCCGGTCGGCGGCTTCTGGAACCTCACAAGCCCGCTTTTCATAGGCGGAGCGATGACCATCGAACCGGGGAGCGGCTTCGTAGGCGTCGGGACAGACGCGCCCGCTTACACCCTCGATGTAAGCGGCGACATCAACGTAGACGGTACGCTCTACGTAAACGGCGAGCCTTTCGGAGCGGGCGGCGGCGCTCCCGGCTACACCGCAGTCGGTGACATCCCGATATTCGACATTAAACGCGCGAACGGTTTCAAGGGCGAG
>JANLHZ010000050.1 GCA_024653775.1 Planctomycetota bacterium | reverse complement strand
CGGTAGGTGACGGCGGAACCATACTCAAATTCGCAGGTTCGGAGTGGACCATTGAAAATTCGGGAACGGACTATGACTTGACGGGCGTTTGGGGCGACGAAAATGGCGTTTGGGCGGTCGGTGATGAAGGCACAATCATTTACCTCAGACCGTGAACCTGAATCACAGTATATGCGCCACGACGCGCCTGAGTTCGTCCACGGTTTTCCCGCAGCGACCGGCGTAGTCCGCGAGTTGATCGTCACCGATCTTGCCAACTGCGAAGTACTTCGCATGCCGACTGAAGAAATACCATCCAGCCACCGACGCAGGGGGCGTGATCGCGTAGCTCTCTGTCAGTCCCGCGCCGATGTCTTCAGCTTGCAAGAGATCGAAAATCGTGCGCTTCTGACTGTGGTCCGGACACGCCGGATACCCCGGCGCGGGACGAATCGAGCGATACTCCTCGCGAATGAGCTGCGGCGGCGAGAGTTCGTCCGGAGCCTCGATCCCGAGCTCGACGCGAACGTCCCGGTGCAGTTTCTCCGCGTACGCTTCCGCAAGGCGATCGGTCAGCGCCTGCACCATGATCGCTCCGAAATCGTCGCCGTTCGATTTGTATTCCTGCGCGATCTCGCTCTCGCCAATCCCGGCGGTAACGACGAACGCGCCGATGATGTCCTCGTCAGGAGCGACGAAGTCCGCGAGGCAGAGCGTCTCCTTCCCGCGCTGCTGGCGCAGGAATGGAATCACCACCTCCGACTCGTCGTAAATCGCGACGTCGTCGCCGCGGGACTTCGCGGGGAAGAGTCTGTACACCGAGCGAATCCTCAGCCGACCGTCTTTCTCGAATTTGTCCAGCATCGCGTTCGCTTCCCCAAGCAGCCGCGCCTCCTCAGCGTCGCGTTCGTCCCTCGCCACATTCGGCTGGAACGCGCCACGGGTGCCCCAGGTCTGGAAAAACGGCGCCCAGTCGATGTACGCGCGCAGCGACGCCACGGTCTCCTCGCTCTCGCAACGCTGCAAGAGTTCGAGGTTCACTTCGAGCGCGTCGTCACCATCGAACTCGATCCTCTTCGCGAGTCTTCGCGCCTCGTCAAGCGAAAGCAGCTTCGACTTGTCCTGATTCTCGTAGTCTTCCCGGAGCTTCTTCTGCTGCGCGCGGTTCTCTTCGAGGAACGCCGCGCGGTTCTCGTCGGAGAGCAGCTTCGAAAGCACGTTCGAACTCCGCGATGCGTCGAGAACGTGGATCGTGTCCACGCTGTAATTCGGCGCGATCTTGATCGCGGTATGCTTCCTGCTCGTGGTCGCGCCGCCTATAAGCAGCGGCTGCTTGAACCCCTCGCGCTCGAGCATTGACGCTACGTGCGCCATCTCGTCGAGCGAAGGCGTTATGAGTCCTGAAAGCCCGATAATATCGACTCTGTTCGCCTTCGCCTGCCTTAGAATCTCGTCTCCGGGCACCATCACTCCGAGGTCGATGATTTCGTAACCGTTACAGGCAAGCACCACGCCGACGATGTTCTTTCCGATATCGTGGACGTCGCCTTTCACTGTCGCTAGCAAGACCTTTGCTTTCGAGCTGATTCCCGACGCGGACATCTCCTCCTTGATGAAAGGTTCGAGCACCGAGACCGCGGCTTTCATCACCCGCGCGGTTCTCACCACCTGCGGAAGGAACATCTTCCCTTCGCCGAAGAGATCCCCGACAACGGTCATCCCGTCCATCAGCGGACCTTCGATGATGTCGATTCCTTTCCCGTATTTCTTGTGTGCCTCGAGCGTATCCGACTCGATGAAGTCCGTAATGCCCTTCAGGAGCGCGTATTTGAGCCGTTCCTCGACGGTGCCTTCGCGCCACTCCTGCGCCTTCTTTTCCTTCTCGCCGCTCTCGTCCTTCGACATCGAGTCCGCGAAGGTCAGCAGACGCTCGGTCGCGTCGTCCCTGCGGTCGAAGATCACGTCCTCGACGAGTTCGAGAAGTTCCTTGTCGATCTCGTCATAGACCTCGAGCTGCCCCGCGTTGACGATAGCCATGTCAAGCCCGGCTTTCTTCGCGTGGTACAGGAACGACGAGTGCATCGCCTCGCGGACGCGATCGTTCCCGCGGAACGCGAAGCTGAGGTTCGAAATCCCGCCCGAGCTTTTCGCGAGCGGGTACTTCTTCTTGAGCGCGCGCACCGCCTCGATGAATGCGACTCCGTACTGACGGTGCTCCTCGATGCCGGTGCCGACGGTGAGCACGTTCGGATCGAAGATAATGTCTTCGCTTTTGAATCCGGCTTTCGTGACGAGCAAATCGTGCGCGCGGCTTAAGATTTCGATCTTGCGTTCGAGGTCCGCGGCCTGCCCCGTCTCATCGAAGGCCATCACGACCGCCGCCGCGCCGTAGCGCTTTACAAGCTTCGCCTTTGCGAGGAAATCCTCCTCGCCTTCCTTGAGGCTGATGGAGTTGACGACGCACTTCCCCTGCGCGCACTTCAGCCCCGCCTCGATGACGCTCCATTTCGAGCTGTCGATCATCAGCGGCAGACGCGCGATTTCCGGATCGGAGCCGATGGTATTCAGGAACTCGGTCATCGCGTTTTCGGAATCGAGCAGCGCCTCGTCCATGCAGACGTCGAGTATGTTCGCGCCGCCCTCGACCTGCGCCCGCGCCACCGCGACGGCGTCTTCGAACTTGCCATCCTTGATCAGCCGCGCGAACTTCCGCGATCCTGCGACGTTGGTGCGCTCGCCAACCATTATGAAATTCGAGTCCGGACGGATGGTGAGTGCTTCGAGTCCGCTTAGTTTCGTGTAAGTGTTCGCCTCAGCGCGCTTACGCGGCGCGATTCCTTCTACCGCTTTCTTCATCGCCTCGATGTGCGCGGGGGTCGTTCCGCAGCAGCCCCCGACGAGGTTCACGCGGCCGTCCTTCGCGAACTTCCGGATCATCTCCGCCATCTCTTCGGGACCGAGATCGTAGCCGCCAAGTTCGTTCGGTAACCCGGCGTTCGGATAGCAGAGCACGTACTCGCTCGCGAGATCGGACAGCTCCTCGAGGTGCGGCCTGATCTCCTCTGGACCGAGCGCGCAGTTGAGTCCGATGCACAGAAGATCCGCGTGGCTGACGCTCCGGTAGTACGCTTCGAGGGTCTGGCCGCTTAAGGTTCTGCCGCTGCGGTCGGTGATCGTGACGCTGAGCAAAATCGGGATGCGCCTTCCGAGTTTGTCGAAGACATTTTCCGCCGCAAACAGCGCGGCTTTCGAATTGAGCGTGTCGAAGACGGTTTCCACGAGGAGCACGTCGACGCCTCCTTCGCATAGCCCGAGGATCTGGTCGAAATACGCCTGTACTACTTCGTCGAACGTCACCGCGCGAAACGACGGACGGTTGACGTCGGGGGACATCGAGAGCGCGCGGTTCATGGGTCCGATGGACCCGGCGACGAAGCGATCCGCGTAGCCTTCGAGCGCGTCCCGCGCCACCTGCGCCGCCTCGAGGTTGATCCGGTACGAAGAGTCCTGCAAGTCGTAATCGGCGAGGGACACCGCTTGCGCGTTGAAGGTGTTAGTCTCGATTATGTCCGCGCCAGCGTCCAGATACTTGCGGTGGATTTCCTTGATGACGTCTTTTTGGGTGATGCAGAGGAGATCGTTGCAGCCCTTTAGATCTTTGTGGTGGTTTTTGAAATCGCTGCCGCGGAAATCCTCCTCGGAGAGACCGCAAGCCTGGATCATGGTGCCCATTGCGCCATCGATGACGAGGATTCGCTTTTCAATCGCGGCTTCGAAGGCAGACTTTTCTTTCTTCTCGATTGTAACCATAGCTCGATTTTAAACGATCGACGGCGGGAGTGCACGGATTCCGAGGATTCAATTGTCATGGAAGTGTATACCGGAGGATCCGCTTTTAGCGGGTTGAAAAACCGGAGAAGATTCTTTATGATCCCGGTAGGCTCCTTGCGGAAACGAAATGAAGCGACATTTGAAAAGAAGGCCGATCTCGAGCAAAGAAGAACGCTTAGGAGGTGTGACAAAATAAGTTGCAGTTTTCACATCACATCTTCACGCCACTTTCACATCGCGCTCAATCGTCCCATGACATCGAGATAATGGCTCA
>JANLHZ010000037.1 GCA_024653775.1 Planctomycetota bacterium | reverse complement strand
AATTCGTGAACGAAAAACGACACTGTTCACTACAAATCAGCGTGAGCGTCAGAACAAAAAAGTTAAAAACGTCGGTTTCCTAAATTCTGCAGCGCGGAGGATTTTAGTTTCCGTTTGCGATTTATCGCGAACGTCCAGTGAACAGTCTCGACATTCGTTATCTTAATGGAACGGAAACAGTGGGGATCACGAAGCTGGGGAAGAAATGGGTGCGCGCTGGAACGCCGCGAGGGAAGACCGCGCGCAAGCTCGAAGTTTTCGCAGGTGCGGTACTGATCGTCGCGCTGATTTTCGGCGCGATGATGCTGATCGACGGACTTGGTATCGCACAGGGCGCCCTCCTTGGCGACGTGAACCGGGTGTACGTAAGCATTCACGACCTCGTAATCGACTTCAGCCTCGGAAGCGTCGTGGGCGTCGAGTTGGAGCCGAACTTTGGCGATACCTGCAACTCATAGCGGACGTCACGCAATTTGTTCAGCCATCTGGTGCTTTAGCTGTTTTGCCGCCATTGCGTAGCCGCCGTCCGAACCGTCGATGAAGTGTATGTGATTGCCTTCGTCCATGCCGTTAACGAAGCATGTCATCAGCGACGAATCCGACTTGTGAAGTCCGTAATATATTTCCTTATTCTCGCGGTATTTTTCCAGTATCGCTTCGATGTTCTGGATCTGTTCGTCCGTGCAGTCGAGAACCATCCTGAGTGCGTCGTCGAACTTTCGATAATCGGAATGCGTGGAAAGGGAGTCAATGTACTTCCTGGGCGAGAGGAACTTGACTTTCATCATAAGCGACATCATCAGAATCTGCATAGCTCGATACAAATAAGACAACGAGAATATCCGTCCGGAAATTTTCTTCTCGTCCCTTAGGTTCCGCGCGACGGATTTGAAAGACATTCGCGAAACGTTCACCGGATTCGCGTCGTCGATCCTTCCCGAGAACACTCTGCTCAAGTCCTCGATGACGGAAGCATAGGTCGAATCGTGGTCATTCGAATCGGCAACGACCATCAGAGCCAGAACCTTTCCCCGCGCGCTTAGAATCGGTTGCCACCTGCATGAGAGCCCCGTGAGATCGGCGTCGTCCTCGTTTCCGGCGGCAATCAGAAATTTGTCCGATTCCTTGACCATGGTTTCCGCGCGTTTTATCCCGCCTCCCCGGAAGACCGCGACGTCTATCTTATGGATCAACTTGTACTTCGCTACGAGCAGGGACACTCCGGATTTCGTCACCTCGGATACTGGAACGAAGCCCACCCTGAGATCGAGTTCGAAACTGGACTCAGCCATCGCTTTCAGTCCTCCAAGCGCGCGTCTCGCCCTTTCGGCGAAAGAGTCCGGAACGAGGAGCGTCGCGCCGTCTCCGCCGAATACAAACGGGAACTCGAACCCTTCGAGCGCGTTTCGAACGGATGCGATCGCGGCTGCGCCTATTGTGTTCACATCTCGAAATCGTCCTTCCTCGATCGCTTTTGTCGAGTTTATCACGTCCGTAACGACGACAACCCAGTTTTCCGGAGCCGCGCGGAAATGCGCTGGGTCGATTATTCCCCGGAAGTCGCTGAAACTATCGAGCGAAATATAGAATTGATCCGTGTTGCCAATTGCCATTTTGAAAAGCGCGAAAGGAAGTTCTTCACCGGTAACGTCTGGAAGACAATCTCTGCCGACGCCCAGTGAAACAAGCTCATCGTCCGAACTTGCTACGATCATATTATTAAACGTTCGGGAAAGAACGCACGCTTCCATCAAATTTCTTAATCGACATGATTGGCTCCATACCCGAGAGATTCAATTGCACGAATCAACTCTGGCGTATCCGTCCCGACGTACCAGATTCTGGCGATGGATTTGTCATAGTCTATTTCGACGCGCACAACACCGTTCTCGTTAGCGAGTAACCTGCTTATGTTGGAGGCGCAGGCTTCGCAGGTCATGCCTTCGATCGAAAGTGTCACGAACGATGCGTATTCCGTGACATCCGCGGGCAGATCTGCTGAATCTCCTCCGATAAACGCGCCTACGTAATTCGGGAAAAGCGCGAACGCTCCGATTAGGATTGCTGCAGCCCAGAAGGATACGTGGCTCATGGTTTTCGTCTTCCGGTTTGGCACCGCACACGCGCTTCCTTCCGCGCATTTTCCCTTTCTGAGATAGAGAAAATAGAAACCCGCCGCGAGGAAAATACAGGAGATCGCGAGCAGCGGAAATCTGTATCTCTCGAAAACCGCTCCCGCGCCGCCCGCGCTGAATCCAAGCGCAACTGATAGCAATGGCAGCCAGCAGCACGCGCTCGCAAGTATCGCGGTGAGCAGCGAACCTGCCATCGTCCACGATGGGACTGCAGGCGTCTCGCCGGCAGCTTTACGATTGTGCGCAGACGAGACGTCTGCACTCCCATCCTTCAAGGACGAGACGTCCGTGCCACTTCCGCAGCAATCGTGTCCGGGTTCCTTTGAATCGTCACTCAAAATCCCCGCTTCCTTTTTCGCGTCCTTTATCGCCTTCGCAACGTCGCCAAGACAGCACGATCCCTTCGGATTCGCCATCTCGCACCGATCGAGACCCTGTCTGCATTTTTCACGGATATCGCCAAGAATCACGCTGTCGCCGGTTCGCGCAACTTCATCCTGAATCTCCTCGATCGTATGATCGAAGCAGTAGCACACCGGACGAGGCGAAGTCCTTTCCTTCACGCCGACGCGGACTTTCAGATCCCACTTCGTCAGTACCAAGGCTTCGTCTCTGCTACCTTGCTTAAAGTAGACCACTTCGCATGACGGCTCCGGACAGAACCTGAAGCCTTCCCTGGATTCATATTCTTCATACCTTGAAGCAGCTACCAGCGATTCGACCGTTAGCGCGCTCACGACTTTTCCGGTGGTTTCGCAGCATGGACATTTGTTCACTTTACTTTCTCCTGTAGTTTTACTTTTAAACGTGCCAGGCACTTTTTAGGTGCCTGGCGCGTGCTCTCGATTCCAAGCAGCCGTCGCGGGTCCTTCATTCTCCATTCGACGGACAGCACTTCGGGCATGGAAGCTCTTCTCCGGTCAGCGGGCAGATGTAGCCAGATTCGCTTTCAACATTGCTTCCGAATACCGAAGCACCGTAAACGGCTCCCACGCCGATAAGCGTAAAAATCGCCGCTATTCCAATCAGTTTTTTCATGTCACGTTCTCCTTCTCAAAAAAATGGTCAAGCTACCCGCGGGAACCGTTCCCGCAGGGATTTTCGTCTTTGATCGCATCCAGAATCGCGCAGTCGGACCCTGATCCGCTTGCCTTGCACTCCCCCAACGAGTTTCGCGAGGGATTTTCTGATCGCTTTCAAATCCGATATCTTTTTATCGATCTCGTCGATTTTATATTCCGCTCGAGTGCGGACGCTCTCGCAAGGCGCTTCCTCGAGGCTAAGCGAGAGAAGCTCGCGAATTTCCCTGAGCGTGAAGCCAAGCTCCTTCGCCCGCTTTATAAATCCGAGCCTTGCCGCTGAATCCGGCGAATATACCCTGTATCCCGACAGCGGTTTAACAGGCTCGCGAATCAGTCCCTCCCGCTGATAGTAGCGTATTGTCTCGACATTCACACCCGCCGCTTCAGCGAGTCTTCCGATGGTTAGATTTTTTATTTCTTCTCGTTTCATACAGGTAGTCTAACCTCCGTATCTGACTACGGAGTCAAGCGCCGATTTTCAGATTTTTTTTCTTGTGTCGCCAGACGCTTCCTTTTGATCGACCTGGTGATAAAGGTAATCGCGGCAAGAATCCCCAAGGCGATCAGAAACGCCTCGATCCAGTTTTCGTCGCCTGTTGCCGCCGACGCGCCGGCGTATCCGAGATATGTATAAGCGAAACACCCAGGCAGCATAAAGATGAACGAAGCTATCATGTACGACCAGAATCCGACTCGCGTAAGCCCTAGAACGTAATTCACGAAATTGAACGGAAAAATCGGCACTAGCCTAAGAAACGCCACGAACCTCCAGCCCTCTTCTTCCACTCCCGCTACGAGTTTTTGGAGCCTGTATCCCGCTTTTCTCGAAACAAAGTCTCCCGCGACGAATCTCGATATGAGAAATGCCAGGGACGCGCCGAGTGTCGCGCCGGTTATGCTGTAAAGCGTCCCCAGGATCGGTCCGAACATCGCTCCGCCTGCGAGCGTGAAGACCGATCCCGGAGCGAACACGATCGTCGCGACGGCGTAAGCAAGGATAAAAACTATCGGTCCCATTGCCCCCTGGGAGTCGATCCATTCACGAATTGCGCCGATGTCGAACGCATCCCTGAATACGACCGCGAGGACGATGCCGCCGATTATAAATAGGCTGAGAAGTATCCTCGGGAGAGCGTCGCGTTTATTTGTCATCGAAGCTTCATGCATCGGTTTTCCGTCCTTCGATCAAAAGATAGACATCGTCTTTCAGGAATCTTGTCGATGTAATTTCAAGACCCTCGATTCCTTCGATTACTTCGAGAGTGCCCCGGTCGAACCTCGCGCCGTAGACTTTCTCTACGAACTTTGCGAATCTCATCTGACGCTCGCGAATCTTCTTGTCTGCCGAATAGATCATTTCAAGCAACTTGAACTTGCCACCGGGCTTCAGGATGCGTCGCATCTCCGAAATCGCGGGAGTCTGTAGCGGGGCAGGCAAAACACAGTAAAGGAAAGTCGATACGTACCAGTCGAAGGAGTTTTCCGGGATATGATGTAGTACGGTCGCGTCCGCGCAGATCAACGTCACGTCGCACTTCGCCTTCTTCTTCCTGCGCGAAGCGCGGTCGAGCATTGAAGGCGACAAATCGATCGCGGTCAGATTGACATCAGAACTGTAATGAGAGAGGTTCCTGCCAGTACCGACGCCTGCTTCGATAACGTCACCCCGCACGTTTTCAAGGATTTTCGGTCGCCATTTCCTGTAAAGGCGTTCCCACGGGTAATCGAGAATGTCGTAAACGAGGGAAGTCCATCTGTATTTCTTTTTCAGCCTGACAGACTCATTGCCGGAAGTTTCCATGTTTGTTAGTTCGAATATCTCCTCTATTCATTGCAAACATTTTCGAGTTTGAGATAATTATTTCTGGCGCTATGGAGGATAACGTGGCCGATAGAGTTTCAGAAATCGACGATCTCGTGACGAATCATGCGAATGAACTCTTTGCCTACGCCTGTTCGCGGGTTCAGAAACAGGACGTCGCGGAGGATCTCGTTCAGGAGACGTTCCTCGCTGCCATGAAGTCCCTGGAGCGCTTCGAGAATAGATCGTCGGCTCTTACCTGGCTGATCGGAATCCTTCGCAACAAGATATTCGACCACTACCGCGCGAACAAGAAAGCCGGGGCGCAACTAAGGACGTGTGTCAAAATAAGTTGACGTTTTCACATCACATCTTCACGCCATCTTCGCTTCGCACTCGGTCGCCAAATCCTCAACGGAACTATAGCTACGCCTTCGGTTTGGCTTCCTCGTGCAAAGCGAACCTGACGCAAATCTGAGCGTGAAATCCGTAAACTTATTTTGACACGACACCTTAGAGCCGAGCGGAGCCAATTCCGCGGAATCTGATAGTATTTTGGTTCCGGCCGCTCTCTCCTGTGTTAACCTGTTCGCACCTGTGGACATTCGCTAATTCCCGCTGACTTCGAAGACATTATGAGAAAAATCTGGAAAATCGCCGCGCGCGAGTACGTCGAAAACGTCAAGACGAAAGCCTTCATCATAGGGATCATCCTTACGCCGCTGCTGATACTTATCGCGGTCGGCGCGCAAGGGCTGATGGTCGCGAAGGACCGCGCGTTCATCCTTGTCGACGCATCGGGGCTTGGTCTCGACAAGATGATCGAGAAGCACATCGAAGTCTACAACGAAACCGCGGAGACGAAACTCCATCTGCTCGATTACGATCCGAAGATCGCCTCGGACTTGACGGGCGACGCGCTGAACGCAAAGCTCACCGGCCTGAAAGACGAGCTTCTCGAAAAACTGAAACAGGACGATCAGAACGGCGAACTCGGCGCGGATAAGAAGCTCTTCGGATTCTTCATCGTCAGGCCGGAATTTCTGACCGACGACGACGCCGCGGAAGAAGGGTCCGCGGTCGAGTACTATTCGCTGAACAAGGCCGAGGCGAATCTCCGCGGCACCGTCTCCGGCTGGCTCACGACTCTAAGGAAGCCGCTTCGGATGCAGGCGTTCACTTCGCGCATGGCGCTGCTTCATCCCGCGGACTCACAGAAACTCGTTATCGAGCGCAAGGTGCGCGCCGACCTCGCGCGGAACCGTCTGAACATCAACGTCGAAGACGTGCCTGTGTTCAGCGGGAACGAAAACCAGTCCGGCGCGAACAATCCCGGCGATCCAGAACGGCAGAGCGGCGGCGGACCGCGGAGCGAAAGCGCGCCGCAGGACAACCCTACGCCTTCCGGAAGCAGGACTCCGCGCCAGCCCGGGACGTCCGGAGAATCCCGCGACGAGGGCGATTTCGACGCAGTCGCGGATCGTATCGCCGAACTTTTCGCGGACGCAGCCGCGAAGCAGAAGCGCAGGTTCCACATTCTCGACGAAACGGGGATCGTGCTGCCAATGATCCGCGCGGCGTTCGAACGCGTGGAGAAGATTCTCGCGGAGGCGTCGCTGAGCGTCGACGCGACGGATCCGGAGGCGAACTCCGAAGCGCTGGAAAGGCAGCTCGCGGAAATCCGAAGGCTCGAGGAAATTTACGGCGAAGGCAGCATCAACCTGCAGGAGTTTCCGGTGATCGACTTCGAAGCTATCTCGGACGAGTGGCGGCTAGCGGATTTCGTGCCGCCCGCGCTTGAAGGCTCCGGGACGATGGAGGACCTCGTACTGCGGCTCTGGGGCATCGACGGCAAGATGCTTCCCGGCGCGAACGAAACCGATGAAAGCCCGGCTCTGACCACTTTCGAGGACGCGCTCGGAATTTTCGAAAACCAGATGCTCGATGGAAAACTCGACGCGTTTCTCGTGGTGCGCAGATCGTTCATATCGAACGCAAACGCGCCCGCGAAAGACAGCGTCACCTGGAACGTCTCGCGTAGCGCCGACGCGGACAGGACGATCGAGAACCAGCTTCTCGCGCTTTTCAAAATGCAGCTATGGAACATTCGAATGCAGAGCGACATCTCCGCCTCGAACATTCGAGTAAGCGCACAGTTCCGCGATCTCACAACAGGCGAAGTCGTCGGCAAGGGAACTCAGATCGCGACGATGTTCGTACCCTACGTCTTTGGACTGCTGCTGCTGATAGGGATAATGATGAGCAGCCAGTTGCTTTTAACGAGCGTGATCGAGGAGAAGGGCAACCGCATCATCGAAGTGCTGCTGTCGAGCGTCACGCCCACGGAACTGATGACGGGAAAAATCGTCGGCCTCGGACTCGTCGGATTCACGCTGCTTTGCATCTGGGGCGCGGGCGGCTACTTCGCGGGAAGCACAGCGTTCAGCTTCGAAACGTTCAGCGGCTTCGTTTCGACGTCGTCGATCGTATTCATGATCGTGTACTTCGTACTCGGCTTCATACTGTTCAGCGCGATGATCGCGGCGGTGGGAAGCGTCTGCAACACCCTGAAGGAAGCGCAGAACCTCGTCGGTCCGATCAATATGTTCATCGTGCTGCCCGTGATGTTCACTCCGATGGTCGCGCAGGACCCGTCGGGCGGAATCGCGGTGGCGCTGAGTCACTTCCCGCTGACCGCGCCCATTCTGATGCTCGCTCGAATCTCGACCGACACCCCGCCCGGCTGGATCGAAATTGCGATCAACATCTTCGTGATGATCGTCAGCGCGATCATAGTGCTTTTCCTCGCGGGCAAGATATTCCGTATCGGCATCCTGATGTACGGTAAGCCCCCGAAGCTGAGCGAAATGCTCCGCTGGCTTAAGTATAGCTAGTGCGCGTAGCGTGGCGTCCCACCTGCTTCCACCGGGTCGAAAATGTTCTATGCGATCTTTGTGGCTATTTAAAATAGAGAAGGTGGGTCAGTGAAAGTTGGAGGAACATTAGCTTCGTGGAACTGAAAGGAGGATATTACAATTAATTCGTAGACGGTACGAATAAAATGTAATTCAGGCGCGTAGAGGATGTGTAGTACGATAAGACGGGACGTTCGTGTCACGCACCGCGAAGATTCAGATAACATCTACGCCGGTCGGTTCAGAAGTTCGTCCAGTTCCCGCGAGCCGACGACGTACATAAACGCGAAATAGAACGCCGCGCTCGCGACGGCGCCGCTGACGAGCAGAAACAGCTCCAGCACGTCTCTGCCGGCGCCCATTCTCGCGAACACGCCCGCGAGTCCGAATTTCGTAATCCAGAACATGGCGACCATCAGCGCGGACGCGAAAGCGCTCTGTAAAAGCGGGCGGATCGCAAGCCGTAGTTCGAGTCCGCCGACCAGGGTGCGGAGCCTCCAGAGAAGCATCGCCACGCCGATCGCCGCGCAGACGCTCGTCGAAAGCGCAAGCCCCGCCTCCGCC
The DNA here is from genome assembly GCA_024653775.1 of Planctomycetota bacterium. Lineage (GTDB taxonomy): Bacteria > Planctomycetota > UBA8742 > JACQVU01 > JANLHZ01 > JANLHZ01. The sequence goes on along the minus strand of JANLHZ010000037.1, from coordinate 56,806 downwards.
AGCGGAGTCCGGACGAGAATGAGGTTCATGACGAGGTTCAGACCGACGAGCCAGAGCGCGACCCGCATAGGCGTCTTTGGCTCTCCACGGGCGTGGAAACACTTCGTCACGACTATCTGGACGCACGTGAACGTAAGCCCGAGCACGTAGCACCACGTGACGGTTATCGTCCGGTCCGCGGCGTCGTCCGTAAACGAACCGTTAGCGAAAAAGACGCGCACCACGTCTCCCGCGATCATGAATAGACCCACCGCGGCGGGGATAGTCAGAAACAGCACCATACGGAGCGACTTCACGACTATTTCGCGGAACCTCGCGTTTTCGCCGGTCGACGCGAGTTTCGAAAGCAGCGGGAATACCGCGGTGCTCATCGCGACTCCGATCATCGCGAGCGGGAACTGCATCAGACGGTTTCCGTAGTAGAGGTGCGCCGCTGCGCCGCTGCCTTCGACGAAGACCCACGCGAAAATCGAGTCGAGGAACGTGTTCACCTGGAACACCGCGATCCCGAGTATCGATGGCGCCATCAGCAGCGCGATCTTTTTCAGCCGCGGGCTGAGCGCGAAACTCGGGACGATCCGGTAGCCCTTGCCGCGGAGGTCGAGGGCGAGAATCGCGAGGGAAATCGCGGTTCCGAGAACCACACCGAGTGACATCACGATGACCCGCGCGACCTCTCCGCTGAAAATGATGTACGCCGCGAAGATCGCCGCGATCCAGGCGACGTTCTGCACCGCGGGCGCGAGCGCGGGGTAGAGGAATCTACCGAGTGTGTTCAGCGCGCCCGAGATCACCGCCGCTGAGCAGAGGAACACCATCGATGGCAGAAGTATCAAAAGCAGGACGAGGGCGAGTCCGGTGCTGTCGTCATTCACGAAGCCGTAGGACCAGAGCAAGGCGACGAGAGCGATCAGCAGAGAGAGTGCGACCAGAATGAGCGTAAGGTACGTCAGCACGTTCCCGAGGAGACTTTCCGCCGCGGCTTTGCCTTCCTTCGACTGCGCATTGGCGAACTCCGGAATGAACGCGCTCGTCATCGCGCCTTCGCCGAAAATCCGGCGCGAGAGATTCGGGACGACGTACGCGATCACGAAAGCGTCCGTGACCCACGTCGCGCCGAAAACGAACGCGAGCGCCATGTCGCGCACAAGCCCGAGGATGCGGGAAAGGAACGTAGCGACGCTGACGATTTTCAGCGACGACACGGCTTTCCGGAAAAGTCTGTCGCTCGTCTCCGGCGGTCGATTTATGGCGATTGACTGCACTTTGTTCCTGGGACTGCACACGACTCGTCTGCATGAGCGCCCGGCGCGCCGTGGCGTTCGAGATATGTCGCGTCCCTCTTATCGACCAAAGCAGGCCCGCGCTTTACCTGCCGGCCTTTTTCATGCCGACCTTTTTGTTGACGAACTTCTGCACGTCGCTGTCTGGAAGCACGCCGCCTTTGGACTTGGCGAAGGCGAAAACGCTGTCGACGAGGCTTTCCGTTGCCTCGTAGCCACGCTGCGTCAGCCAGAAAACCACGTTGCTTTTGCCGCTCATCGCGCCGATGGTGATCGCCTGCGTTTTTCCGAAGTCGCCCGCGGGGACTCCCGAGTAAATCCGGTCGGCAAGCCAGTTGTCGCCTTTTTTGAACGCCTTGATCACCGCCGCGGCGTGGACTCCCGTCGCAGTCGTGAACGCGTCCGGGCCGAACACCGGATAATTCACCGGGATCGCGCGCCCCGTAGCCTTCGCGCTGAGTTCGACGTATTCCGCGAGGCTGGAAAGATCGCGGTCGATGTAGCCCATCAGCTTCAGATTCACGAGCAGAAGGTCCATCGGGGTGTTGCCCGAGCGCTCGCCAAGACCGACCGCGGCGCCGTGAAGACGATCCGCCCCCGCTTCGAGCGCTGCGATGGTGTTTATAATGTCGAGCGCGCGATCGCGGTGGCCGTGCCAGTCGATGCCGACCTTTTTCCCCGACTTCTGAACGATCTGGTCCTTCACGAAGGTTACAAGCTGCGTTACCCCGTGCGGCGTCGCGTGTCCGACGGTGTCGCAAACGCAGACGCGTTTCGCGCCGAGGTCGATCGCGAGGCCGTAGAGTTTCTTCAGCGTCTCCGGCGCGGCGCGGGTCGTGTCCTCGGTGACGTACATAACCGGGACGCTCTCCTTCGCAGCGAAGCTGAGCGCGGTTTCCGTCACCGCGAGCATTTTATCGATCGTCCAGTCCTCTGCGTACTGACGGATCGGCGAGGAGCCGATGAACGTGCAAACCTCGATCGCGCGTCCGGTTTCCTGCTGGAGCCTTGCCACCGGCTCGATATCCGCGATCACGGTCCGCGCGGCGCAGTTGAGGCCGATTTTCAGATTATTCTTCGCGGCGTGCCTCGCGAGCGCGCGGACCTGCTTCGCGTGTTCGCCGCCCGCGCCGGGAAGTCCGATATCCGCGGTGTCGATTCCGAGGCTGTCCATAAGCTCGAGTATGCGCTTTGCGTGCGCGATCGTCGGATGCTTCACCGACGGACTCTGCAAACCGTCGCGGAGCGTCTCGTCGTCGAACATCACCTTCCGCGGCTTTTTCGGACGCTTTCCCTTCAAGTTCCAATCGTATATGAGGTCATTTTCTTTTGTGGTCATCGCATCGTCCTTTGTTTAGTTTCCGCTGCCCCCGCTGCGTTAGTAGCGAGAGGTTATCGGATTTCAATCTTCGCCCCACGTCAGAGCGGATTCAATCATCAATCTGAATTCTGGAACATGTTGCACGAAATCAGAATTCCCGCTATCCTGCGAAGAAATCAATTCCGTCATACAACTTAAAACACTGGCTCCAGGAAGCATCGTGCTCCTGACTTCGGGAGAAAATGGAATGAAAAGCACACGAACCACAGTCCTCATTCTCGCTGCACTACTCGTCACGTCGTTTTTCTCGCCGCTCGCGAACGCCGCGGGCGAAGATACCGCGAAGGACGGTCCGATCGAAGACGCGTTCGAACGCATAGCCGACGGCGTGCGACAGCTCGGACGAAGATTGCAAAGGCTCGTCGACGGACAGCGCCCTGGACAGCGGCAGGGAACAGAGAACCAGTGGATTCCGGATGGACTTCGCGACAGAGTCGAGCACCCGGACGAAATCACCTATGGCGGACTCGATTTCGAAGTCCCGCAAGGCGCGACGTTTCGCAAGCAGCTTTCGAACGGAATTCCCGTGTACATCGCGGAGGATCACGAGCTTCCCACTTTCGATATGAGCCTTGTCGTCCGCACCGGAGAGCGCTGGAACGACGACCAGTCGAGCGTAGGCATCGCGGGAGTCACCGCGGGTCAGATGCGAGACGGCGGCACCGAGCATTACACAAAGGCGCAGCTCGACGAGGAGCTTTCGTTCATGGCCGCGGGGATTTCGTCGAGCGCCGGATACAACCAGGGCGAGGTTACGCTTAGCTGCCTGATGAAGGATTTCGATCGCTGCCTCGAACTTTTCGACGAAGTCCTTAGAAAACCGGCGTTCTCTGCCGAGGAGCTTCAGAAGTACAAGGATCGCGCGATCGAAGGACTGAAGGATCGCAACAACGATCCCCGCGGAGTCACCGCGCGCGAGTTCGAGCGTCTGATGTACGGAGATAACCGCCTCGCATGGCGCACGACGAAGAAGGCGGTCGAGGGTTACTCCCAGACGAAACTACAGGCCTGGTGGAGAAAGTTCTACCAGCCGCAGAATTTCATGTTCGTTCTGTCGGGGGATTTTGACGAAGACGAGGTTCTCGCGAAGCTCGAGGACCTCTACGGAAGCTGGGAGAAAGGCGAGACGTCCTTCCCCGAGCATCCGGGAGTCGACATCGAAGCTACGAAGTCGCGCGCCGGGGTCTACCACGTCGAGATGCCCATCAACCAGGGTTTCGTCCGCGTCGGCCACATTGGAACGAGGCGTAGCGATCCGAACTTCTACAACCTCCAGGTTCTGAATTTCATCTTCGGCGGAGGCAGCTTTACAAGCCGGATCATGTCGCGCATCCGCAGCGACGAGGGCCTTGCGTATTCGGTCTACAGCCGCTACGGCGCGGAAATCTGGGAAGAAGGAATCTTCGAGATCAACTTCCAGACCAAGTGCGAGTCGGTTCCGTACGCGCTCGAGATTCTGATGGAGGAAGTGAACAGAGTTCGTGACACCGAAGTCACCGCGAAGGAAATCGACGGCGCGAAATCGAGCTATATCGAGCGCTTCCCGACGACGTTCTCCGGGCAATTCCAGACGCTCAGCGTATTCGCGGACCTCGAATATTACGATCGCCCGCGGGACCTCTACGACGTCTATCGCGACAGAATCGCCGCGGTGGGTATCGGGGACGTACAGGTGACCGCGCAGAGCTATATCCGTCCGGACGAGTTCGTGATTCTCGTCGTCGGCCCCATCGATCTGGTATCGAACGGAGACGGTGTCCACGGAGCGAAGCTCAGCGACTTCGGCGAGATTCACGAGATCGCACTCAGAGACCCACTCGCGGACGATTACTAAGAAACTATCTCAAGCACTTGGGACCGCGGTCGTCTATGTCCGCAAAAGCCTTCGGATGTCCTGTCCGAGAATATTACAATAAATTCGTACCGTCTACGAATTTATTGTAATATTATATCATCGGAATTGATTCGCCTCCCGCGCGCGTTTAAAATCCACGGAATGATCTTCGACAAGATACAAAATTTCAAGCTGTATGCGGGGGTGCATCCGAGATTCGAAGTCGCGCGAAAGTTCTTCGCGGATACGAAACTCGAAACTCTCACGACGGGGAGGCACGAGCTTGACGACGGCGTGGTTCTGATAGTCGAGGACTACCGCACCCGCCTTCCCGCGGACTGCGGCATCGAGTGCCATCGAAAGAACATCGACATCCAGCTTCTTGCCCGGGGTTCCGAGCGCATCGGCGTGGTCGCACGAACCGAGTGCAAGGCTAACCCCTACGACGACTCAAAGGACTACCAGCAGCTTTTCAGTGATAGGATGGATTTCATCACCCTCGCGCCCGGCTCGTTCGCGGTGTTCTTCCCCGACGACGGCCACTCCCCCTGCGGCGCGATCGACGGATCGCCCACGGAGGTGCGCAAACTCGTGTTCAAGGTTCCAGTGTAAGGATTCTCCGGATGGAAAACGTCGAACCGAAGTACCCGGTTAAACTCAGCACGCCGATCGCGTGGGGGGACATGGACGCGTTCGGGCACGTAAACAACACAGTATTCTTCCGGCTGTTCGAAAGCGGACGGATAGCGTATTTCGATGAGGTGCAGATGCCGCCGCGGCCGATCCATCAGGAGGCGGAGGACCGTCCGGACCACGGACCGATACTCGCGTCGACGAACTGCGATTTTCTGTTGCCGCTGACGTATCCGGACAACGTGCGGGTCGAGACGGGGGTCGAGCGCGTCGGAAACTCGAGCTTTACGATGGTCTATCGCATCCTGAGCGAAAAATTCGGCTGGAAGGAAGCCGGCAGAGGCAAGGGCGTGGTAGTCTGGTGCGATTACAAAACTGGGAAAAGCGTCCCGCTGCCGGAGGATATCAAGCAGAGGATGAGGACGCTGGAATCCTGATCTTTAGAAACTATCTCAAGCAAGCGAACAGGACATTTCGGAGCCGTCAAACGAGACGTTAGACGGCTTGTGCGGACGAGGACGTCCGCGGTCCCGGGAGCTTGAGATAGTTTCTTAGGACGCGCGCCCTTAAAAGCGTACCGCGAAGACTCTCAGGAGTTCTCGCCCTTCGTCACCGGACCCGCGTTTCCGATCGTCTGCGCGTTCTCGGCGGGGGCGTCCCGAGCGGGCGCTTCGAGATCCTTCAGCCTCCTCGGCAGGAACGCGATGAACACGCCGACGAGCATCATCGCGCCTCCGATGTAGTGGGAGGTCGTCAGTGCGGAATCCTGGAATTCCGGAAAAACGTCCCGCAGCGCGAATTTGAAAAGCAGCGCGATCAGCGGCTCGAGAACGATGACGATGTTGATGAAAAACAGCGGCACGAACTTCACGACCCAGTGGAACGAGCCGTGGCCGAGGAAGGTTGTAAACACGATAAGGAATCCGAGCGCGACCCATCCCTGCGTCCCCGCTGAGGTTTTAGTGAATTCGTGCCCGAAAATCTGCATCGAAATCAGTGCGACGACGGTTCCGATTCCCGACAGCGCCGCGATGTAGACCCTTCCGCTGAGTTTTTGCCGAAGTCTTCTGCCGGCGATTCCGGAGATGACGACCCCCACGCTTCCGAGCACGACGATCAGATCGCCAAGCAGGTGCGTGGCGCTGAACGTGTAGTCGCGGTACACGAGGATAACTAGCCCCGCGGCGCTTATGATCGTCGAGACGAGACCGCGAGTTCCGGTGCGCTCTCCGAGAATAAGGTAGCCGAGCGCCATCGCCACCGCGGGCTGGATCGCGAGGAGCATCACGGTGCTTTCATAGCTCGAAAGCACGAAGCCGTAATTGAAGCAGACGAAGTGCGCGCCGTAGGTGAATCCGCCGATGAGGAGCGAAATTTTCTGCCTTTTCGAAAGCGCGGAGAGTTCCGTTACGACGGACTTCCCCGCGAGCGCTCCGAAGAGCAGCGTCATGGCGCCTAGTCGCCAGAAGGTTATCGTCGCGGGCGCGAGTCCGGAAAGCACGATGAACACCGCCGCGCTGCTGACGCAAACCGTCCCGATGCTGAGCGCCGAAATGTGTTTTACGTCCATAATCGTCCGCGAAACAGAAAATGCGGAAGTGTTATACGATCCTGCGAAGTCAAAAACGATGATCGACTCCATAATTCGGATCGGTCGGCAAGAAGAAAATTCACTTCCCTTGTAGCGTAGAGTAGCGACGCCGTCAGGCGGTCTATGCCCTTAAAGACTATCTCAAGCAGACGGGACCGCGGACGTCCTCGTCCGCAGAAGCCTTCAGACGTCTCGTCTGGAGGCTCCAAAATGCCAAAAATCGGTGCTTGAGATAATTTCTTACGGGCAGACTACTAACGCGTCCGCGAGGAAAACCGACTTGCGGCTTTCGCAAAACGGATCGAGTCGTTCGACGCCGCCGAGGATTTTCGCGAGCGGCGTTTCGTGTTCTCCTTCGGGCCGGAGCTTAAGGGTGACGGTTCCCGCGCCCGACGCGGGGATCGCGAGGATCTTGCCGTCCGTCTCGATCTCGCTGTCGACGTCGGCGTAAGCGATGTACTGCGTCTCGATGTTGAAGAGGACCGTCGCCTTCGTCTTTATTGTAACGTTCATCCCGTATTCCTCCTCGATCCCTTCGACGATGCATTCCGCCTCGATCACCGCGTGCGGCTGGTCCCCAAATTCGATGATGCCGATGAACTTGCCCGTGCCCTCGCCGTGGGTCATTTCCCTGTAGTTCGGTCCCCAGATGAGCTGAAGGTCGTTCTTTTCGCTGACCCAGGTGTCGCCTATATGGCACTCTCTGCCTGGGAGGAGCGCGCGCTCGTAATCATCGAGGACGATGTAATTTATGTCCTTCTCGTCTGCTTCTCCCTCAGTCACCTCGATTTCAAGATCGTTCCAGGCTTCCCCGGTGCCGTGAATCATCACGGTGCATCCCTCGAGGGAGCTTCTCCTGCGGGAGCGCTGGATACCGTTATTCGAGCGGTACCACTTCTCGATGTACTGCCTTTCGCAGAGGGTCTTGCGATCGCCTTCGCTTTCGAGTACGCGATCGATGGTGCGCTCTATCTGATACGAACCAGTGTCGACGTCGACGCCGCGTCCGCGTACGAACTCCATGGTCATCTTGATGTCCTTGGTGGTTCTGCAGTCGCGCTCGTGGTTGGTTTCCGGATCGAAGGCGCCTTCGAGCAGGTACGACCTCGATTCCGCGTTCGTTGTCGCCGATGAGGATTCCCCCTGCGCGAGGGCGGGTCCGGTTATCATCGAAATCGCCGCAATGGCGAGGAAGGTTGTTCTGGAGGTAAGCATAGCTTCACCGTCGCCTTAAAAAGGTTTACGGGCCGGCAACTATGTTTCTAACCTATTTGTACCGGAAAATCAAGTCCGATACCTTATAGAGACTATCTCAAGCAGACGGGACCGCGGACGTCCTCGTCCGCAGAAGCCTTCAGACGTCTCGTCTGGAGGCTCCAAAATGCCAAAAATCGGTGCTTGAAATAGTTTCTTAATAGAATCGCGTCGGCGTTGAAATCCTCGACCGCGACGCCGTAGGAAACGGATCGTGGACTCTATTGGTTCGACCTGATTGCTCAGTGCTGGGTCTCGATCCAGCGCTCCGCGTCGATCGCAGCCATACAGCCGGTCCCAGCGGCGGTCACTGCCTGTCGATAGTGACGGTCCTGCACGTCACCGCAGGCGAAGACGCCTTCGATGTTCGTGTATGTCGTGCCGGGCTTCGTCTTTAGATAGCCGACCTCGTCCATATCGAGAACTCCGGTGAAAAGGTCGGTATTCGGCTTGTGTCCGATCGCCATAAAGAAGCCGTCCATGGGGATTTCGCGTGTTTCACCTGTATTCGTGTCCCTGACCTTGACACCAGCGAGAGAGGGTCCGTGCTTACCTTCCTTTGCCGAGTATCCCTCGGGAATCGTATTCCATTCCATCGCGATTTTCGGGTTCGAAAGCGCGCGGTCCTGCATTATCTTCGATGCGCGAAGCTGGTCCCTTCTGTGGATCATATGGACTTTCGACGCGAACCGCGTAAGGAAGGTCGCTTCTTCGACCGCGGAATCGCCGCCGCCGACCACGCCTACGACTTTTCCGCCGAAAAGGGCGCCGTCGCAGGTGGCACAGGCGCTTATTCCGCGGTTGTGGAGTTCTTTCTCGCCCGGAAGGTTCAGCCACTTCGCCTCGGCGCCTGTAGCGATAATAATGGTTTTGCTTTCATGGACCTCCTCGCCTAGGAAAACCCTGAAAGGTCGGGATTCGAGGTCTACCTTCGTAACGCTGCGCATCTGGACTTCGGTGCCGAAGCGCTTCGATTGTGCGAGAAACTTGTCCATCATTTCCGGGCCGGTGATTCCTTCGGGAAAGCCTGGATAGTTCTCCACGTCCGTGGTTAACATCAGTTGTCCTCCGTCGAGATGGGCCGGAGGCTCGCCCGCGAACAGCAAAGGCTGTAAATTGGCTCTGGAAGCGTAAATAGCCGCGGTATAGCCCGCAGGTCCCGAACCGATAATGATGACGTTTCTGACCATTGAAATCCCCCTGTTTAGTGATTACTCTTTGAATATTCTCGCGGCCGGAGCGGGATACAAGCTCGAACTCAATTTATGACGTCCACGGTTTCCACTTTTTCTGTTCAAGGTGTTCTGATTCAAAGGTGCAAGTGAGTTATTTCAAAAAAAAATAATTTTTTTGATCCCATGCCTTGCTTTAAGAGGATAGATATTTATGCAGGTAGCTTGTACCCAGAGCGCCGACGATCCCTGTTCTAACAACAATACGGTCGCGGTAGCCCAGGGGCAGACCGGTGGAAAACAGTTTGGTTTAAGGTGGTGTGAGTTTTTAGTGTCGAAGAAATACTTCGTACACAAACAATTTCTTCCTTCGACATTCGCCGAATGAAAAAGGCGGATCATCGATCAGGCTCGGACCCGGCGCTGACTTGTTCAATTCCGGAATCCGTTCCCCGGATGGTCCGCACAGAATAGGCGGTGAAAAATGGATGCCGCATGGGCAATCTTGATGGGTCTGACAATCGCGAGTTCGATTGTCACGTATTATTTCTTCCGTCCAGTCGGTGAAGGCGGACCTCCGAAGTTCGTTTCGCTGGAAGGCAAGGACTTCTACGACAGGGACGCGAGTATCGCGTCCTCGCACACGAAGCGTCTCGTGCTTATAATAGTCGTCCTTATCGTCCTCGCTTTCGCGGTGAAGGGTTTCCTCGTTCCGAAGTCCTTCGGGCAGGACGGCTTCTACCGCGCGGACGCGCTGGTCGAATCCAGCGATCGCGAGCCGAGGCATATGACTTCGGAGTCATGCGGAAACGGAAGCTGCCATAAATATGAAATCGACGATCTCGCGCTCGGACTTCATTTCAAGATTTCCTGCATAAGCTGTCACGGCGCGATGGGACACTCCCGCACTTACGGAGACGTCCACGCCGAGGACGCGACGACCATGCAGAACGGAACGTGTCTCGAGTGTCACCAGAAACTCACTGGCCGGCCCGCGAACGTGGTCCCGCAGGTCGATATGGCCGCGCATCAGCGGGAGTACGCGTACGAGTCCGGCGAGGGTTGCATAGATTGCCACTCGAAGCACAATCTGATGCTGATCGATGAAAACGCCGCGGATAGAAAAGAAGGTGGACAATGACGGAACTATCGAGAAGATCCTTCATAGTGACTACCAGCGCAGCCGCGATGTCGTGCGGACTTGCAAGCTACGCCCTCGCGGGAGCAGGCGAGGAACACACTTACGAGTTCATGGTCGATCCATCGAAGTGCATCGGCTGCATCCACTGCGTTAAGGCGTGCATTCTCGAGAACGACGTTCCCGAGCACAACTTCCGCACCTGGATCGAGCGGTACACGTTCAAGAAGGATCAGACGTTTATCGTCGAGTCTCCTAACGGCGGGCTGGACGGATTTGGGGAGCCGGACGTAGACCCGAAGGACATCAAGAAGGCAGTCTTCATTCCGAAGCTCTGCAACCAGTGCGACAACACTCCGTGTTTGCAGGTCTGCCCCGTGGGCGCGACGTACATGGGTCCGGAGGGGCTGATACACATCGACTCCGAGCACTGCATAGGCTGCGGATACTGCATCCAGAGCTGTCCGTACGGCGCGAGGTTCTACAACCACGAGACGGGCGCCGCGGACAAGTGCGACTGGTGCTACCACCGCATTTCGAAGGGTATGGTTCCCGCGTGCGTGGAGGTGTGTCCGACGGAAGCGAGAAGATTTTCGATCGACGGAAGCGATCCGCTGATAGCGAGCGAAAAGAACGAAGGCAATACGAGAGGTCTGCGACAGTCCATCGGCACGGAGCCGAAACTCGCGTATCTCGGGCTTGAAGAGAAGGTGAGGTAGGATTATGGAGACGATCCTGCAGACATACTACTTCTATCCGAACGAGACGGTCGTCTGGTCGTTGATGATCGTGCTGTATCCTTTCATATCGGGCATGGTCGCGGGGACGTTCATAACCGGTGCGCTTTCGAAGGCGTTCGGGATCGCGTACCTCGAGCCGATATTCAAACCCGCGCTTGTGGCGTCGGTTTCGTTCCTTTGCTTCGCGACGCTACCGCTTATGCTTCACCTCGAGCAGCCCACCCGCGCGGCGTACATTTTCATAACGCCTCATCTTACGAGCGCGATGTCCGGCTTCGGGTACATATACATGGGATTCCTCGTGCTTGTGATCGTCATGATCTGGTACGCGTTCCGTCCGAACTTCGTCGCGAAAGCGTCTAGCGGAGGGCTGAAGGGCGTTTTCTACAAACTGATCTGCCTGGGCGTGACGAAGATTTCGAAGGCAAGCTACGAGCACGATCAGAAGGTGATCAAGGCTCTCGCGGTGATCGGAATTCCGTTTGCCTGCATTCTGACTGGTTACGTGGGATTCGTCTTCGCGGCGGTGAAGACGAACATGTGGTGGTCGAGCGCGCTGACTCCTGTCGTGTTCATCCTGAGCGCGATGGTGTGCGGGCTCGCGTTCACGATAATCCTCTATCACGTCCACGCGAAGCTGACCAAGACCGCGGTTTCGAGCGACTGCGTCCGGGGTCTCGTGCGGTATCTCTGGGGGTTCCTGCTGTTCGCGATCACGCTCGAACTACTCGAACTTCTTCACCTCGCGTATTACGAGACCGACTACTGGTCGATTATCCGGGAGATGCTCGAGGGCAACCTCGCGATGAGCTACTGGGGCGCGCAGGTGGTCGTTGGCGGCGTGATACCGCTGCTTCTTCTCTCATACATTCTATTCGTGAACGTCAGCGAGCGCACAAGATCGATGCTCGCTTACTTCAGCTCATTCCTTCTGATTCTTCAGGTCTTCAGCATGCGCTGGAACGTCGTAATCGGCGGTCAACTGCTTTCGAAGACCTACCTCGGAGTGCAGGAATGGAATCTCGAAATTGGAGGACGGGAAGGACTCGTCGCCGGAGTTATGGTGGTACTTGCTCCGGTGGTGCTTCTCGCAATCCTTCGAAAATGGCTCCTGACGGATCCGGAGGTGAGACCTGGGAGCATTTAGGAGCAGGTTCGTTAACAGCAAGGGCAGCGTGCTGTATGGATGTTAAAAATGAAAACTTTGAAAGGAGTGGACCGGGCGGAATCCGCACGAGGTTCATTCTGGCGGTTGCGACGGGACTAGTCCTGATCCTCCTCCTTTGTCCCCGGAGTGTCGACGCGGAAGAACCTGCAGAGGATTCCGCGACGAATGAATCGGCAGATATGGTGGACGCCGGGGAGGTCCCAGAGGAGGAGGATCAAATTTCCGAAGCCGAGGAAGAGGCTCAGCCGGATGAGAGTGCGGAGCCGGACGGCACCGAGGAATCCGCCGGGGATTCGGTGGAAGAGACGGATGAAGCTCTCGATACGGAAGAAGAGGTTGCTCCCGACGTTTTCCTGACTCCGGAAATCTTCGGCGATCTTCGACTCCGCTGGAGATCCCGCACGAGGTCGAGGGAGACGGACCAGGACATGGTATTCTCACTGGGTCTCGGAGGACGGGACCTGCTTGACGGACATTTGTATTTCGATTTCGCGGCGGACGCGTACGCGGACCTCTTCGGGAATCAGGATCGCTCGGTGTCGACGTCGAACGAGTTTCGAGGCGTGTTCGACTCGTATAATGGCGACCTCCAGGGACGACTTTACGAGGCGAGCATCGGACTTCAGCAGGGTCCCAAGGACGGCTTCTATCTCGAAGCGGGTCGAGTCGCGCATTCGCTCGACAGGCAGTACACCTTCGACGGAGGACTTCTCGGCATCCGGCTGATGCGCGCGCTCGAATTCGAAGCGTTCGGCGGCGTCCCCGTGAGGTTCTTCGATTCGGATCGCAGTGGCGACTACATGATCGGCGGAGACGTGCGTTTCAAGACGGGGAACTTCGGGAAGGGACTTACGAGTTTCGTTCACGTCCGTGAGGGCGACCCGCAGCCTTTTGCCGGAGGGACTAAGATAGACGACACGGACAATCGCTTCAGCGCGGAATATCTGTACAAGATTTTCGACGAGCTGCGCGTTTTCGGCGGCTACAGCTATCGCGGCGAGAACTCCGAGTACATCCGCGCGAGAATCAGCGGGGAGGTGAACGCGATCGACCTCGATTACAGTCTGCGCGTGACTACTCTCCTTACCGCGCAGGAAGGCGCGGACAGCGCGTTCGCGCCTTTCAGCGAGGTCCTTGCGAAGCTCGAACCGAACACGATGGTCAGCGCGAACGTCGGCTGGTACGCTACGGAAGTGCTGTTCTTCGAGGTCGGAACCTCGACGAGGCAACTCCACGACGACGGCGCCGAATCCGCGTTCAATCGCGAATGGTGGAAATATTATGGTCTTCTCAACGTGGACGATCTCGTGGCCCCCGGCTCGCACGTACTCATCCGGGGCGAGTACTGGCGAGGCAAGACCACGGGATCGCAAACCTCCTCGAATCCGCTCAACCAGGAACGCGGAATCGTCGAGGGCGAAGTCGGCTACGAGGAGGACTACATCGAGGGCTACATCGGCGCGGACTATTCGATGTGGACGGAAGTCCAGACGTCGATCAGCTCCGTCACTTTCCTCGAATCAGAGCGCGAGGATCACTGGTCGATATATTCGAATATCGAGATTCACGATCTCTTCGGCTCATTCGAGGGATTCGATCTCGAAGCGAGATATACGTATGAAACCGGAGGCAACGGTTCGTATCACGAAGTCAGGCTGCAGGTTCAGTACGAATTTTAGGAAGCCAGCATGGAACACGTCGAAAACAAAGTCGGGCAGCATCCGCGATGGTTCGGAAGGACGAGGCTGATTCAGATCGCGTTCATAGCCGCGAGTTTCGCGTCCTGTCTCGGCATTTCGTTCCTCGGGATCGGGGAAGAGGATCTGCTTTCGCTCGCGTTCGAAAATGCGAGCGTCGTCGAAACTTCCGACATAAAGTTCGATCACGATCTGCACAAAGGTCTCGAGGTCAAGTGCAACGAGTGCCACGACCCGGACCTCAAGGTCGAGAACGCCAAGTATCCGGGATACATGATGACGATGGAATCCTGCGAAGGTTGCCACGAGAAGAACGCGCCGGAACACGAGAACCTGAAGGACGAATGCACGCTCTGCCATAGCGTGATAACGGATGAGTCGAAGCCGAAGAATCACGACGAGAACTGGACCGAGAAGGGCGTTCATAGCTGGTTTAGGGATGAGGAGCACTTCGAAGAGCACAGATGCAACCTCTGCCACGAAGAGGAAGATACCAAGTGGTGTACCGACTGCCATAGCGAGAAGAAGCCCGCTTACCACGGAGGCGAATTCCCGAATAATCACGGACCGTCTTCTGCGGAAGAGGAGGCAACGTGCAGATTCTGCCACTCAGGGGACGAACCCGAAACTCCGGGCGTCGTCACCTGCGAGGAATGCCATCAGTCGACCAAGCCCGCGAACCACAGCGCAAACTGGACGAACACCCACGGCGGGACGGGAACGACGTCCTTCCAGAGCTGCGACACCTGCCACAGGGGGGAGCGCGAATGTCGGGATTGCCACAGGAATGAAGCCCCGCGGGACCACACGAGCGTCTGGCGGAGAGAGGTCCACGGGCGCGACGCGATGTTCGACACGAGTCGCTGCGAGAACTGCCACAGGCAGGACGAATGCCTCAGGTGCCATCAGTTCACGGAGCCGAGGTCGCACAACTCATCGAGCTGGGCTTCGGGAAGGAGTCGCCACTGTGTGAGTTGCCACGAGGAATCGATAGATTCGACGGAGTGCTTCGCCTGCCACAGGACCGAGGCGGGACACACTAGCGCACCCGCGAGACCGCTGAACACGCAGCACTCCCCCGGCAACGACTGCCGAAGCTGCCACGGAGTGAGTGTAAGATTCGAACACTACGATAACGGGTCCGATTGTCTAAACTGCCATTCGAGATCGAGGTAAATATGGAAACCAACGGAAAGCCGATTATGAAAAATAGAAACCAGATAGAGATTCATAAGCCAGAAACGGAGGAACATATGAAAGGTTTATCGGAAAAGACTGGATCGGAGACGATCGCTTTAATGGGGAGATGGCTATTCATACTTCTATGCGCTGTCGCGCTCGGAGTCTCGATTACGCAGTGTACGAACGACGACCGGATTCTGGCGAATTCGTCCCGCGCAACCGCGGTTCATTCGCAGCTTAACGCGGCTTACGTCGGCTCTGAAAAATGCGCCGACTGTCACGCCGCTCTCTACCAGAGCTGGAAGTCGACCAATCACACCAAGAAATTCCTTTCGATGGAGGACGAAAACATCCTCTGCGACAGCGATGACGACGGCGTGAACGACTTCAAGCAGGGAATCCAGCTCGGATCGAGCGCGACCGACGCATACAACGATTCCGACTGGAGCGCCTACGGGGAAATCGCTCCCATTCTCGGGTACAACCAAACGACGGGAAGATACACCGTCACGATGGGAACCAAGGTATGGACCGTAGAAAGCATCATCGGAGGCAGCGGCAGGTGGAAACAGCGTTATACGACCCCCGTCACTGTCGGAAACAACGTGGTCAACTACGTCCTTCCGCTTCAGTACAACGTGAACACGAATCGGTGGACCACTTACAACGCGAACAGATATTACACCGCCGTGGAGGGAGGCGGATATACCACAACGGATCTGCCTCCGCTCAATAAGTCCTGGGAGGCTTACTGCGTTGGTTGTCACGCCACAGGCGTCACCGAGGCGTACATCGACGAGATAAACGTCGGCTCCGACGGACGGAAAAACCACATCGTCGCGAACTACACCGAAGCCAACATCGGCTGCGAAGCCTGCCACGGCCCAGGTTCCAAACACGTTTCTCTTGGAGGAGGCAGAGGCACTATAAACAATCCCGCGCTCATGGCAGAGGACAGAGGCAACGAGGTCTGCTCCACCTGCCACGGAAGAGGCGAAGGCAAATACCCGATGACCTCCGCCGACGGCGTCGTGAACGATTTTCACGCCGAGTATTCCCGTAACGCGGAAGGCGATTTCTATAAGCCGGGGGACGTGCTCGAGGATTATCGCGAGTTTATTCCGAACAGCAATACCGCGAACATCTGGCAGAATGCGACGTTCTCATCCAAAGGTCACCAGCAGCAGTGGATCGACATGGATGAATCGAAACACGTCGAAGCGGGACTTACGTGCTATTCCTGTCACGCTCCCCACGGGTCCACGTTCACAGCGGACATCAAGATGGAGCCGACGGAACTGTGCCTCTCCTGCCACGAGGGAACGTACAACCTCACGGCAAGCGACATAACGAAGCACACTAAACACCCAATTAGAGACGATACCCCGACGGGTTGCATCGACTGTCACATGCCATACATGGCGAAGTCCGCGGAGGCGTACGACATCAGGAACCACGAGTTCCGCATCATATATCCGACCGAAAGCGACGACTCCCACGGCGGAGTCAAGGGAATGCCGAACTCGTGTCAGTCGGGCGGGTGCCACTCGGACGATGCCATCGCGGAACTTAACACCAAGCTACTCACAATGTGGGGCAACCTCAGCCCGGTTCCCGCGGCGCGCGCCGCCGCGCCTGACGTCCTCGGCGCGATCCAGCTCGACGGCTCCAAGAGCTTCGACGGTAACGGATATGGCACGGACGGAGAAGCCATCGACAGCCTCGGTTACAACTGGAGGATCGTCAGCGGTCCCGACACGAGCGCGAGTCAGATTATTGGAAAGGACGCAAGCAAGCCCTGGTTCTTCCCGACCAAGGCCGGAACTTACGTGATCGAACTGACGGTCGGCGACGCCGGTGGAGCCGGAGTTCGCAAGACTACGACGGTCGAAGTCGTCGCGACGAGCGCGTTCGCCGCGCCGACCGCTAGCAGCCTCAGCGTAAGCGCAGGCCCCGATCTGAAAAATCAGGGATGGGGTTCGCAGATCACGACAATCGTCGCTACTCCCGCGAACGTAACCGGAACCGCGTCTTACGACTGGTCCTTCGAGGACAGACACGGCCACATTGTGTCGCTCACAGGTGGGGACACGGCTAATCCGACCTTCACGAATCCGTTCCCGACGGTAACTAACGACCTCGCGAGCAATGGAAACGAGTTCATGCCCGATCGGTGGGCGCCAATGGGGTTCACGCCCGTCGAGCGCAAAATGACTCTCGACCTTCACGTCACCGACGACAGCACCGTCAGTTATACCGCAGGAAACGACACCGTGTGGTACAACCGCGCCACCGACAGCGTAACTTCGTGGATCGAGAGCTACACCGTAGGCACGTCGGAATACAGCTTCCTGCAGTCCGCTCAGAGCTGCGTGTCCATCGGAGTTCCGATGTACTTCATGGGAGCTCTCGAATCGCAGACGGGAACCGCGCTCGTCGCCTGGACGTACTCGCTTTCCGCGCAACCCGCCGGGAGCGTCGCAACGCTTAGCTGGGACGCGACAGGCGCCCAGCGCTGGTGCTACTTCACGCCTGACGTGCCCGGAGTGTACACCATCAGTTATAACGGCTTTAGCAACGTAACGATGACGACGCTCAAGGAGTCGGGAACATACAACTTAACCGCGGGAACCTACGTCACCGTTGGAACCATCGGAGGCGACACTCCTTCCGGAAAGAGCTGTGGCACCTCCGGGTGTCACGACTCGAGGGTCGCGGATTGGCAGGAAACCGGGCATGCGGAGCACGCCGAACGAGGCATTAACGGCACTCTTTCGAGTAAGTATAGCGAATCCTGCCTCAAGTGCCATACCGTCGGCTGGCAGGCGGACCCGGCAATCGACAACGGCGGCTGGACCGACCTGAAGGAGCAGTCCGGGTGGACCTTCACCACAGGTGGATCAGAGGCCCAGTGGGACGCGCTGATCGACGACGCCGGACCTCACAACGCTTTGTCCCAGCGCGCGAACATCCAGTGCGAGAACTGTCACGGTCCAGGTTCGGAGCACACCGACGGGACCGGCAGCGTCGCGCAGACCGCCACGTTCAACACTTCCGTCAGTTTCGACGACGATCAGTGCGGAGTCTGCCACGACGAGCCGAACGCGCATCCAAGGGCGTTCATGCTCCAGCAGGCGGGCCACAAGCACAGCACCGCGATCGAAAGCAGAGGTGGAAACGACGGATGCACCAAGTGCCACAGCGCACAGGGTTTCATCCTCATCAACGGACAGACCGAGGGCAACGACGATTCCACAAGAATCGTTTCAATCACCGATGGCGAAACCACGAACACGTTCGACACCTGGGTCTATCTGTTCAAGAACTCCAGCAAGTCCGCGCCCACCAGTGTGTATATCACATACACCGACGACGGCGCCGGTAACTTCCAGATGGACGCATACAACAACTCGCAAAAGCGGGCGTACCAGCTTCTCGCCACCACGGGAACGATCGCGACTCCAGCGGTAAGCAGTACGCTCACGCTCGTCACTCCCGCGGTCGAAACTACCGCGAGCAGCACTTATGGGACTTCCGCGAACTTCATGACTCTGAACGTCGCGGCAGCCATTCCGACTACGACCGGAACCAGCATAACCGTGTCGATCCTGAAACAGACCGTGCTTCTCGTCGAGGAGAACGACGGATCGAACCAGTTCAATGCCTGGACGTTCAACGGTATGAACTTCACGAACACCTACCTCGGACGCGGACGTCTATACGCCAAGCTCGCCTACAACACGGGCACTGGCAACGTGGACGTCACTATCGCGAAGGGTTCCAGCTTCGCGTCGGGAGACGTGGTGGCAAGCGGCTCCTACGCCTACACCACTACGGCGACATCCCTCGACCTCACCGAGCAGAACAGCTCGGGCTGGACCTACGGAAGCGTCACCGTGACGTATAAGACCAACGATTCCGACGTGACGCTGGAGATCATGCCTCAGACATCCGGACTCGAGATAGGCTGCGTGACCTGCCACGATCCGCACGATGCCACCAACGAGCATCAGATCAGAAGGCAGGAACCAATCACCTTCGCGACGGGAGTCGTTTCAGAGGATGGAGGTCACGGCAACCTCTGCCTTGGATGCCACCAGGCTCGCGGAACCTGGCAGACTCGGGGTGATGCCACTTCGAGCCACTGGGGACCGCACTACGGCATATCGGGCGATATGCTCTTTGGCACCAACGGCTACGAGAACTTCTCCCACCTGATGGTGAACAGCGTAAACACCAAAGCCTGGGAGCACGTAGGCGCTCACTCCAAAGTCGAAAACACGTGCATCACCTGCCACATGGCGCCCGATCCTTCCACGGTGGAAACCGGAAGCCTCATTATGGGCGAACACACGTTCAAAATCACCACGACTGACGAAGACGGTCGGGAGCTTTCCAACGTGGCGAACGCCTGCCAGGGCTGCCACGTCAATCTGGAGACGATCGATCGACCCTCGAAGGGCGATTACGACGGCGACGGGCACGTCGAGGGGCACCGCGACGAGTTCGAGGGACTGCACGAAGTGCTCGGCCTTGCGCTCGAAAGAGCAGGTTACCTGACAAGCAGCGGATCCCCGGTCTCCGGAATCACCATCAACATGGCCGGGGACAACCTCGCCGGGGCGCTCTGGAACTGGATCGCGGTCGAGGAAGACGGTTCCCACGGAACCCACAACTTCGGCTATATTATCCAGCTTATGCAGGAATCGTATAGAGCGATTACAGGTTCGTACCCACCGGGTGCGGACATCAGATAGTAATAGATTCAGCTCCCTCCTCTCCCCAAACGGGGAGAGGAGCACGGGTCCGGGGAATTCTCTTCGCGACCCGCGAAACAAAAAGTGAGGGGTTCCAGGAAGACATATATCGCCGAGTGGAAATCAAAGGGACTTCGTCTATGGAAAAGCTAAAATCATTCAAACGGGAAGCGATCGTTTTCGCGAGCGTCCTGATTCTTACAGCGCTTTGCCTCCAGAACTGCACCGAAACCTCGGGCAACGGGGAAGAAGGCGGAGACGGCGTCCGTGTCGGACCGAACGGTCACAAGATCGAGCAGCTTCCGTTGCAGCCGATTCAGTTCAACCACCAGTCCCACTACACCTACTTCGGCGGAAAGGACTACCTCGAGCACTTCGGCGGCGGCGAACACCGCGAAGCCGGGATCGAAAGACACCTGAAAGTGTTCGAAGAGAACCGTCACAAGGAAACCGCGGTCGGACTGCACGTCCACGCGACCGGGTTCGAAAGCGCCCACCAGGAGCGCTATATCCAGATGCACAAGGGCTTCGGAGAGAGCGAGAGCAACGTCACTTCGAAAACATGTCTCGAGTGCCACGTCGAGTTCAGCACCGAGCTGATGGGAACTCCGAGGCTCGACTACTGCGGCAAATGCCACGGTCCCATGAACACGTATTCGGAGGATCCGTCGAAACCCGCTCTCGCGAAAACCCCGCGGGAGGCTATCTCGTCGGCTCTCAATGCCAATTGCGACGACTGTCATCATAACGAGGCTTCGCTTCCCGAGTCCGTCATATCGCGGAGGGCCATGTGCGGCTCCTGCCACGAGGGAAGACAGACGATGCCGAACGCGCAGCAGAGGCCGGCGTTCGTAAGGCAGGGACTCGAGGAGAAGGGCTGCCAGGATTGCCACGGCTCCTGGGACGTCGCGCTCAAGATCAATCCGAAGATCGAGGGCTGCGCAAACTGTCACGAACTCGCGGACGCGCCTTACATCGTCCAGAATCCGGAGCTGCGCCCCTGCGTAAGCTGCCACTCGGATACGCTCGTATACAAGGAAGCGGGAGTTCCGGGCGTAAAGCTCTGCGATGTATGCCACGATCCCGAGACGAGGCTGAACGAGGAAAGCGATCGCGAGGACGCCCTGAAACCGTATCTGATCGACGGACGCCGGATTCCGTGGATCAGACCCGGTTCGGTCTATATGCACGCGTATCCAAGCCACCGAATCCACATCGTGAAGTCCGGTATAAAATGCCTCGACTGCCACGAGGGGATGGTCGCATCAACCGATCCGCCCACTACCTTCGAGCAGAGGGATCGGAAGGAATGTATAGAGTGTCACGAGGAAAAAGAAGCTGACGTGGATTGCCTGTCGATGTGCCATCAGGAGGATTGACAGGGAGCTAACGCCAATCGCAATGCTGGGAGAGTAAAATGAAAGTGATCAGAACCGTGTCCCTGGGCTTTCCTGTCGCTCTGCTTACGATGTGCCTCGTGTTTATCACTCTCGAAGCGAGGCGCGCCACCGGCGACGGCGACATTCCTCGAAGCGCGAGGTTCGTCCCGAGCAACTTCTGTACACGCTGCCATGTGGACGAGTACCGCACATGGCGCGCGTCGGACCACGCCCAGGCGTACGAGACTCTCACGAGCCATTTCGAGAACCAGGGCAAGGAACTCGATCCCGCGTGCCTCGCATGTCACTCGACAGGATACAAACAGACAGGAGGTTTCCGCAGTCTCGAAGAGACTCCAAGCCTCGTCGACGTCGGCTGCTGCGAATGCCACGGCCGGGGTTCCGCTCACATCGATCTGATGCTTCCGGTGCAAAGGCGCGTTCAGGGAGCGATCGATCCGGGAGAACACAACCGCCAGATAGAAAAGCATCCGACCCGCGCGTGCTTCGATTGTCATAATCCGCATCTGAAGACCCCGGAAGAGACTCTCGCCTGGATCGATCCGCAGGATCAGTTCCACTACCGCGGCTGGGCCGCGGGGACGGACGCTTCGATTCCGCGGGACGCGCAGCGGGCTTCTTCGGAGGCGAGGTTCGTCCCCATGGACGAATGCAAGAAGTGCCACGAGGACCGCGTGAACGACTGGGGCGCTTCGAGACACGCTACGTCGTTCGATAGACTCGTTACCGCGTCCGCCGCTACTGGAGGGAAGGCCGACTACACCCACGATCCAAAGTGTCTGCGGTGCCACACCACCGGATTCGACTCGCCAGACCGGGGCGGCTTCCAGAACGCCGAGCAGACTCCCCATCAGCGCGGAATCTGGTGCAGCGAGTGCCACGGCGCGGCTTCGGAACACGTCACGCTGATGAACCGCGTCATCCTCGGGAACGCCCGCGATCCGGGCGCGTGGAAGCGCAAGATCGACCGCACGCCGATCGAGCGCAACTGCTCGAGGTGCCATAACCCGCACCTCTCCGGACCAGAGCACATGGAGCGCGCGCTCGCGCTTCCCGCAGGCGAATAGAATACTCTCCTTCGCTGAGAGTTTTGCTTCTATCCCGGCGCCGCGTTTCCTCTATGCGGCGCTTTTTAATTTGGGAACCATAAGAGGCGCGGAAAATCGATGCGCATAGGATTTAACACAGATGCCCGCGCGCCAAGAATTTTTATCCGATTTCACACCCCTCGACACGATTGTGATACAATTTACAACAATGCAATGGTTGGTTGACAATAATCTATAAACAAAAATCTATAAACAAAGCATAGATCAACTTCTCCCCACTAGTTTACTAATTGTGGAGTACGCATTTCTTGGCATCTTTATCAATGTGCGTTACAGGTAAGTGAGGTATATGCATGCGTCTTTGCGTATTAACGTATCCAGGCTTTTCGACCGTCGCTAACGGGCTAGCGCGTCTTGTCCTGATTCTGCTTGTTTTTGTGGTGGCGCTTCCCGGATGCAATCGAGGCTCGGTCAAGGAAAGCTTTTCCAGGCCCAGCGCGCCTAACGCGCCGGTTGTCGAGGTGGGCGCCGCGGTAGATGGAACGGTTACCATCCACTGGGACGAAGTTGCGGGCGCCAGCCAATACCGGGTGATATACGGAGACGCCGTTGAAGGCGGAGTCCTGAAAATCCAGAAGACGACCAGAAACGTTTTCGTCGTTCAAGGTCTGACAAATGGTGCTTCGTATTCGTTCAGGGTTGTCGCTGAATCCGCCGGCGGCGACAGTCTTCCATCGAACACGGCTATCGCAACTCCGATGGCGTCGGTCCTGCCGCCATCGCTTCCGACGTTCTCATCGTCGTCCGCTGGAACTGAAAGCGTTCTTCTCGCGTGGGAGTTCGTCTCGAATGCCGTCGGATACAATATCTATTACAGCATGGAGCCGGACGTCGCTCCGGGGAACGGGGCTACCATCCCGGACGCGGTCAATCCGCTAGTGGTGACAGGTCTGACCAACGACGTGGACTATTACTTCATTCTGACTGCGTTCAATGGTTCCGGAGAGTCGCTGCCTTCCCCGCTTGTCAGTCTGAGGCCGACGGTTTCGGTAGATCCGCCAGCCGCGCCGATGCTGTCCATCGTAGCAAGCGACAGCGGAGCGATAACGCTTGTGTGGGAGGAAGTTTTCAACGCCACGTCATACAACCTTTATTACCGCGCGAGTTCGTCGGTTACGCCTGAGAACGGAACCGCTGTAGTGAACGCGGTAAGTCCGGAAGTCGTCACCGGACTTGTAAACGGTGTAACCTACGTTTTTATCGTCACAGCGATAAACGTCGCAGGAGAATCCGAAGTGTCTGAAGTGGTGTACGGAACGCCCATCGGAATTTCGGACGATGCGGTTCTGGACGTGACGGCGTCCGGACCTCTAAGTTCCAGCGGCGGACAGACTCCGAACATTACCCTGAGCGGCGTGGTGGATGTTGACTATGGAGGCACGGGCGCGTCGTCGGCGCAGGATGCAAGGACAAACCTCGGCCTCGGCGGGCTTGCAACTATGAACGCCATCGACGAGTCCCTCTGGTCCGGCGCGCCGCTGTCCATCGCCACGGGCGGCACGGGCGCGTCGACCGCATCGAACGCGAGGATAAACCTTGGCCTCGGCGGGCTTGCAACTATGAACGCTATCGACGAGTCCCTCTGGTCCGGCGCGCCGCTGTCCATCGCCACGGGAGGCACGGGCGCGTCGACCGCATCGAACGCGAGGATAAACCTCGGCGCGGCATCGATCGGCGTCAATGCGGACATTACCGGTCTTACCGCGCTTTCGACGCGAGACGCGGTGGTTATCGGTCCTTACGGCGTTGGAAACGGCGAGACCGGGGAATTGCGGTTCCTGGAAATCGCCTCGAACGGAAACGACTACATCGGACTGAAGAGCCCGGACGGCGTGTCGTCAAGCCTTGTTTTCACTCTCCCAGGCTCCGACGGAACCGCGAATCAGGTTCTTTCGACGGATGGCGCGGGACGACTGATCTGGACAAATCCCGGCGCCGGGACCGTCACCAGCGTCACAGCGAGCGGTGTCCTGTCTTCCACTGGCGGAGCCGCGCCGGAGATAACCCTTTCCGGGATCGTCCCAATGTCGAGCGGCGGCACCGGGGCGAGCACGTCCGGAAGCGCCCGCGCGAACCTCGGCATAGGCTCCATCGCGACGCAGAACGCCAGTTCCGTCAGCATCACAGGCGGCGCTGTCTACGGAACGTCCACCTCGAACTTCGTCATCAATTCGAACGGAAATTCGGGAACATTCGACGCGGCGTCTCTCGGCGCGGATCGTCTGTACAATCTTCCCGACGCATCGGGGACCATTGCGCTTACGACGGATATCCACACCCAGAATACGGATACAGGGACGACCCAGCCGACCTGGATCGTTGGGTCCAGCGGATTTTCCGGGACCCTTGATTCCGCCGCGCTTACGGGAAACAGGACGTACAACCTGCCAGACGCATCGGGGACCATTGCGCTTACGACGAATATCCACACCCAGAACACGGATACAGGGACGACCCAGCCGACCTGGATCGTTGGGTCCAGCGGATTTTCCGGGACCCTTGATTCCGCCGCGCTTACAGGAAACCGGACATACAACCTTCCGGACAGCTCCGGGACTATAGCTCTTACCTCGAACCTCCATACTCAAAATACCGATACGGGGACAACCGCCGCATCGTGGGTGATTAACAGCGTTGGCGACTCCGGGACGTTCGACACCGCCTCATTGACAGGCGCGCGCGCGTATACTCTCCCCGACCAGAGCGGAATAGTAGTCGTTTCCGGAATGAACAGCAACCTCACGGGATTAACGGGGCTACAAACCCAGAACGCCATCTCCGTGGGGCCGTACGGAGGCGCGCCTGGAAATACCGGGGAAATCCGATTTCTGGAGCTTTCCGCAGCGGGGACCAATTTCACCGCATTCAAGGCGCCCGATTCGATGCTGACGGACGTCCTGTACGTACTTCCGAGCGGCGACGGCGACCCCGGCGAGATTCTGTCGACGGACGGCGCTGGAAACCTTGCCTGGACTACCGTCGGCGCGGGAACAATTCTTTCCGTCACCGGGTCTGGCGTGATTTCGTCGAGCGGAGGGCTGAACCCAGATATTACGCTCACCGGAGTCGTTGCCCTCGCGAACGGGGGAACCGGTTCAGCGAACGCCGCTGGAGCGCGAACGAACCTCGGCCTCGGATCGATGGCGACTCAGAATTCGAACGCGGTCAGCATCACCGGAGGTTCAATATCGGGGACTTCCACCTCCACCTGGGTAATAAATTCCGGCGGGAATTCTGGAACTTTCGACTCGGTGACACTCACGGGCAGTCGTTCGTACAATCTTCCCGACGCATCCGGAACCCTGGCGCTCACGTCTAACCTGCACACTCAGAACACCGATACCGGCACGACTTCCGCCACGTGGGTAATTGGTTCAGGCGGCTTCGGCGGGACTCTCGATTCCACGGTTCTCACCGCGGGGCGCGTTTACAATCTTCCAGACGCATCCGGAACCATGGCGCTTACATCCAATCTTCACACGCAGAACACGGACACTGGAACGACTTCGGCGTCCTGGATAATTGGCAGTGCGGGCAACTCCGGTACGTTCACCACAGCGACTCTCACGGACGACAGGAGTTTCACACTGCCAGACGCTTCGGGAACGTTCGCGCTTACGAATGACCTTACAACCTACCTTCCACTATCCGGCGGCGTAATGAGCGGCTCGATCGGGGTCAGCGCGAACAACTCCGTCGATCTTGGCGCGAATGGTTCCGCGTTTCGCTCCGCCTACGTTGGAACCAGCCTCGTTTTTGAAAACGGCGCCAGCGACACGACGATCACCGCGTCATCCACTTCGGCGAGAGCTATCTTGTTTCCGGATAACTCCGGGACAGTCTCTCTGACGAGCGACATCGCGGGATTGCTCTCTCTTTCCGGGGGAACCATGAATGGCGCCATCGCGGTCGGCGCGGACAACGCATACGATCTCGGCTTGAATGGAAGCGCGTTCCGAACAATGTATCTCGGCACTAGTCTCGTTTTCGAAGACGGTGCCAGCGACACGACCCTTCAATTCGTTTCCCCTACCGCGCCACGGACGATTACGTTTCCAGACGCATCCGGAACGGTGGCGCTCACATCCAACATCCACACGCAGAATACGGACGTCGGAACAACGTCCTCGACATGGGTCATAAATTCCAGCGGGTTCACCGGAGCCCTCGATTCCGCGGCGCTGACCGCGGGGCGCGTTTACACTCTTCCGGATGCGTCGGGAACCCTTGCCCTGACGACCAGTATCCACACGCAAAACACCGACATTGGGACTTCCCAGACGAACTGGACCGTCAATTCCGGCGGAAACTCCGGGACATTCGATTCCGCCGCGCTGACGGGAAACCGCACTTACAATCTGCCCGACGCTTCGGGAACGCTCGCGCTTACGACCAACATTCACGTTCAGAACACCGATACTGGCACAACCAGCCCGTCGTGGATTGTAGGCAGCGGCGGAAACTCCGCGACATTTTCAACCGCGTCGCTCACGGGTACCCGGTCGTACACGCTTCCCGACTTGAGCGGCGTAGTCGTCGTAAGCGGCGTCAACACGAACATCACCGGAATCACCGGGCTTTCCACGCAGAGCGCTTTGTCCATCGGACCTTATGGGGTGGCTGCGGGGAACACCGGGGAAATCCGCTTTCTGGAACTCGCCGCGGGGGGAGTAAATTACGCAGGCTTCAAAGCCGCGGACTCGATGGCGACGAACGTCATGTACACCCTTCCGGATGGCGACGGAGCGCCTGGCGAGATACTTTCCACCGACGGATCGGGCAATCTGACCTGGACCGCGGGCGGCGCCGGGACAGTGACCGGAGTCACCGGCTCCGGCGTCATCTCGTCCAGCGGCGGAATCACGCCAGACATTACCCTCACCGGAATCGTGCCCATCGCGAACGGCGGCACAGGAGCCGCGAACGCCGGCGACGCCAGAACCAATTTTGGACTCGGATCGATGGCAACACAGAATTCCGGTGCTGTCAGCATTACCGGAGGAGCGATTTCCGGGACTTCCACGGCGACCTTCGTCATCAACTCCGGCGGAAATTCCGGGACCTTCGATTCCGCTATTCTTACCGGGAGCCGTTCGTACAATCTTCCCGACGCATCCGGAACGCTGGCGCTTTTGACCAATCTGCACACTCAAAACACCGACACCGGAACTACTGCCGCAACGTGGGCAATCAATTCCGGCGGGTTCACGGGGACCCTCGATTCCGCAGTGCTGACCGCGGGACGCGTTTACAATCTCCCCGATTCATCGGGAACTTTCGCGCTTACAACCGATCTTCATGCCCAGAACACGGATATCGGCACGACTTCCGCCTCCTGGATAATTAGCAGTGCTGGAAACACGGGAACTCTCTCCGCCGCCACGCTGACCGGAGCAAGGGTCTTTTCGCTTCCCGATGCCACGGGAACTCTTGTGCTTTCCGGCGTCAACGACACGATTACGGGGATCACGGGACTCGCCACGCAAAACGCGATTTCAGTCGGACCTTATGGAGCCGCGGCCGGCAATACCGGGGAGTTGCGCTTTCTTGAACTCGCGTCCAACGGGTCCGAGTACATCGGGTTCAAGGCGGCAAATTCGATCGCAGCCAACCTTGTCTACACGCTTCCGAGCGCGGACGGAATCGCGACGCAGGTTTTGACCACCAACGGCCTAGGCACTCTTAGCTGGTCCACACCCGCGGGAGGCGGCACGGTGCTTGGCGTGACCGCGTCCGCGCCGCTCGCATCGAGCGGGGGTACAAACCCAGACATCAGCATCACCGGACAGGTAGCGGTGGCCAACGGCGGCACTGGAGCCGCGAACGCCGGCGACGCCAGGACCAACCTCGGGCTCGGTTCCCTGGCCACGCAGAATTCGAACGCGGTCAGCATCACCGGGGGATCCATATCGGGGACTTCCACCCCAATGTGGGCGATAAACTCCGGAGGAAACTCCGCAACCTTCGATACCGCCGTCCTGACCGCATCGAGGGCATACACTCTCCCCGACGCGTCGGGGACACTGGCGCTCACAAGTGGTCTGCATACCCAGAACACCGACACAGGCACAACGTCCACAACGTGGATACTGAACTCCACAGGGTTCACCGCGACTCTCGATTCATCGTTCCTCTCCGCGAACCAGGCGTTCACGCTTCCGGACGTTACGGGAACCTTTGTAATCACCGCTGGAAACCAGAGCATCGCAGGAAACAAGACCTTAACAGGAACGACCGCGTTCGCCGGCGCGTTTACCCTTGGCGACGATGGAGACACGGGGGCGATAGACACCAGCGACTGGAATATCGACGCGACAGGCGCGATGACCGGAATCAGCGGAATTACCACCGACGGGGGTTACACTCAAATTGGCGCGATCGCCAACGTATTCACCGGAACCGTCACTGTGAACACCGCCAACGCGGACGCCGCACTCGGAACCACCGATGGAACCTTCAACTACGCGCTGAACTCCACCGATGGTGGAATCATCCGCGTTGGAGCCGTCGCCGGACTTCCGGCCGCCGGCGCCCCGGCCGGCTCGCTCAACTTCAACACAAATGCGGGAACCGACACTGGGTTGAACGTCTCGGATGGAATAAAGTGGCAGCCAATGGGAGCGAGGGTACTTGCAACTTACCGCAGCACGGCCGCGGAGGACGTTGGGTCCAACTGGATCACCATCGACGCCAGCCTCAACGCCATTGCCGCGTCTCAGCCTGGGCTTTACATAGTCGATATCACCGTTTCTGAAAGCAACCAGAATTCTGACTATGACATCGGGTTCAGACTTCGCGAAACCGTGGGAGGCACCACCCTCGACAGCTTTTCGCCCGGACACTACAGACAGCAGGAATCCGGCGGGGTCGCCTGCACGCTCTACTACAATAAAACGAATACTGACGCGGAAACACTCAGCGTCCAGTGGGTCATCATCGGAGGCACGAACGGCGGTCCGACCGCATTCACGCTCGATGGCGAGGTGATGTCAGTTACAAGGGTTACGGTTTACCGTGTCAACACCAACTGACAAAGTTTGACTACCTCGCGCAAAGCGAACCTAACATAAATCTGAGCGCGATTTTGAGACTCTGTTCAATAGAAGTTCGTGGAACGATAACCGAAACTGCAAATGCGTTCGATTTTCCCGTCGCTTCCGCGCGGAAGATTTTAGACTTCGGTGGCGTTTTGTTGCGAACTTCCAGTGAACAGTGTCGATTTTGAACAAATTATTGTTTTCCACCTCCTTATACCGACCTTACTCTTTTTTTTCAGTCGCGTCCCACATCCCGAGTTTCTTAAGCACCCTGCGTTCCTTGTCGCGCATCCGCTTCCGACCCGCAGGAGTATGATCGTCGTAGCCGCGAAGGTGGAGCAGACCGTGAACGACGTACCTTAAAAGTTCCCGCCGAAACGGAATCCCCCGTCGGCTCGACTCCGCGCGCGCAACTTCCGAGCAGACGATCAGCTCGCCGTCGATCGCGTCGTCTTCGGCTGTTTCTATATAGTCGAACGCGATAACGTCCGTGACGGTGTCGTCGTTCATGAATTCGCGGTGAACCTCGCGTATCGCCATCGCGGTGACGATCGACACGCTGAGCTGACCCGACGCGAAGCCGAGCGCGTCAAGCGCGCGCAAAGCGAATCTTCGAATCTCGTTTACAGAGATCGACCTGGTCTGTACGGATACTTCGAGACTTAGGAGGTTCAAAATAATAACTTATCCATCTCCCATCACATCTTCACGCCATCTTCGCTTTGCGCTCGGTCGCGAAATCCTCACCGGAGCTATGGCTACGCTTCCAGTTTCGCTCTCTCGCGCAAAACGAATCTGACATAAATCTGAGCGGGATTTTGTATAACTTATTATTTTGAGCCTCCTTATTTCCGGCAACCGACTACCACTTTCAAATCTCCATCACGTCCGACGGATCGTGAGGCTCCGCGTGCATCAGCTTCGCCTTCGTAAGCCGCGAGGACTCGCGCATCGCGTTCTTCATCGTGTCGAGCGCGATCTCTGGACTATTGTTCTGTTCCGAGAGATGCGCGAGAACGAGCAATTTCATCCGCTCCGACCCCGAGCGTTTGATCGCGTCCGCGCTGTCCTCGTTCGAAAGATGCCCGCCCGCGCTTTTGATCCTGCGAATCAAAGGCCAGGGGTACGGACCGTGCTCCAGCATCGTAAGATCGTGATTGCTCTCGAACACGAGCACGTCCGACCACGCGATCGCCTGGTGCGTGTGCTCGTTCGCCACACCGAGGTCCGTGATGATAGTGAACGTCCGTCCAAGATACGCGATCGAGTACGAAACCGTCCCTGGCGCGTCGTGGGAATTCGGGATCGCGCGTACGCTCATCTTTCCGACCTCGAACTGCGTCGCCGGCTGAACCTCGAACCCGCGCCCGCCCGACTGAATCTCCTCCGGAAGACGCTTCAGGGTATCTTTGGTCGCGAAGACGTTCGCCCCCGTCCTGCGCAGAAACACGTCGGCGCCGCGAATATGGTCCGAGTGATAATGCGTAAGCAGCACCGTCCCGATCTTCGAAGCGTCGAGATTCTTTTCCGATAGCCGTTCGCCTATCGTACGCGCGGAAAGTCCGCAGTCTACAAGCAACGCTTCGCCGTCGGCTTCGACGTAGCATGCGTTGCCTTTCGATCCGCTTCCGAGAATGCAGAAATGAAAATCGGGCATTGCCTCAAGTCCCCTCGATCCACGCCTTCAGCCGGCGAATTCCCTCTCTTATTTCATCCTCGCTACATGCGTAGCTCATTCGAACGTACCCTTCGCTTCCGAACGCGACCCCCGGAACGAGCGCGACCTTCGCGTCCTCGAGCGCGTTCGCGCAGAAGTCGAGACTCCCCGCGATCGTCTTCCCCGCGACCTTCTTTCCGATCAGTCCCTTCATACTGAAAAACGCGTAGAACGCCCCTCCCGGCATCGCGATATTAATACCTTCGATTGAATTAAGTCCACCTACGATCAGCTTTCGCCTCTTGTCGAACTCCGCGATCCATTCCGCAAGAAAGCTCTGATCGCCGCGAAGTGCCTCTAGCGTAGCGTGCTGCGAGATCGAACTCGCGTTACTTGTGAAGTGACTCTGGAACGAATCCATCGCGTTCACTATAGGCGCCGGACCCGCGGCATAGCCGATGCGCCAGCCAGTCATCGAGAACGATTTCGAAACGCCGTTTACGGTGATAGTACGCTCGAACGCCTCCTTCGAAAGCGACGCGAACGCGGTGTGCTTGCGTCCGTCGTAGAGCACCTTTTCGTATATCTCGTCGGAAAGCACCAGCAGATCGTGCTCCAGAACGACCTCGAGTATCTCCTCGAGCTGACTTCGCTCGTACGCGCCGCCGGAGGGATTTCCGGGCGTGTTCAGAATCAGCATCTTCGACCTTGGCGTGATCGCTTCCCGCAGCGCCTTCGCGGTCGGACAGAAATTGTTCTCTGGCTCCGTCTGAACGATAGCGTTCGTGCCGTCGGCAAGATTCACCATTTCCGGATAGCTGACCCAGTAGGGCGCCGGGATGATGACCTCGTCGCCTTCCCCGATGGTGACGAAAATCGCGTTCGCCACGCTCTGTTTAGCGCCGCTGCTGACGATGATGTTCTTAACGTCGTAGTCGAGATGGTTGTCTTCCTTGAATTTCTTCGCGATTTCCTTCCGCAGCGCGAGAGTCCCGAGATTCGCGGTGTACTTCGTTAGTCCCTTCGCGAGCGCGTCCCGGGCGCCTTCCTTTATGAACTCCGGCGTGTCGAAATCCGGCTCCCCCGCGGCAAAAACGAGCACGTCAAGCCCGTCTTCCTTCATCTGCTTCGCCTTCGCGGAAATCGCCATCGTCGGCGACGGCGCCACCTTGGCAACCCTGGACGCGAGCTTCAGATACTTCTTCTCTGACATATAAACCGGGGACATGTACTGAGTTTTATAATGTTTTTGGGAATCTGAAAGACCTGGGAGACAGTACTAACGACATCGTAAAAATATTACAAAAACTCAGTATATGTCCCCTGCATCGTCCGATGCCCTGATGAAGAGCAAGATTTTAAGCACTGCTCCAAAAAAGTTAAAGCAAAGCTCAACTTTTCTTTCAGAAATGCCGATCAGGTGGTCAGTTTTGTTTTTTGGTCAGAATTTGAGGGTGATATGGATACTGAACTGTCCATCAGCGCGAAGCGTTCGAACTTCCTTCTCTATAATTTCGTCGGCGCGCTTATAAATAAAGGCCACCTCGCGAAAGAGGACGCCGCGGAGATCGTCCTTGGAAGGTCTGTCCCAGGGACGCGCAATTCGAATACGATCGAAGCCGCGATCGAAAAACGCGGGAATCTGATCCAGACGGTCTTGAAGCCGTAATCCGCTCCGTAGCGAGAATGCGCTACGCCCGCCGGCAGCGCGACGGCTGCGCTACAAAAAATCTCGTGTGATCGTTCCCGTCCGCGTGATAAATTCACGCATTCGAAATTTGCGGGGCGAAAAGTGGCAAGCGAGAACGAGAAAAACGATCCGCCCGCGATGCGGCACTACAAAAGCGTGAAGGCGGAACATCCAGATACGATCCTGCTCTACCGGATGGGCGACTTCTACGAGCTTTTCTATGACGACGCAGTCGAGGCATCGAAGCTCCTCGGAATCACGCTCACCTCCCGCGGCGGCGAAATCCCCATGGCCGGCGTTCCCGCGCGCAGCATCGATCGCTACGTCGGCGAACTCATCGAACTCGGCTGCAAAGTCACCATCTGCGATCAGGTCGAGGATCCGAAGCAGGCGAAGGGACTCGTGAAACGCGAAGTCACGCGCATCATAACGCCGGGGACTATCACGGAGTCGGAGCTTCTCGAAGCCTCGGAACATAGCTACCTTCTCGCGCTGAATTTCGTTAAGGGCATCTGCGGCATAGCTTACGCGGAACTCAGCACGGGCAGGTTCGAGATCATCGAGGCGAAAATCGAGGACGCGCCGGCTGTCGTCGGACTCGTAAGCCCGCGGGAAATCCTTGCTTCGCGCGCGCTTGCGTTCCCGGAGGACGAACGCTGGACCGAAGCGCTCGCAGGCAAGACGATCACCCGTGTCGACGAATACACGTTCGACCGCAGCCGGGCGTTTGGAAGCATCTGCGAGCAGCTTGCGGTGAAGGACCTCAGCGGCTTTGGCGTGGAAGGGATGGACGTCGCGATCGAAAGCGCCGGTGCGCTGCTTTCTTATCTGATGCTCACGTCGCGCTCGTCCATGCGTCACATAATCAGCGTCACGAAGGCGAATTTCGATAATCAGATGGCGCTCGATCGCGCGACCAGGAGTTGCCTCGAGCTGACGCGCACCTTCGCGCTTAATCGCAAGGAAGGAAGCCTGCTTTCGCTCCTGAACGAAACCGAGACCGCAATGGGCGCGCGAATGCTCACGGACTGGGTGCTCGCTCCGCTGCGCGTGAAAGACAAGATCGACCTTCGCCTCGGCGCGGTGGACGAATTCTTCCGCGAACGAAAGGTCCGCGAACTGATCCGCGAAGAACTCGCCTGCGTGCAGGACCTCGAGCGAATCGCCGCGAGGATCGGCTGCGGACGCGCGTCGCCAAGGGATCTCGCGGGCCTGCGCACGTCGCTCTCGGCGCTGCGGATCTCGATGCCCGTCCTCACCGCGCTTTCGAGCGAACGGATGCAGACGATCTCGAAACACCTCGATCCGATGACCGACGTCGAGGACATGCTAACCGCCGCGATCGTCGATTCCCCGCCGCTGGCGCTGAAGGAGGGCGGAATCATCCGCAAAGGATTCAACGCCGACCTCGACGAACTGCGAATGCTCGCGCAGGACAGCAAAACCTGGATCGCGAACTACCAGCAGAAGGAAATCGAGCGCCTCGGCATCCCGAATATGAAAATCGGCTACAACCGCGTCTTCGGATACTACATCGAGATCAGCCGCGGGCAGGCGGATAAAGCGCCCGCGAATTACCACCGGAGGCAATCGCTGAAAAACGCCGAACGGTTCGTCACCGACGAGCTTCGCGAGTACGAGCAGAAAGTCCTCACCGCGGAAAGCCGCGCGAACGATCTAGAGGAAGAGCTTTTCACGCAGGTCCGCGAAACCGTCACGGGTCAGCTCCCGAGGCTTTTAAAGACCGCGAATGCCATCGCGGAGATCGACGTCTACGCGGCGCTCGCCGAGGTTGCGGAGCGTTACCGCTTCGTGCGTCCGGAGATCACGGACTCTCGCGAAATCGACCTCGTCGAGAGCCGTCACCCGATGGTCGAAAAATATCAGCCCGGCGAGCCGTTCATCCCGAACGATTGCGCCATGTCAGATATTAATGCAGCGGATGACGGGTTCTTCCATCTGATCACCGGGCCGAATATGGCGGGCAAGAGCACGTATATCCGACAGATCGCAGTGATCGTACTGATGGCGCAGATGGGCAGCTTCGTCCCCGCGAAGTCCGCCCGCATAGGCGTGGTCGACCGCGTCTTCGCACGCATCGGAAGCGGCGACGACCTCACGATGGGCGCGTCGACGTTCATGGTCGAGATGCGCGAAACCGCGAACATTCTCCACAACTCTACGGATCGCAGCCTGCTTGTTTTCGACGAGGTCGGTCGCGGCACGAGCACCTTCGACGGGCTTTCGATCGCATGGGCGATCTGCGAATACATTCTCGAGCGCTCGAAGGCGCGCACCCTTTTCGCGACGCACTACCACGAACTCACGGAACTCGAGCCGCTGTTCGACGGCTTCACGAATAAGAGCGTCCTGGTGAAAGAGTGGAAGGACGAAATCCGATTCCTGCGCAAGATCGTCCCCGGCGGCGCGGACAAGAGCTACGGCATCCACGTCGCGCGGATGGCGGGAATCCCGAACTCGATTATCCTGCGTTCGAAGGAGATTCTCTCGGAGCTTGAAAAGCAGAGCATCGACGCGTCGGGCATGCCAAAGATCGCCGGGCCGAAGACGACCGTCAAACACCGTCGGAGCAGCTTCAGGACGAACGAACGGCAGATTCCGCTCTTCGGTACGGCGGATTAAGCGAGTTGAACTTTAAAATTGCATCAGTTCGGTGAACCAGACGTCCTCGTCCTACTCTGCACATAACGAATCACTGCAGACGTTTCTATCAACGTGATTCACCGAGCGTTCACCGCGTCTCAATCATTTTGGAATGAAATTGCCGCGCAAAGTGTTTGGCGATATATACTGCGACAGATTTTCCATCGACTGACGCCACTGGTGGCGGACCACAATTTTCGTGAGGGGACTATGAACCGCAAAGCAATCGGATTTTTCAGCCTTCTGCTCGCCTTCGGAATCGCGATTCCCGCCGTTGCGGAAGAGGAACCCGTCGACGTTGGAGACGAGGCTCCAGACTTCGTTCTAATCAAGAAGAGCCGGGAGGTCAAACAGGACATAAATCTCCTCGAATTCGCGGAGGATCAGCCGGTCGTGCTGTTCTTCTATCCGTCGGACTTTACTCCGGGATGCACCCTGGAGATGCAGACGCTCCAGGAAAAGAAAGAAGAGTTCGACGAACTTGGTGTCGAAATCTTCGGCGTCTCCATGAACGACGAACGCAGCCATGAAAGGTTCTGCGATCAGCTTGAGCTCGAATTTCCGCTCATCGCGGACACCGACCTCAGCATCGCCGCGGCGTATGGCGTCAAGCGTACCCGCGGGCCCATGAGCTACGCGGCAAGGGCGACGTTCCTCGTTTACGTCGACGGCACGATCGCGTGGCTGAATCGCGATTTCAATGCGGACCCGCGCGCCGGGCACTATGACGACCTCATCGACGCGATCAAGGAACTCGATTCGTGGGACGAGGAAGACGAAGGCGAAGGGGACGACGAAGCCCAGTCAGGCGAGTTTTGAAGGCCGATGAAGCTCAGCGAACAAAGCGTTCGGGATCTTCCGCGAAAGGTCAGCGCGATCCTGCCTGAGGAAATCGAAGCGTACCTCGCGCAGCTTGACGGCTGGTCCGTCGACGTGGAGGATCGTGTTTCGAAGTCCTTCAGGTTCAAAAACTTCGCGGAGGCTCTCGAGTTCGTTAACAAAGTCGGCGGAATCGCGGAATCCGAGAACCATCATCCGGACGTGTTTTTCACCTGGGGTAAGGCGATGATCGCGTTTCGGACGCACGACTCGAATGCGATAACGATCAAGGATTTCATCCTTGCCGCGAAAATCGACGAACTCGCCTTCTGAAACCGTTTTCGAATCGAATGCCCGACGCGATTCTGCGCCTTCGCGGCAATTGCAAAACCCGCGTCCTCGCAGTTCTTCGGCTCGGAGCCGCGGAGAGCGCGGAGTACCGCAGAGAATTTTCAGCCGTACTCCAGCGGCGTCGCACCGCGTGCGGCCGAATTCGCGGTAGGACTGTAGGCGTCTCACCTACAGCTTGAAAATATGCGCAGACGAGGACGCCTGCACTCCCAATCGCGAATTAGACATCCGTACTATGTGGATCAGCGAACGAAAGCACGAAGTAAATCATTATGCAATAATTATTGAAACTTATGATAGTGTTACGACTCGCGACACTATTAATATTTTTTATAAATCAATCAATATCAAATATTATCATCTGTACTATGTTATAATTGGCTGGATAAGGGCGGCACGCTCCAATTAGACGATCTACTTGTATGAATGCACGATTTCGAAGCCCTCGGGCGAAACATTCGCGCTACGTGGATCACTGGACCGAAACGGTTATTCCGTCAGCCGCGGGGGAGGACGACTCCGCCGGTTTTTGATGCAATGTTGCGAAGCATCGTGCCGTCCGCGCCGGGGATTGCGACCGCGTGGAATTTGATCTTCCGGAACTTGTTGTAAAGCTCAAGCTCCTTAACGAGGTCGATCTGTCTTTCATTCGCTGTCACGTATCTTCCGCTCGAGCTTCTGCCGTCGGTAACGAGGATGACGGTGTCTGCGCCCTCGCGAAAGTGCGTGAAATCTAGAATGTCGGGCACCGGATTCTCGCCGCGTTTCGAGAACGTCATCGAAAGCGTTATCGCGTCCCAGACGCTCGTCAGGTCGCCCGCTTCAGACGACAGCGCGATCTGATTTTCGAACGATTCCATCGCGCGGGTTTTGATCGTGTTGTCCGCCCGTTCGAGATTGGTGCTCATCGCGCTTGGCGCGCCGTGGAGGAACACGACGTTGAACCTTGCGTTCGCGGGCGCCTTTTCGAGGAACAGCCGGAACAGTTCGCGCACGAGATCGAGCCTCGTCCTGACGTTCGCGTTCGCGCCTATGTATTTTCTGAAAGGTTCGACCGAAGCCGCGTCGACCGTGGATTTCATGCTGGTCGAAACGTCTAGCACCAGCACGATGCGTTTCGAGACGAGCGGAAGCCCCAGGAAGTCGGCGAACACGTTCGCGGCGGGTGGAGGCGGCGCGGGACCGTTTCTTCCGGGGTTCAGGACCGAGTTCGAGAACCACGTTGGATTGAAAAGCGCGCTGTACTTTTCGACGGAATCGTGCAACGTTCTTTCCAGCCGGAAAATGTCGATCAGCGAGTCGACGATGTCCGCGCTGAGTCTTCCGGACTCTCCGCCGAGCCTTCCGATCAGAAGCGACGCGTAGTTCCTGAATTCGTCCTGGTGATTTTGAATATCTATCGCGTTGCAGGTGTCCCGAACGGCCTCGATCGTCGCGGCTCTGATCTGCCAGTAATCGTCGTTCGAGAGGAAGTCATCGTACCAGTTCCTGATTCCCGGGTCGAGATAGTCCCGTCTGTGGTGGAGGAGAGTTTCCACCGCGCTGATGAGCACGCGCACGTCGCGATTCCTAGCGATGACGGGGGAAAGGTAGTCCTTCCATTTCGGGTATTCCTTGATCGCGCCGATGAGGAAGGTTTTGTGCAGCCAGGAATCGCATTCCGAAAGTAGCGCGCCGACGCGGTCCGGACCGAGGTCCTGCGGTCCTTCGACGCGGTCGCAATCTTCAAGCCGATCTCGAAACATTTCGAGCACGGTAAGATCGGTTTCCTGAATAAAAAGCGAGTACATCCAGTTGACGGTGCGAATGTCCTTCCAGCCCTGAAGCACGGGATCTTCGAGTATCGAATCTATGATGTCCTTCTTTTCCTCGACGCTTCTTGCCTGGAGGTACTTCTGCGTCGCGTTCGCGAAGTCGGCGTCGGTCACCCGCGCGAACGAAACTCCTGCAGAAAGCGTCAGGCAGGCGAATGCAAATCCGATGATACGCGTCGAAAACATCAGATCGATTATAGCTGCGACGAGGGCTCATACAAGCAGATGCCTTGCCTTTGGCGGATTCCGGTATAAACTATGCCTGTAGCCCCCGTCTGGATTTACAAATGACAAACAAAGTTCTTCTCGCCGCGATTCTCATGTTCGCGATGATTCTTTACGCGCCGCCAGCGAGCGCGCAGGACGAAGTCAGCCCCGGTTTCTTCCTGGAGAAGAACAAGGTGCTCATCATCAAAAGGAACAACCGGTACTCCGGAATGATGATCCGAAGTATCTATATCCGCGAAAACGATACAGACCGCGAACGCTTCGGCGACTCGATCTACTTCGAATGGTGGTACCGTCCGTCCGAAGGAGGACTTCTGTACGGCCCAGGCGTTCTCTCCGGCGTAAACTACGTCGAGCTTAAGGAAAGCCGCGGGCTTCTGATCTTCGGGAACGTCGTTCTGCAGATAAAGGATGTCAGCGCCGACAAGGTTCTGATCGCGTTCAAGCCGGATAATTTCGAGCTTGTTCAGGGAGACGATCCCGGCCCGCCCATGTACTTCGCAAACTCCGGCGAGGATACGAACGTCGGAATCGACGCCATCGAAGGCGGCTACCAGTTCTTCTCGGAACCTTCGCCCGACGAGGCGATTCTGAACCTCGAAAACGAAGGCAGGATAGCTACGCTTCCCGTGGACTCGCCGCCGTTCGGGAGCTTCACCAGAGAGCCTTACGAGTTCGTCGATCTGCGGTTCTCCGCGGAGCAGCCGTCCGGAAAGCCGATTCCGCCGAATCCGAACGGGACGCACTTCTACGTCAAGCTGCGAAAGAACGAATCTCCCGTGGCAAACATTCTGATGCGTTTCGTGGTCGCAACGGACGAAAACTACTACCGCACAGATTATCTCAGCTCGAACGAGCAGGGCAAATTCATGGTCAGCGTCCCTCCCGGCGAATACGTGCTCGTGACCTACGAAATCGACAACCCGTCGATCTCCGCGCTTTCGGGCTGCTACTTTCCGCGGGAGATAGTCCGAAACGAGTTTTCCGCCGGGATTACCGGCATCCCGACGCCGGAAATAATCACCGTGACGATATCGGGGGAACCGCGGGAAGTTACGCTCGATCTGTACGATGCGATTACGCTCCAAAGCCCGAAGTCCCGCTCGGTGATCCAGGGAATCGGCGTGAATCCGCAGGACGAAAACGACCCTGGACTGAGCATTCCTCCGCAGGCGGTTTTCGCCGGCAGCGCTCATCCCTGCGGCAAGACCTACAAACTCCGAATCGGCCGGGCGATAAGCTCCCTGAGCGAAATCGTCTACGAAGACGCGCGCCTCGTGGAGGCTTCGCCTATAAATATCGTTTCGGTTTCGATGCACTTCGAACGAACCGAGGAAGGCGACGAAAGCGTCGAGTCGAAGTTCCCGGACGCGGGATGGTATTGGTGGGAAATGCTGGTTTACGACGCAGCAGGCAATTTGACATCGAGATCGACTGAACGGTGGCTGTTCAAAATCGAATAGCACACTTTATTCGTGCCGTCTACGAATTTTTCGTATGATTATGCCGATCAACGACGACCGCACCTGCGCCGAAGTAAAATAGTACAGTAAATTCGTAGACGGCACGAATATGATGTACGAATCTATCCAAGGATTTCGTCGAGCGCTTTTTTTGCCTCGTCGTCGGTTTCCCTATCCTGAAGGTCGCTCAGCGCGTCGTCCACGCCGCCGAAGCTCCGGAAACCTTTTGCGAGTATCCCAGCCGCGGTGACTCTGCACGAAGGGTCATC
Organism: Planctomycetota bacterium; assembly: GCA_024653775.1. Classification (GTDB taxonomy): domain Bacteria; phylum Planctomycetota; class UBA8742; order JACQVU01; family JANLHZ01; genus JANLHZ01. Next base: position 16,475 of record JANLHZ010000037.1, on the reverse strand, counting down.
GTGAGAAAGCATCGCGATCAGTCCCGCCGAGATCGCTTCGAGGACGTCCGCCGCGAGCTTCTCCCCCGCGGCTTCCAGGCGCGTGCCCTTGTCCGAAACTTCGCGGCTTTCTATCTGCGCGGCGATTTCCGCGGAGTAGTCAGCGTAAAACGTTTTCATCCACGATTCGTACTTTTCCGCGTTCAGAGTCAGCCGGAGGAACTTTTCGACCGCGTGAGGTTTTCTGTAGTCGCAGGTCGTAAGGAAGTCGATCACGCGGGATTTGCTTCCCGATGTAAACCTGATTGCGTCGAACGCGATGATCCTTTCTATTCCGTCGCCGGTGTCGAGGATGCCGCAGACGGTTTCTAGCTGCCCCTGGGGCGGAGAGAGTCTGCTGACGGACTCCAGCGCGGCGCGGTACAGAATGTACCCGGAATCGTCTTCCGCGAACGAAGTCGGGGTGGATTTCGTCAGTTCGAGCGCGATTTCGGGGACGAGGCTCGTCTGGTTTTCCTTCGCCGCGAAGCCGTAGGCCTGCATCCGGACGAAGTCGTTTTCGTCGGAAATGAGGTCGGCGAGCTGCGCGATATAGTTCGACTCCGTGTCCGCGATTCCCATTGCGACGCATTTCTTCGCGGGGTCGGAAGACGCGAGCCACGATGCGCGGGTTTCCCTCGAAGGCGTCTCGTTCGTGAAAACTTCCACCGGCATCGGCGGACTCTGCCCGTAGCCGTAGCGGATCATCACGCAGCGGAGAACGTTTGCGCAGAGGAACATGTCCATCTCATCGCCAGGACGTTCGAGGTGATATTCGAACGCGGAAAGATACTCGTCGATGACGTGCGCGTCCCGAAGGAGCAGCAGCGACTCGAACGCGGCCATCGTCCGCATCGTGTCGTCACCTTTCAGGTGCGGCGCGACTTTCGTGAGCGCGTCCCTGTCCTGAATGAGGCAAAGGCCCACGACTCCGCCGGAGAATATCTCGACCTTGTCTGATTCGATCGCGCGGAGGAACATATCCCTGCTTTCGAGGTCCGAGCGCATTCCGAGAAAATGGAGGCTTGCGCCGCGGATGAGGTTGTCCGGATCGTTCTTCGCGGCGAGTCTGACCCGCTCGATGACGCGTGAATCCATCACTGGCATAAGTCCGCGGAGTGATGCCATACGCACTTTCGGGTCGTCGTCGCTGAGTCCGAGTAGGAGCACGTCCACCGCGGCGCCCTGCTGACCCTCCGCGGCTTTCGAGGCCTGTTCGAGGACCATCAGCTTTTCATCGGTGCTCGCGGACATGAACTGACGTTCGATTTCGCCGCGGTCGATCTCGGGGTTTGGATCCCGTGCGCAGGAGGACAATATCAGCAGACACAGCGTGACCGCTGAAAAGGCCCTTACCCGCCCTCCGGGCGCACTCTCCCGGTGGGAGAGAGAGGAATCGCTTTTGGCCGTCCCTAAAAATATTACTAAAAATTCGTAGACGGCACGAATAAAATGTAATGCGCAATTAGTAATTGTTATTCCTCCTCTTCGATAATCTTTTCGAGCACGACGTTATCGACCCACGCGTATCCAACGGGGAAGTACGCTACGAGCATCACCCGCATCGTGTGAACCCTGGGCGTCTGCTTCGTAGGATGATAAATCCGCGAGAAATTCTGGAATTCGTCCGTGAGATCGTGACACTCCTTGCGTCCCTTGTAGATCACTCTCAGCCTTCCACGGTGCTGGATGTATCCTTTCAGCCAGAGCATCACGAGTGGCTGCTTCTCCGGATCGTCGACCCCGACGGCTTTCACGTCCGCGCTGAGTTTGTAGGTCGCATCGGGTTCCACTCCGACGTATTCGCTCCAGCAGAGCGCGCCGTAGGTGGACGCGATTGTCGAATACGTCCCCTGGCGTGGAACGAGGTCCGTAACCTGCTCGCGGTCTCCGTCTAGACGGAGACGCTCCCAAACCTCGTACACCTGGTCCTTCTCGGGAGTGTTGTCGAGCAATACGCAGCCGGAGTCGTCGACGCCGTTCTCCCTGTCCCAGAACGCGGTGATTCCGTCGAACGGAACCCAGCCCGCGGGTCGCTCGTCGTCTTCGTCGTCCGCGGATTCGAAATCGCCGTTCGAAAGGAGGTTAACGCCGACCTCGTGTACGACCTGTTCGGGAGCGTCATCGTCCGGCGGCGGGGACTGCTGGGCGGAAGCGCTTTCGACCGCGAACGTCAATAACACGGAGCAGAGAAGTACGTGGAATGAAACACGTAAGTGTTTCCATGGAATGAAACGCGTAAGTGTTTCAGCATCGCTTACGCGATGTATTCCAAAGCGTGGCTTACGCGACACGCTCCCAAAATTCAATTCGCAATTCGTAATTCGTAATTCGTAATTCACTTCAGCGCCTGCTGCTTGAGTTCCCGCTTGAGAATCTTCCCCGTCGGCCCCTTCGGGAGCGCGTCAAGAACGTGGTAGTGCCGCGGATACTTGTGCTTGCCGAGGTGTTCGCGGGCGTACTTGTCGATGTTTGCGATGTCGCGGGTTTCCGCGCCGGCGTCCTGCGCGAACGCGATGTACGCGTGGACTTCCTCGCCGTATTCCTCGTCCGGAAGCCCTATACAGGCTGCTTCGACGATGGACGGATACTTGTAGAGACATTCCTCGATCTCCCGCGGGTAGACGTTGAATCCGCCGCGGATGATCATCTCCTTCTTGCGATCGACGATGAAGTAGTAGCCCTCCGCGTCGCGGATTCCGATGTCTCCGGTGCGGAACCAGCCGTCTTCGGTCATCACGGCTTTCGTCTCCTCGATCTTGCCATAGTAGCCCTTCATTATGCAGTGGCCCTTGATTACGATTTCGCCGCGTTCGCCCGTGGGGACGCGGTTGCCTTCGTCGTCGAATATGTCCATCTCGACGCCGAAGACGGGAACGCCTATGCTTCCGCTCTTTCGTTCGCGGTGGAGCTGGTTGAAACACGCGACCGGCGCGGTCTCGGATAGTCCGTAGCCTTCGAGCATCGTCACGCCGAACATCTTCTCGAAGGTCTTCAGCACCGCCTCGGGAAGCGCGGCGCCGCCTGAGCAGCAGTATTCGAGGCTAGAGACGTCGTAGTTTCCTTCCTTCGCGGCTTCGATCATCTGGAAGTACATCGTGGGCACCGCGTGGAAAAGATTGATCCTGCGCTTCTCGATCCTCGAAAGCACGGCCTTCGCGTCGAACCTCGGCATAAGATCGATGGTTCCGCCGCGGTAGAAGGTCGCGTTCATACCGCAGGTCTGGCCAAAGCTGTGGAACAGCGGCAGCACCACGAGCACGTTCGACGAGTCGTTCATGGGCAGAATGTGCGTGCAGACGATGACGTTGTCGAAAAGGTTCGAGTGGGTGAGTTCCGCGCCCTTCGGCTTTCCGGTGGTTCCGGAGGTGTAGAGGATCACCGCGGTCTGATCGAAGTCCGGGGAGTAGATCGACTCGAGATGGCCTTCGGTTTTCGCGAGCAGGACGCTTGAATCGATCGCGCCAGCGGGGATTTCCTTCCAGGGTGCATTGGTCAGAATGACGTGATGTTTCGTGTGGTCGACCTTCGCGAACCCCTGCGAGGCCTGCTGCGCGAACATCTGGAAGCTGATAAGCGCGGTGGCGTCCGAGTCGTCGAGGGCGTACGCGATCTCGTCGGCGCTCGAAAGGACGTTCACCGGGACCACTGTCGCGCCCATGGACAGAATCGCGTAATACGCCAGCGGGAAGTGCGGCGTGTTCGGGCACAGCAGCGCGACTTTGTCCTTCGGTTTCACGCCGAGGTCAAGAAGTCCCTTCGCGAACTTCCGGACTATCAGTCCGGCTTCCGCGTAGCTGATATTCGTATCCTCGAAAACTATTGCGGTCTTCCGGGGCCGCACTTCGGCGTTGTGATGCAAAGCGAAAGCGAGGTTTATGCCCATGGAACGGTCCTTTCCTTCGAAATCTTGTTTCGGGATTCATCAGATTGATTTCATTTTGTTTATCAGATTCGGAGACAGAATAAAAGTGAATACCTTAGGAGTAGGGAGTAGGGAGTAGGGAGTGGGTAGTTAATTCCTAAATTCTGCACTCTGACTTCCGCATTCTGCATTTTTCTGACCACTGACTACCGACTACTGACTACTATTCCTAATTCCTTTTCCCTTCTCGCTTGACAAAATCCGGGCCCAGGTCTAATATTGCCATGTTCAAATTTCCCCCAGCGAAGAATCAACACATCCCGTCGAGTCATCCCCCGCGCAGATCTCTCGATTAACAGAGTGGGAATATGATCTTTTCTCTCCAAACCATGCCATTCATAGCGTTCCAACTGACTCCCCTCGGCTGGGGACTCATCATCGGGGTCGGCGTGCTGGTCCTGCTTTCGATAATCCTTTCCCGTATCGAAAAGCTGAACCGCGAAATCACGAAGCCGATGGACGGCAAAGCCAAGTTCTTCAACATATTCGGCAAGCTGTTCGTCCTGACGAACTTCGTGCTGAGTATCGGATTCCTTGGCGTGACGGCAGTTTTGATGGCGGACGATTCGAACTACGAGGCAAGGTGGCAGGTCGAAAGCTCCATGAAGATCGCGATGATCGACAAGGTGGTAGCATCGACCATCAACATCCGCCAGCTTAGCGAAAACCATGTCCGGGAGATGGACCGCATCCGCAGCGAAATCGCAAGACACGTCGAAGCGAAAGAAATAGCGATGCACAACGCGGACGTCGCCATACTTAAGTACTCGCCGCTGCCGAGGGAGATTCAGGGCACGCAGGCCATGCTGACGTCGCTTGAATCCGGCCTGAGCACCGCGAAGACGAGCCTCCAGACGGTTCAGGCGTCGAACGAAGATTATCGTAAATGGATGCTCGACGTCGGAAGAGAGAGGGACAGGCTCGTCCTCGAAAACGCCCAGCTTACGAAGAACAAGGTCATCGCGGAAGATGACTACCGCGATCTCCAGGAGAACTACTACGTGCTCTGGAGGGAGGCGGAAGCGCTGAGGCAGGAACTCACGCTGATGAAACAAATGATCCCCGAGGGCGTGGACCCGCACAACCCTTGGCCAATGATCGATTTCCAGGTGCTCGACATCGACGAAACCATCGGAATCGTGCTTCTGAACAAGGGCGAGCTTGACGGCGTGGTCGTTGGAATGAAGGTCGCGATCTACGAGGGCGAGACCTTCAAGGCATTCGCAATCGTCGAAAGAAGGTTCGAGCGCGCCAGCGCGGCGAAAGTCCAGATCGAGACGGTCCTCACGCCTATCAAGCGCGGCGATCGCGCGATGACGTCGTACTGACAACCTTCGGCTTCGCGGGAGAGTGCGACGAGTTCCGCGAGCGGAATCTGACGCCGGAGGGTTTGTGGATTTCCGGAAACTGAAACTTCTCGTGGCGCTCCAGGCGCTTGCCGTTCTCGCCGGCGGATGCGTGGCGTCGGAGAATGTTTCCTCGGAGCGCATCGTCCCGCGGATGAGCGTTATCGAAACGAGCCTCGCGCTTTCGTCGCTCGAAAAGGACCATGCGTCGAAAAAAAAGCGCGTTTACGAGATCGTATCGTTTCTCGCGGGACAGCCGGTGATTCCGGAAGGCGGGCCGGCGCTGTCGCTTCCAGGAGCGATTCCAGCGCTAACGGACGAAGTGCGGAACAATCTCATCGACGAGCTGATCGAAATCGGTCCCGACGCAGAGGTGCTGCTCGGACGGATTATCGAAAATGAGAACCTCGGCGCGGTGCGGGAAAGCGAGCTTGGAATCATCGCGGCGGAGATCGAAAAGCGTAAGGTGCAGGAGCAGGCGCTAGAGCGGATTCTAAGCGCGCGGACCGAGGCTCAGCGACAGGATGCGCTCGCGGACGCGCGGACCCGCAGGGACGGAATTCAGCTCGACGACGAAGCGGTAGACGCGTTCCTCGAATGGCATTTTCTCGACGCGCAGATTCTGAAGCTCGAAGGACGCGCCGAAGAGGCGGAGGAGAAGATGCGCGCGCTACGGACGCTCGCGCCGGAGTTTTCGCGGGGAAGCGAGTTCCGGAGGGTCGAGCGGGACGTCGCTCAGAACGTGCTCACCGAGTCGATACTGCTGAGCTTCGTTCCTGGAGAGTACGCGACCGGAGTACTGAAGGACACCATTCCGATAGTCATCGAGATTGCGAACGGGACGGACTCCGCAGCCGAGTTCGTGTTCGACCAGCCCGAAGCGCCAAATCTCGAGGGACTGACCGACATTGGCAGCGTCGGCTGGATCGATCTCGAATACCGGATCGAGGACGCCTTCGGGAGCGCGCAGAGCTTCACCGCGCGGGAGATTCTTCAGTTCGAGGGAACATACAGGCTCGCGCCGGGGAACGCGCTCCGTCTTGCGATCGACCTCGCGAAGCCGCTCGAATGGCCTGAGGAAGGGAACGCGTGGATCGTAGTCGAGTTCACGTTGACGTTAAAGCCGCACGCGTTCACCGCCGGCGAAGAGCGCAAGACCCTCCAGTCCCTCGTCTTCGGACCCTACGTGACGAGCTTCGTCGATGCGAACAATGAAGGCGTTCTGAAATCGCCGTTTTCAGCGCTGCTGGGCGGACTCAGGAAAGACGACTTCAACCAGATTTACGCGGCGAGTCATCTGCTCTATCCTGGTGACAAACCCGAGGCGGTAGAACAGCTTCTGCACGCGCTCGACAGCGCCACCCTCGCGCAGAACAAGTGCATTCTCGAAGCGCTGAAGGTGATTACTTCGGAGCGGGGGCCTAAGACCGCGGACGAATGGCGCAGGTGGTGGCGGACCTACGAGGCGAGGTTCCGGGCGCAGATGCAGTTCGAAATCGAGGACGGCGGCGACCGCGGCGCGGCAGGCCTTCCCGGCGGACCTCCGGAAATCCCCGGCGGCGACTAAGGAGTCTCTGGGAGTGCTGGCGCATGGCACGGACGTCTCGTCCGTGTTTTAATGAAGTTCGTGGGAAACAATACTCACGGGCAGGATGCCCGTGCCACGTGGTTCACCGAATGTTCACATAATTTCTAACTGCGCCCCACGCGGCGGATTCGAATTCAAGCCTGCTCACTGTTTCGGCTGCTCGTTTCCTTTTTTTCGAAACGACTTCGTGAGTCTGTACCAGAATTTCTTCAGCCTCGCGACGAATCCCGCGAATCCTTCCTTCAGCGTGTCGAACTCGAGGAACATCTCCTGCATACTTCCGAACTTGCGCATCATAATGCCGACGGACGCCTCGTAGACCACGTCGACCGCGCTTTTCATCTCCGCGGCGGGTTTTCCGGCGTATCGGACGGCAAAAAGCTCCTGATAGTACGCGATCCAGTACTTGAAGAACTCCCCGGCCTGCTCGGCGTCCTGGTCGCGGTTTTCGAGAAGGCGCGAGAAGATGCCGTTGAAACGAAGTAGTTGGTGGACGTGCTCGGATTCGAGCGCGCCCATTCCGACGAGCATTTTCGTCTTCTTCGGGAACTCGTTTATCGCGAGCTTTTCCTCGAGATCGCTACGCTTCAGATAAAGCAGACGGCACAGTTCCGAGGGCTTCATCCCTTCCGCGATCATCGCTCCAAGCAGCTTCGCCTCTTCGAGGAGAGGGAGAGTCTTCATTCGAATCTGCTCTATGCGAAGATCGTCCTTCGGGTTCAAGTCGCGCTCCTCTGGAATCGTCCGGGAATCCGGAAATTAAATCACAAACGTCCGGAAGACCGCAACGGGGGTTGTTTTTTGACATGCGAAAAATAATTTTCATTTTTGAAAGTGAGCCAATTGAAACCCGGCTAGTAAGTGTTTATATGATCTTAAGAGTGAGTGACAATTTGTACCTTAAGACCCAAGGCGAAAATTTCGAAACTCACGCGAAAGTTGCCGGGGTCAAGAGGTGCCCGGATCAGGAAAGGGTTTGTTATGAGTAAAGGCTCAGGAGGAGAAGATAACGAGTTTGGCACCCGTGAGGCCGCCGAGCCTCCAGATTTGCGCCGAAAAACGAAAACTCCTCAATCAAGGCCCAAGGCCACCCTGGCACGCAATAAATCGCGCGCCAAAACCGCGATAATCGCGGAGTTCCCTTCCACTTCCCACACCGCGCTTCTCGTCCAGGGAAGCAGCGTCTCCGCCTCTGAAGCCGCCCTCACCATCTCCACCTCGTCGAACCAGGACGGCTCCGACAAAATCAGTCCGCTTGCGCTCGCATTCAAAAAACGGTTCTTCCCGGACGCCAGCCTCGAAAGCTGGAACAACTGGACCTGGCAGCTTCGGAACCGCATAAAACATTCCTCCCAGCTCGAGCGCTACTTCGACCTCACGGACGATGAGAGAAACTTCTTCGCCGGCGGAAGCACGGGCTTCCCCCTCGGGATTACGCCGTACTACGCGAGCCTGATCTTCGGGAAGGATGCTCAGGATCCGCTCCGAAGGACGATGATTCCAACAGCGCTCGAACTGACCAAAGGCGTCGGCGAGAGCGACGACCCACTCGGCGAGGACCACACAAGTCCCGTCGCGAGCATCGTCCACCGCTATCCCGACCGTGTTCTGTTCCTCTCGACGGACTTCTGCTCGGTGTACTGCCGCTACTGCACGCGCTCGCGCTTCGTCGGAGGCGGGCAGAAGCGCACGTTCAACCGCGCGGTCCTCGACCAGGGAATCGAATACGTCGCGCAACATCCCGAGATCCGCGACGTCCTCCTTTCCGGCGGCGATCCGCTCACTCTTGGCGATTCGCAGATCGAATACCTGCTTTCGCGTCTCCGCGCGATAAAGCACGTCGAGTTCCTGCGCATCGGTACGAAAGTGCCCGTGGTGCTGCCGCAGAGGATCAAGAAGCCGCTCGTTCGGATGCTGCGCAAGTATCATCCGTTCTATATGAGCGTCCACTTCACGCATCCGGACGAGTTGACGCCCGAGGTCTCCACCGCCTGTAATATGCTTGCGGACGCGGGGATTCCGCTCGGAAGCCAGACGGTGCTTCTGAAAGGCGTGAACGATAACGTCGACGCGATGAAGAAGCTGATGCACGGACTGCTTATGATCCGCGTTCGTCCGTACTATCTCTACCAGTGCGATCCGATAACGGGTTCCGAGCATTTCCGCACTTCCGTCGAAACCGGTCTCGAGATCATAAAAGGTCTCCGCGGCCACACGACGGGATACGCGGTCCCGCATTACGTCATCGACGCCCCAGGCGGCGGCGGCAAGATTCCGATCCTGCCGAACTATATGGCCGGTCGGGACGAAGAGAACGTGTACGTCACGAACTACGAGAACAAGATGTACGCGTATCCGGACCCGAAACCCGGGACCGCGGACGTCCCCGTCCGCAGCTCCGACACTGCTCCCGCAGCGGTCCAGCACGCCCTCGGCGCGCCTAAGTGCTCGTTCACTTTCGGAGCATAGCGAAACCCACCTGCCCTCTCCTTCGGGAGAGGGCGCGGGTGAGGGACGAACGATATGACAGACAAAAAACTCGTGGCGGTCCTTATGTCCGCTATTGCGAAGAATTCTGGAGCGGACGAGCAGGACTCGGTAATTACGTCGAAAGCGATCCTCGCGGCTCTCGCGGAAATCGGGTGTCGCGGGATCGTCGTCGAACTGACAACCGACGTCTCTCGCGCGGAGGCGGAGCTTCGAAGGTTGAAGCCGGACGTCGTTTTCAACATCGTCGACACCGTCGCGGGCAGGGGCTGCTATCTCCCGCTTGCGCCGGCGCTGCTCGAAAACCTCGGCATCCCCTACGCCGGGGAGAGCGCGTCATCGTTGAACGCGACGACGAATAAAGTCTTCTCTAAACGAATTATGCGCCAGGGCGGGATCCAGACTCCTGCGTGGTTCGTCCCTGGCGAAGGCCTGACGGGCAACGTTCACTTTCCGGCGCGGTTCATCGGAAAGAGCGTCTGGGAGCACGCCTCCATCGGCATCGATGACGAAAGCGTCCGCGAGGCCGAAGGCGATGACGACCTCCTCGCGCTCGTGCGCCGCGCGGAAGAGAAGACGAATTCGAGCAGCTTCGCCGAAGAGTTCATCGACGGCCGGGAGTTCAACGTCTCGCTGCTTTCCATCCGAGGCGTCATCGAGGTGCTGCCGATAGCGGAGATGACGTTCAGGGATTACGACGCGGACAAGCTGAAGATCGTGCACTACGACGCGAAGTGGAACGAAGACGCGCCGGAATATCACCGGACCGTGCGGACGTTCGATTTTCCGAAGGAGGACGCGCTCCTGCTTTCGAAGCTGCGGCGCGCAGCCATGTCCTGCGCGGAAATATTCGGACTGCGGAGCTATTCGCGGGTCGATTTTCGAGTCGATGAGGGCGGACGGGTATTCGTGCTCGAAATCAACGCGAATCCGGGAATCGCGCCCGACTCAGGGTTCATCTCCGCGGCGGAGCGACGGGGGCTGTCGTACGCGGACGTGGTGCGGGAGATTATCGCGGAAGCAGAGTCGAGGGAGCCGAAGTCAAGAATCGAAAGTCGGGAGTCGGAAGTGAAAAAACTCGATCCTCGATCCTCGATCCTCGATCCTTCCGAAAATCGAAAATCGCCGGAGATTTCATTTCGACTGGAGGTTCGCGCCGACGACCTCGAAGCGGTGCGCGGGATAGTAGCAAGCTCGGGCTACTTCTACGCGGAGGAAATCGATATCGCGGTGGAACTCGTGCAGGAAAAGCTCGACAAAGGCGCCGAGAGCACCTACGAGTTCGTTTTCGCGGAAATCGAAGGGCGCGTCGCGGGCTACACCTGCTTCGGCAGGATCCCAGGCGCAGCGGGCAGCTTCGATCTCTACTGGATCGCAGTCGATCAGTCGATCCGCGGCGCGGGCGTCGGCGGGAAGCTGATGAAGCGCACCGAGAAAGAGATCGCGAACCTGGGCGGCAGGCGCGCGTTCCTGCAGACGTCGTCGAGAGATCTGTACGAAAGCACCCGCGGTTTTTATATCAAGATGGGCTGGACTCTGGTTGCGACGCTCGACGAATATTACGATGAAGGCGACTCGCAGCTCGTCTATTCGAAGAGACTTGCGAGTGTCTGAAATCCACGAATTTCTTCAGCGCGGAAATAAAAATGCTCTTATAGCCTATGCGCGTCTGCGCAGCGGAATTTCGAGCAAGTTTCTAATTCTATGACTACTGACTACTGACTACTATGCTTATTGGATTCACATACGACCTGATCTACGACTGGCTCGCGGAAGGTTACACCCGCGAGCAGGCCGCGGAGTTCGACAAGCCCGACACCATCGACGGGATAGCGGGCGCGCTCGAAAGCCTCGGGCACACGGTCGATCGCATCGGAAATTTCAAGGCGCTCGCGAAGCGCGTCGTCAGCGGAGAGCGCTGGGACCTCGTTTTCAACATCGCGGAAGGAATGCACGGCATCGGGCGCGAGGCGCAGGTGCCCGCGCTTCTCGACGCGTACGAGATTCCGTACACGTTCAGCGACGTGCTTGTCAGCGCGCTGACGCTGCACAAAGGGCAAACGAAGCGCGTCGTGCGGGACGCAGGCGTACCGACGGCGGATTTCCACGTCGTCACCTGCGCGAACGACGTCGCGGACGTCCGGCTTCCGTACCCGCTGTTCGCAAAACCAGTCGCGGAAGGCACCGGCAAGGGAATCAGCGCGAAGTCGAGAATCGCGAACGCCGCGGAACTGCGCGAGACTTGCGTGCGCCTGCTCGCGGAGTACAAACTCGGCGTGCTCGTCGAGACGTATCTTCCGGGGCGGGAGTTCACCGTCGGAATCGGCGGGACGGGGCGGAAGGCGCGGGTTCTCGGGATGATGGAGGTACACCTCGGAAAAGACGCGGAGGCCGGTCAGTACGGCTTCGCGAACAAGGATCAGTACGAGGGCAAAGTCACGTACGACGTTCCGGACGAGGAGGTCCAGCGCGAGGCCGGAGGGGTCGCGCTTGGCGCCTGGCGCGCGATCGGCTGCCGCGACGCGGGAAGAATCGACGTCCGCGCGGACGCGACCGGACGAATCAACTTCATCGAGGTCAACCCGCTCGCGGGGCTGAATCCGGTGCATTCGGACCTTCCGATTCTCTGCGGCAAATTCGGCCTCTCGTTCCGCGACCTGATCGGTCTGATAGTCGATTCCGCAAGTGAACGGATTTAAGCGCGGGACATAAGATTACAATAAATTCGTAGACGGCACGAATAAAATGTGTTATAGTTGAACCGTCGGTTCATCAAACAAGTTCGATCGCCATTGCGACCGCGTTGCCTCCGCCGAGGCAGAGCGCCGCGACGCCGCGGGTTTTGCCGCGGGTTTCGAGCGCGTTCATCAGCGTGACGAGCACGCGCGCGCCGCTCGCTCCGATCGGGTGTCCGAGCGCGACCGCTCCGCCGAGAATATTCACCTTTTCCGGATCGATGCCGGTTTCGCGGGTACAGGCAAGCGCCTGGACGCTGAAGGCTTCGTTCAGCTCGAAAAGATCGAAATCGCCGACCTTGGTCCCGAGCTTCCTGTTCAGGTTTTTGATCGCTTCCACGGGAGCCATCATCACCCACTTCGGATCGACGCCGCCCGTAGCGTAGCCGAGTATTCGGGCGCAGGGCTGCGCGCCGAGTTCCTTCGCGCGCGATTCGCTCATCACGACCAGCGCCGCAGCGCCGTCATTGACGCCGGGCGCGTTCCCCGCGGTGACGGTCCCGTCCTTCTTGAACGCGGGGCGCAGCTTCGAAAGTGTCTCCTGAGTCGTATCCGCGCGCACGGCTTCATCTACGTCGAAAACCACCGGATCGCCTTTTCTCTGCGGAATCGAAACCGAAACGATCTCCCGCGCGAAGATTCCGTCCGCGATCGCCTTCGCGGCCTTCGCGTGGCTCGAAGCGGCGAACTTGTCCTGAGCCTCCCTGCTGACGTCGTATTTCTCCGCGACCGCCTCGCCGGTCATACCCATGTGGAAGTCGTAGTACTTGTCCCAGAGTCCGTCGACGATCATACCGTCAATAAGGTTCTGGTTTCCCATCTTTACGCCATTACGGATGCCGTTGACGTAGAACGGCACGTTCGACATGCTTTCCATCCCTCCTGCCACGATCGCGTTTGCGTCGCCGGCCTTGATAGCCTGCGCCGCGAGCATCACAGCCTTCAGTCCGCTGCCGCAGACCTTGTTGATGGTGAAGCTGCCGATCGCGTCCGGAAGACCCGCGACTCTCGCGGCCTGCCTTGCGGGGTTCTGCCCTATCCCGGCGCCGCAGACGTTACCCATAATACATTCTTCGATCGCGCTCGCCTCGATGCCCGCGTCCGCAATCGCGGCTTTGATCGCGACCGCGCCAAGCTGAGGCGCTTCGATCGATGAAAGTCCGCCGAGGAACTTTCCGATTGCGGTTCTTTTTCCACCAACGATTACTGGATTCGACATAACGACCTCCACAGTTTGCGATTTCAAATTTCGGATCGAACAAAACTCCGATTGCCAGCCTTTGCCCGCCAACGACTAAAAAACAACCGCCGACAACTATTCTAATTGTATCCCGCGTCCAAAGGGATGAAAACCATACTTGCGAATCGTAGCGCAAATAGTTACCTTCACGGCATACTCGATTGGCCATAAGGAGTCTGAAATTAATAAGTTGTACAAAATCGCGCTCAGAGTTGCGGCAGATTCGCATTGCGCGATTGAGTCAAACCGCAGTCGTAGCTATAGTTCCGATGAGGATTTGACGATTGAGCGCGATGTGAAGATGACGTGAATATGAGATGCGAGATGTATCACTTATTAGTTTCAGACTCCTAACTCCGCGCCGGAATGAAACTTCTGCTCATACCAAAGGTTCCAGGAAAGCAGCCGGTCTTCCAGAAAGTCGTGCTGCTGCTCGAGCATCTTCTAGTGCGGGGGATCCTGCCAGAGGTGCTGGGCCCGGAGCTTGACGAAGGCAGGGCGTCGCCTCTCCGGTGCCTGGTCGGAAGGCCGAAGGGAGTCGCGTCCCTGAATTTCAGGAACGTCCGCGAGGCGATCGACTTCGTGTACCTTCAAAGGCCTCGAAACCTCGAATTTTCCAGGACCGTCGTTTTCGAAGGCTCCGGACAGAATCCCGATGAGGTCGACGTTCCTCTCGTAGTCGCGAGGCGAGACGAGCTGGCGCGTTACGAAGTCGGCGTCAGGTTCGTTATGCAGCATCGTTTGCTGTTTCCGAACCCGCCCCATCTGCCTTCGTGCGGAAGCTGCGGGCACCAATTCGAGATCGCTTCCGAGCACAAGTACGAGCCTCTGTACAAAAAGCACTTGCCGCGGGACTGCCCGGCGTGCTCGTTGGAAAACGACTACAGCGATTATCTGGTGAAAGAGGTCGTCACCCTTGGCGGATCGCAGCCTCGCGAATGGAACATGCCGCTGGTGTACCGGTTCGCGGTATTTTTCGAGGTCGATGGCGAAGGGCAGCCGGAATTCTCTGACTCTGGATTTTCGAAGCGCATCGGGGATATGCTCGAACTCGAAATGATCAGCGCACCCGACTTACAGGACTGGAAGGACGACGAATGACTGACACAGCTATTTCACAATCGCAGCCAATTGGAGTAGCGACGGACTTCGACGTAAAGGAGTCGTCGATTTACACGTCGTTCGTTCTGCCGTCGCTCACCCTTGGACTACGGGAAGGCGTCAGGTTCTTCCGACAGCGATCGAGGCTGATCGGCGCGCTCGCGACGCCCGTGATATTCTGGGCGATGCTCGGCTTCGGAATGCAGAAGAGCTTCGCGGAGCAGACCCCGGGCGAGACATACGCGATCTATTTCTACCCCGGAATCATTCTGATGATGGTGCTTTTTTCGAGCATCTTCTCGACGATCTCCGTGATCGAGGACCGTAACGAAGGATTCCTGCAGGCGGTGCTGGTCGCGCCCGTGTCGAGGTTTTCGATCGTGGTCGGAAAGGTCATCGGGACGTGCATCGTCGTGTTCATCCAGAGCTGTCTTCTGCTCGCGTTCGCGCCGCTTGCGGGGCTTTCGTTCTCGTTCCTAGGCGCGCTCGCAGCGATTGGAGTGCTGCTGATCGTTTCCGCGGGACTAACCGGGATGGGATTTTTCTTCGCGTGGAAAATCAATTCCGTCGGCGGCTTCCACGGCGTGATGAACCTCGTTCTGCTTCCGATGTGGATGCTTTCCGGAGCGATGTTCCCTTATAGCGGCGCGCACGAGCACGTTCAGTGGACGATGCTCGTGAACCCGATGACCTACGGCTGCTACGCCCTCCGCGGCGCACTTTCGAATCTTGCTCCCTCGGATGTCGACGCGCCGACGATGACGACCTGCCTCGCGGTGTGCGCGGGATTCTCCCTGCTGATGATCTTCTTCGCCGCGCGCGCGCTATCAGGACGGAAGAATTAGAAATCGGGAATTACGAATTACTGATGAAACCGTCATACTCGCGCTGGCTACGTGGACCAGCGCGACATCATCAGTCTTTTCGGGCGCGATCTCCAGGCGTGACCGGCTCGAACGCACAACTATCTATGTGGTAGTTTTTCTAATCAATGCCGGAGAAATAATTTGACACGACGTAATGACAACCTATAATTCACGATACCTCGGTTTGGTTTCACAATCTCGGAGATCGAAATGAAAAACGTATCGCATTGCCCCCCCCATTTCGCAATGTAACTGGCGTAAAACATTAGTTATCGGACTCGCAACCGTTGCTTTCTCGTTACTTGGCAGTTCCCCCGCGCGATCTCAAACGCAAGAAGAAAACAACCTCACCGGGGACTGGATTTTCAACATGACCCTCCTCTCCGGCTCATCGACCTACGGTAAATGGCCTGAATACGCGCAGCAGGGAACAACGTCGCTGATACCGGTGATCCACCACGATGACGGAACGCTGGAGTTCGAATCGCCCGATCCGTCCATAACGCTGAGTGGGAATGTTGTCGGCGATTTTGTGACTGTGAATTTTCACCAGGTTCTTTCTGACGAAGAGACAAGCAACGTTTTCGAGGGTAACGCCACGTTCACGAGTACGATAACTAGAAAGCCCTCTGACGACGGCACCGGCATAATAGTCACCATCGACGGCACCTACTCCGGCTCCGGCTGGCTTCAGTTCTATGACGAGCAAGATTCATTAGTCGATTATGGTAGTTGGAACGGCACATTTACAGCGAAAGTATATCGTTCTATTGACAACGACGTTAAAATCACACTTCAGCGAAAACTGAATCAATTACTCTCAGATATTTATAGTGTGGTACAAGTTTTCGTCGAGCAATCAAACGATCTCATCGAAAAAACCTTTGAAGACGTCGTAAGTTTCCAATCAAAAAAAGAGGCGAAAGAGTATATAAATTCGCAGTTGCGTTTGCTGTCTTCGCTTCAAAAACAAGCGGAAGCCGAAATCGAGAGGATTTTCTCTGACGCTAATTCAGCGTTTGTGGAAGCAAAAAAGAAGGAAAAAAGTATCGATAATTCCTTATGGGCGACTTTTATCCCGTGTTATTCACCGTAGGAACTGAAATTTAATTTCCCGCTGCTGTAGTCATCATTCCAAATTATATCACTTTTCGACGCGGGGAATGCAT
>JANLHZ010000020.1 GCA_024653775.1 Planctomycetota bacterium | reverse complement strand
ATCCTCACCGGAACTATGGCTACGCTTCCGGTTTTGCTTCCTCGCGCGAATCGAACCTGACATAAATCTGAGCGCGATTTTGTACAACTTATTAATTTCAGACTCCTTACCATTCCTTTCCCTCTCGGATTGGTTCAATTAAAACGATACAAACGAAGACGGGAGTGGGAAGGTTCGAAAGGAACGATAAAAATTCCAAAAATATTCACGGAAGCGGTCTCCCGATCTCCTCGTACAGCTTTCGGATCGCGGAATCCGCGCTGGAGCCGGCGTAGGTCTGCTTTATCTCGCTCGTAACGTAATCCGCCTGCAGGGCGAAGAACTCGTATGGTCCCGGCCCGGCGGTTTCATCGACCTGGCCGCGGGTGCTCGCGTGCTCGGCTTCCGCGATCATAATGTAGCACCTCGCGAGTTTGTAGAGCGCGTCTCCGCGCCTGCTTGGATGAGACGAAAAATTGACGAATGTCGTCGCCTTCACGTAGTAGGGCATTGCGTCGCGATAGTATTGACCCTGAACCGCGCTCGGGTCTCCGTTCGGGCCGTACCAGACCTGACCCTCCGAAAGTCCACTCTCCGCCTGCTTGACGTAGCTGTCTCCCAGAAGAAGAAGCGCTTCGCCGTAGAACTCCGATTGGCCGCGGTAAAGCGCGATGCGATCGTCGAAGCCGTTGTCCTGCGCGCCCTCGATCGGCTGGAGATAGCGCGCCTGAAGATAAGCTCTTCCCGTTGAGTACTGTCCCGCGTCGATGAACGCGTTCGCCGCGTCGAGCCTCACCTGGTTCGCGCCGGAAATGTTGCGATCGCCTTCAAGGGTCGTTATCTGGTTGTCATAAATCTGCTGGGCCTGGGTGAACATCTCCCCGGCAAAATACGCGCTGGCGAGGCGTCCCTGAAACTGATTGTAGATGAAGTTCACCGCGGCCTGATTCTTTCGCGTTTGCTCCTGATCGACTACGATGACGAAAAGCTTCCACTCAGTGTAAACCGTGCGAACCTTCTCGGAAAGCGCCGCGACGCTTTCCGCGTTCTTTTGCTGCGCGTACGCAGTGGCAAGAGAAGCGCTCGCCTCGAAGTAATGCCGCGTCTCCGGATACTTCGCGAGCAGATTTTCGAGAGTCGTGACTGCGCCGTTGAAATCGCCGGTTTCGGTCTGAGCGGTTCCGAGGAAGAAAAGCGCGGTCGCATGAACGTGCGGCGAAACCGATCCTTCCCAGCCTTCGACTTTGCCAGAGAGCTGCGAGACGACCGCGTCGAAGTTGCGTTCGGACCAGCTCGACGCGGTGATCCTCGAATCGCGGCTCCTCCATGCGCTCTGCGCTGAACGAAGTTCCGACGGCGCCTTTCCGTAAAGGATGTTCTTGATTTCGAAACCGTCGAACTCCGTGCTTCTGGCAGGCCTCGGGTTTCCCTGGGCGTCGTTGGCGCCCGGGATGGAATAGCCAACCTTCTTGAACGTCTCCGAGGTGACGTTTCCGTCAGCCTGCGGAGGTCTGTTCCAGAAGTAGATGGTGTCGAGCGTCGAGCCGTCCTGCGCGAGCGCGCCCGACGCGGACGACACGAGGAACGTCAGCGCGAAAACCGCGAAGAAAACGTAGATCTTGATTTTGCTCATGGTTATCCGAATTGTCGTTTCTATGTTTTTGGTTATCGAAAATTCCGTTATTAGTCGAGCGCTAGAATCGCGTCGAACTCCGTTTTGAACCCTCCGAAGTTCGGGTCGGTGTATTCCCGGTTGTGATAGAAGTCCTGCATAATCTTCTTGTCTCCGATGCGCCAAAGGATGCGAAGATACGCGAGAGACGCCTCCCACCACTGGATCGAGTACTCCTTGGTCTTGCGAAGCAGCGCGTTCAGAGTGACTTTCGCCGCGTGGAACCAGCTTTCGTGGCTAGGATTGCGCGGCGCGCGTTCGTCGAGACCGATCATCTCGAAGGTATCCGCCTGCCAGCGCTTGATGTGGAATATCCACGTCGCCGCGAGGTCATCGTAGTTGACCCCTCTACCCGCGGTGTTTTCATTTTCGCGGAACTCGAGGAGTTCGTCCAAACGGCCAAGGTAGTCTCCAAGCTCCTGCCAGGTGTAGAGCCAGTTGTCGGGGAAAGTGCCCTTCCTCAGAATTCCGCCCTGGGACTGGTTCTGCAACGAAGAGCGCATTTCGTCCGCGATCTTGTAGTAGCAGGTTGCGAAGTCTAGCTTGAGCTGGAATTCCTCTTTGTTCTGGGGATCGTTCGGGGAGAAGTTCGCGTGCTGCGTTATGCCGCGCGCGCGGATAGGGTTGTCCTTGTGGAGGTATTCCATGAGCACGATGGCTCTTTTGTAGTCCTCCATCACGAGAAGACGGTTTTTATAGTTCTCGATCCTCGATTTCTCCGGGAGGAGGAAACTCGTATGGATGCGGTTCATCGCGTCCTCGAGCTTGGTTTTCAGCTCCTGTCCGGGGGAGAGCGTGTAACTCGAAGCCTGGTCGGACGCCGACGGCGTGGTCCCGTCCGAACTAGGCGAAGGAGCGCGGTAGCCAGGGATGATATCCGTATATCCAAGACCGATAAGGCGTGCGATGACCGAAGGAGTCCTCTGCGCGACGGTGTTTCCGCCGGAGCTTCCGCGGTTCTGAATCTTGATCGTGTCCGAGAAGAACTTGTAGTCTTCGAAGTGCAGGAACTCGTCCAGCCAGCGCAGATGATACCGGAGAGCGCGGTTTTCGAGATCGACGTACTGCGCGAACTGCTTGTCGTACACGTCCTTGATCATCATAAGAAGCGCGTCCGACGCCGCGCGGCCGAGGGGGTTGTCCGTCTGTTTGGTGAGGAATTCGGAAACGATGCCCGAGATGCTTCCCCGTGCGGTCAGCTCTATCTGAAGGTCAGCCGAGATTTTTTCCACCACCGCGTCCGCCACCTGAAGGTGCGAAAGGTTGCTGAACTGTGTCTGGATTTCGCTCAGCTCGTTGTAGGCCTGGGTGCGGATGATTCGTTCCGCGTTCATAAGCGGAATGAGCGCGCGGTCGGAGATTTCCACGACCTCCTTGCGGAAAACGATGTCGAGCGTTGCGCCAAGAGTTCTTACCTGCGAGAAGACCCAGTCCTTCTCCTCCGCGACTCCGTTCACGAACTCCTGCTCATACAACTGGAGGATTTCGTCCGCGTTTCGCGCGTACCGCAGGATTTCACTCTCCTGCGCGTTCGTGTCGTATCTCGCGAGCGAAATGTAGCAGTAGAACTGGCTCTTCGCTATCGCGGGCTTCAGCGAGTCGACTTTAACCCAGGTCCCGTACCTTACCCAGAAATCGTCGAGCTGGGTCAGAATCGAGTTTTGCGCTTCGAGGTACCGCGCGAGTAGCTCTGCCTTCTCCGGACTTTCGTCGGGGATTTCGTCCATGCGCTTTTTGACGGGTTCGATCAACATTCGGATGATGTTCGCCATGTTGTAGCGCGCGACGCCTAGGGTGAAGTACGTCCGCTCGATCTCGCTGCGGAGCCGGTTATACGCGCCGAGGTTCTCGCTTTCCTCCGACGCGCGACTCGCGGCTTCGAACGCCTTGTCCCGTAGATTCGCCACGCGGGATTGAAGCAGGCTCGCCTCGTGCAGCCTCCCGGCGTTGACCGCCTCCTCGTACTTCTGGATTTCGGAAAGCAGAGCGACGCGGTCCTCCTCGGTGATCGTGGTCTCGGTGAGCCAGTCCCCCGCGCGGATTCGATCGACCTCGGCGGGCAGAAGTTTCATGTCGCGGCCCATGGTCCAGTAGAAGTACCTGCTGTAGAAGAACCGCGCCTTCGTGAGCTGCGCCAGCACCGCGTCGTCGTTATACTTCTTGCGATCCTCTAGATAGCCGATGATCTGGTTTTTCGCGTCCGCGGAGAGGAACCCGAAAATCTCGGTGTCTTCTCGGAAGGCGGCTTCGGTCTGCGCGAAAATATCGTCCTCGTCGGACGTGTTTGCGCTGCTGACGCTCTGGTCTCCCCTGCGGATCGCCATCGCAAGGCGCCAGTAGCAGTCCGCGATCTGCTGCTGCGCTTTCAGGTAGTATTCTCCGGAATCGGGTCCGATGCTTATGAACTCCTGGGCCGCGCGACGGTATTCCCCGTTCGCCTTGAAGTCTGATGCCTGTTCGTAGAGTTCCGCGGCCCGGACCTCCGGAATCGACTGGAAGTTGCTTAGGATCTCCTGTCTGATCTTTTCGACTAGAGTCCGGAACATCGGATTTCCGGTGCTTTTGAAGTAAAAGTTGAAGCGGGTTTTCGCTTCGAGCGCCATTCGCGCGGGATAGCTCTTTATTTCGTCGAAGGGCTGCCCGGTGAAACCTTCCTTCAGCGCGGCGGACAGGTCGGCTTCGCTCGTCATCTTCGATAGGAAGCGGAACTTGTAGGACGCCTGCCAGTACACGTACGCCGCTTCGATCCCACGACCGAGCTTGCGGTAGCATTCCGCGATTTTCTCGTACAGCTCGGGCGCGAAGCGTTCCCACTTCGTCTGCTCGTTCAGAGCGCCGAGAAGGTTCTGGAACGTGTCCGCGGCTCCGGTGAAGTTTCCGGCGTTGTAGCTGTTTACCGCGCCCCTGAAAACCAGTTCCGGCGGGACGATCGAAGGATCGAGCGTACCGATTCGCGCGAGCAGCGACCACGCCTTGTTCACAAGGAACGGATCGGCGTCCGCGGAACTGATGTAAGGCTGGATTTCATCGTATACCGCGCGCAGATCGCCTTCGCGGTTGCGGTTGACCATCGCTTCGAGTTTCGCGAAAAGGTAGCGGGTTCCCTGCTCCGACGCGCGGATGTCCGGAAACTCGACGAACATCTGGTCTATGCTCGAAATCACCTTGTCCCAGTCTCCCGCGTCCATCGCGGCTTCGATAAGCATCTGGAACACTTCCTGCTTCAGACCCTTCACGAAATCGTTATCGATTTTGCATTCCGTGATCTTGGAGAAGTTGTTGGTCGCCTCCTGGGTGTTTCCCATGTCGCGCTGGATGCGTCCCGCGATGTAATATCCCCTGAGCGCCATCATCCAGGTGCCGTACTCGAACATGAAGTCTTCGATGCCGCTCAGTATGGACTCATATTCCTTCGACTGATCCTCGCTTCCCATAGCGAGGAACCACCTCGCGTTTTTGTACCGGATTTCAAGCAGGTACACCCAACTCTCGACCAGTTTCCATTCCTGATCCTCCGTAGGGCCATCTCCGTCCCAGGCGTCGTCCACCGCCTTCTTCGCGGCGGCCTGCAACTCCGTGATGCCCTCCACCGCTTCGGTTATCAGTTTCGTCGCGGTTTCACGCTGAGCGATGTAATTCGGACTGTTTCGATCGAGATCCTTGATGGTCTTCATAATCGATTCGGCGGCGTTCGCCATAGACATGAATTTCATTGCTCCGCTAAGGCTGCTCAGCGCCGCGTTCCTCGCTTCCTCCGCGAGACGGTTCAATTCGTCGACCTGCGAAGCGTCGGTTGCGCTTTGCGCGAGCGCGCCGTAAAGAAACGCGAGCGTTTCGTAGCAGTATTGCTTGACTTCGTCCGGCTTTGCCGCATCGTTCGTGATTCTCTTCAGCTCCTCGATGGAAAGCCAGGTGTACCCTGCTCTCGCAAGCGCGATAGCCGCGTCGACGTCTTCATCCGCGCGCGCAGATCGCGGCCCCGCGAAGAAGGCGAGGGAGACCGTCAGAATCGAAAGAACGAGCGCGAATTTAAAGCCTCTGCCTGCCCCGAAAATCTGCATTCGCATAACGACTTCCTTCTCTTTTCAGTTCGTAAATACCGTCCGCTTTGCGCGAACGTAATCCCCCAATTATCTGAGCTAAACGAGCCTACCGGCTAGAAGGTTCAGATAAATCTTCGAAATTGCACTTCCGAAGTGAAATTGCATAGCCCGATCCAAACATTTTTTCAGAGATGATTCCAGAAAATTCTAGCATACCGCTTAAAGCTTTTCTAGCCGCGAGGCGATAAGTACTACCGGAGCAGGCGATATTCCCACCTGCCTGCGCATCCGATCCCACAAATTCCTTCCGAGTAATCACGCCGCTGACGTTCGTCAGACAGCTCGAACAGTTTAATCACATTATTTATCGGAGTAACTCATGAACTGGTCCACGCGATTCGCAGTTGTCGCATTTTCCTTACTATGCGTTGTCACGTTCTTTTCCATCAAGTACTTTTGGGGCGATTCCGAAGAAACCCAGCCCGGAACCGAGCTGAACGCTTCCCTCCCCACTAGCGTCACTACGCCTGACTATCCGAACGCCGGAAACAGCGCGAAACCCGTCGAAACCGCGGCGCCCGCTCAGTCTCAGCCGCAGGTCCAGACCGTCCCATCGCGGACTTATACCGTCGCCGCGAACGATTCGCTTTACTCGATCGCCGGCAGATTCCTGGGCGCGAGCAGCAAGGCGAACATAGACCGTCTGATGGCCGCGAATCCACAGATCACGGATATGAACCATCTCCGCCAGGGTCAGATAATTACAATCCCCGAAACCGCCGTCCAGACCGCCCCGTCCGCCGCCGCCGCTTCGTCGCAGGTCCGCGCTCCGGCTCCATCGACCCCGACAGGCGAGACCGCCACGTACACCGTGAAAAAGGATGAAGGCTTCGCTATGATCGCCCGCAGGGTGTTCCCCGGCCATAACGACGCCGTCGCGAGACTTCAGGCCTTGAACCCGCAGATCGACAACATCGACCGCGTTTGGGAAGGTCAGCAGATCACGATCCCGAAATGAAGACAACCGTTATCCTCCCTTTGAAAGGTCCGTCGGCGACGGACCTTTTTTATTACGTTATATTCGTGCCGTCTACGAATTTAATGTAAAATCACGATAATGACGAATTCATTGTACAAATAATTGGTAGACGGCACGAATATAATGTAATGAATCTCAATGTGATCGGAAAACTTGAAGAACACGGTCTGCTTCTCTGCCACGACGGGAAGTTCGTGTGCGCCACGTCGATCATAGCCGGAGAGCAGATCGCGGGAACCTGGTGGGGGCACCCCAAAGGAAATCTTATCTACAACGTTCTCGAAGAAGTCCTCGACTCTCCGGACGTGATTGCTCCAAAGCTCATCGCGGGCAAGGTGACGTTGATTCACAGGAAGCTCTGGCCGGCGTTCTTTACGATCGTCCGTGAAACGAGGCCCTGGCAGAAGAAGGCGCTGAAGGACGATTCGAAGGCTCTGCTGAAAATCGTCGCGGAGGAAGGCAGGGTCCGGAGCGACGAAATCGTCTGGACGCATTCCCGAAAGCTCGGAGACGCGACGCGCGACCTTGAAAGGAAACTGCTCGTCTACTGCAAAGAGCTTCATTCCGATTCTGGCGCCCATTTCAAGGAAATCCTCACCTGGGAAACCTGGAAGGACGAGAGGAACGTCCACCCGGAGCAAATGGACTACAGCCTCGCGATTAGCGAAATCGAATCCGCGGCGAAGTCGCTTTATCCGAAGGCGAAGCTGCCATGGTCGTGAGGAGGACTCATCCGACCAGCGGAATCTGGACGAGATGTTCGTGGAAAATGTCTTCGAGGTTCTTTGCGCAGTCGAAGCTGACGAAACTTGCTTCGTTGCGAGAGCAGAGGCGCTGGTATTCTTCGATCCACGTGACGGCTTGTTTCGCGAACTCTGTGGCAAAACTTCTGTCCGATTTTACGTGAAGCTCCTCGGCTGTTTCCGCGTCGCGAAGCACCGAAACCCCGTCGTTGCTGAAATGCAGCTCGTCCTCGGAGACGACGTGCAGCACCGCGGCGTCGGCGCGGTTTCCCGTTCTTTCGAAAAACGGTAGCAGCGCCTTCGTCTCGTAGAGCAGATCGGTAAGAAGGACGACCTGGCAGCGTCCGCGTGGTTTTCGGAGCGCGCCGAATTTTGGGATCGCGGACTCGCTTTCGTCGGCCCGGAGTTTCGCGAGGGCGTGAAATGCGGTATCGATTCCCCGCGCGCCGCGAAAAACCGCTTGAGGACTTTTTCCGCCCGTCGTCCGCAGCTCGACGGAAGCTCCGTCCGAGAGCGCGACGTAGCAAAGCAGCGCGGCTATTTCGAGCGCCCGTTCGAATCTGATTTTCGGAACGGACATGCTTCTCGATGTATCGATGAGGATGACGACGCCGGATTCTTTCTCTCCGCGGAACTCCTTGACGAAAAGGTGGTCGCTGCGGGCGTACGCTTTCCAGTCGATGGTTTCGATCTCGTCCCCCGGCTGGTATGCGCGATGCCCGTGGAATTCAGATTTCGCGCCTTTGTGCCTTCCTTGAAGGTGCCCCGCGCCGGAAGAGCGGAGTTTCCTCAGCGCGAACCTCAGGTTCTCCAGTCGTTTTTTAAATTCCGTCGAAAGCAGGTCCATAGTTCGAAAACAACATACTTCGTCGAAAGCCGTCGAAGCAATTCCAATATTCAAACGAAAAATACTGGAGTTCGATTTGCTTTGGTTAATCTCGTTCAAATTCTTAGAATACAATTAACTATGGGTGGATCGAACGAGTCTGCGCTAAAATGAGGCAGTCGTACGGTGGAGAAACGCGATGCAGGTCGATGGACAAGTAGCGTCTTATCTTGGAGACGTCGAACACGTCCCGCGGGAGGTTATCCAGCGCAATCGCAACGCGTTCCGGATTTTCACGCTGTTCAAAAAAAGGCAGATTCTTTCGGTTCTGAGCGAAAAGCAGAAGGAAGCTTTCCTTCTGATACCTTATTTCCTTCACACCGACTGCCCGACAAAGTTCGGCTACATCCACGGCGCGCGCGCTCCGATGGGGATTTACGGCTTCAAATACGATAGCTCAGTCGAACGCATCGGCAAAAAGTACTTTACGCAGAAGGACAAATTCGCGGACATCACGCTCACGAGTCGTCCGGCGATCGAGTTCCTTTCGATAATGGGTTCCATCGGTTCCCTCGGTTTTACGGACAAGAGCGATCTCGATTACTGGGTGATGATCGCGGACGATATGCGCAGGAGCGACGTCAACCTCCTCAAAACCAAGCTTCGTTACATCGAAGACTGGAGCATGTCCGAACTCGGCGTGGAAGTCCACTTTTTTATACTTCAGGAAAAGACGCTAAGGAATTCCGACTTCGGCGACGTCGACGCGGAAAGCTGCGGAAGCGCTCTCGGAAAGCTGCTGAAGGACGAATATTTCCGCGGCTCGATCCACGTCGCCGGAAGGGTTCCGACGTACTGGGCCGTCCCGGCGAACATTTCGAGGCGAAGCTACGAGAAGACCGTCGAGTTCATCTCGCGCAACAAGGACCTCGCTCCAGAGGAATTGATCGACGTCGGGTCGCTCGACGAAATTCCGCTCGACGAACTACTCGGCGGAACTCTCTGGCAGATCAACAAAGGCATAGGATCGCCTTTCAAAAGCGCGATGAAGCTCGGGTTGATCCTCAGTTACGTCGATGAAAAAATCCACGGAAGCACGATGCTTTCCGAGGAACTGAAGACAAGAGTTCACGAAAATCCTAACCATCTTACGGACCTCGACGCGTACAAGATGATGGCGGACGCGATACTCGCGCATTTCGAGCGCAAGGGCAATCCGGACGATCTCGATCTGATGCGCGAGTGTTTCTTCCTGAAGGTCGGCGCGAGACTTTTCAACCTCCGCTACGGCGAAAATCTCCCGCCGGATTCGGTTCAGGGAATAATGCTCGCGTACGTCCGGAGTTGGGGATGGAGCCGGGATCGCGTTTACGACCTCGAAAGATTCCCGCACATCAATTACGAGGACGTGAACCAGCTCAAGGTCAGGTACGAGTCGTTCATGACCCGCGGGTTCAGGCTCATCCTTGGCAAGTTAGCTGGCTGGGAGTCCGAAGGCCTCCGGCAGAGCGTGAAGCCGAAGGATCAGCGCAAACTGATCAACAGACTCGTTTCCGTGTATCAGCTCAACGTGGAGAACGATCCGTTCACCAGAATTCCTGGCGCGTTCACGAAGAAACTCTCGCGCCTTTACGGCCCGTTCCTGAAAGCCGCGAAGAAGACCGGCTACACCATCCGCGAAGTTCGGAAAGACGACGGCAGAAGCGCGTGGGAACTCTACGGAAAGGCGCTCGCGCTGGACGAGGTCGCGAAGAAGTCGAAACTCAGGATCGCCACTGAAAATTCCCCCGAGGAGATTTTCATCTGGCTGTATCTAAACGACCTCGTCCACGAGAGGACGAGGCTTTCGATCCACACCTTAGGCGTTCATCCCTTCGGAGGCAACATCAAGCGCGCGGTCGCGAGGCTTTCTAAATTCCACAAACTTCTGGATATTCCTCCGCTCGACTTCGACGGCTTCGCGGTGGAACCGAAAATCCGCGCGGTGGGACTGCTGCTGAATTTCACTTACGCCGGTTCCGGACGTTCCGAGGAAATCGTCGGCTTCCAGCAGGACGAGGAGGAGGCGAAGAAGGATCAGGAAAACCAGCAGAACGCCGCGAGTTCAGACACCCGGCTCGCCGCGGCTCTTTCGCTCCAGAATTCGATGACGAAAACCGTCGCCGAAGAGGAGGCGGAGGCGCGTCGTATTTCGGATCCGGATCAGGTGAAGGAGTCGGCTACGGATGCGATCCGAGTCGAAGAGGAGTACACCCAGCTAGGCGCGCGGCACTACATTTCAAGCGCGGAAGACCCGCTGAATTACGGAAAGAAGAAAGAGTGCATCGCCGACAAGGGATCGGTGATGCTCGTCAACACCTGGGGAGAGATCTCGCTGACGAGGGTCGAGCCGGGGCCTTACTGGTTCCCGAGAGTTCTCGCGAAGGTCGTGGAGATCTTGTGTTCGGAGGGAATCGAGTTCGAGGATTCCTTTGCGCTTTCCATAGGCGAATACGCTGTCAGCCTCAGCGCGGCGGAGCGGAGAGTCAATCGCCTCGTCGATTCGATCTACCGCGCGTTCAGCAGGAAGACGGAAGCAGGAAGTTTCACCTGCTTCGTGACGAGGCTGCAAGGCGAGACCGTTGGCTTCGTTGGAAGCGCAAAACAGATCACGATAATCGTCAAGAAGGACCTTCAGTCGCTGCTCTCCACGCTGATTTTCAAGTTCCCGGTGAAAATCGGCTTCGAGTTCGATTCCGAAATCGACGAGTACAAGGTCCTGAAAGCGTGCTACGATTCGCGCAGGCAGGGAGCGATCAACGTCTTTTTCGTCAGGGTGAACGCAAAGATGGACGTGTTCATCGTCGACGAGATGGGGTACATCGTGCGGGACGAAATTCAGTCCTCGGAGTTCGATTACTTCGCCGGGAAGACGCTGCTGTTCTCGTCATTCGTCGTGACCAAGCTGATGCAGACTTCTAAAACGTCTCCATTAAGAGCCGCGAAGAGGAAGATCCTTTTCTTCACTGCCGAACGGGACGGAAGGAAGGACAGCGGGTTCGTCTTCCGCGAAATCACAGACGAAATTCAAAGCAAGGTTCGCGCGTCGAACCTGAAATTCAAACGCCTCGACTATCGCGAGACTTTCGACGAGGTATCGAGTATGCTGGACCTCGATTCGAAAACGAACGGCACTACAAAGCCCGACACAGGCGTACTTCGAAATCTTAAGGACCAGATTGCGGGTTTTCGGAAGGACACGAAACACTCGTACAGACCTTTCCTGACGTCCTGCGATATAGACGACGAGGACGGCAAACTCCGCGCCGGCAAGGGCAGTCTGTACTTCCACCTGAAACGGGTTGTGGAGCTGAAGCTTCGCGATCTGCTTCAGGAAGGCGTCTGACATTCTATTCGTGCCGTCTACGAATTTTTTGTACGAAACTGTAGGCGTCTCGGCTGCCTTCACCGCACCCCCGCATGATCTCCACGTGCCGGGTACTCTGGAAG
>JANLHZ010000014.1 GCA_024653775.1 Planctomycetota bacterium | reverse complement strand
GGGGTAGTTCGCGTTCGTAGTGGCGCCGTAAGGCGTTTCTTTGATCCACCACACCGCGAAAATATGCTCTCACGAGCACACTACGAACAGAATCCCGCTGTAGACTGCGATCTACCCCGTGAACACTTACGAAAAAAAAGTCAGTCGACTTGAGGAATTCTTAATTCTCAGTTGCGGACCTCGCGCATCGCATCCGAAGCGCTGAGTCCGCCCGCGCCGGAAAGAATCTGCGCGACCGCTTTGTTGAAGGAGTCCGCCAGCGCCTTGCTGTACGTCGTATCCGGCGGACGGACGATCGCGCCCGCCTCGAGCATCCGTCTGTACTCCGAAATAAACGTCGCGGCGTTCCTCTCCCCCGGCTCCGCAACATCCACGGCAGGCGGCGCCAGCAATTCCCTCTTCAGCGGCGTAAGGCAGCCTATGTTCTCCCACTTATTCGAAAAACTCGGACTTGTGTAGATTTCGAGGTAGTCGAGGGCTTCCTTCGTGAACTCCGAGTTTTTTGGGATGACGTAGCCCGTCACCTGCGCCATCACGCTGTTCTGATCGCCTTTGCCGCCTTCGATCTTCGGGAGGTTCACGCAGACGAAGTGTTTGTACTTCGCGTCCAGGAACGCAGACGTCTTCCACGACCCGATCGGGAGGAACGCTCCCTTTCCGCCGAGGAACTCGGAAAACGCGGTGTCGTCGTCGATGGAGGCGTTGTCGGAGTTGATCCAACCCGAGGTGCGGAACTTCTCGATTTTTGCCATCGCCTCGACAACGTCCGCGTCGGTGAATTTGACGTCCGCCGCGCCGGTGAAGAGCTTCTCGTACTTCTCCTCGCCGATCCATCTGGAAAGCACGAGCGCCGCGAAGTTCCCCATAGGCCAGTGGCCGGAATTCCCCTGAAGCAGCGGGATCTCGCCCTCATCCTTCAGCTTCGCGCACGCGGCTTCGAACTCTGTCCAGGTTCCTGGCATTTCGATTCCGTTCGCTGCGAGTTTCCCGGTGTTGACCCATAGAAGCACGGAAACGTCGATTGCGTTCGGGACCATGTAATAATGTCCGTCGACGTTTCCAGCCATAAGCGACTTCTCCGTGAACCGATCGTTCCACTTACGTTTCGCGAGTTCGTCGTCCAGCGCGAGCAGTTCGCCGCCGCGGGCTTTTATCGCGACCTCGTTCCCCGCCCAGAGGAAGAACGCGCCCGGTACGTTAT
The DNA here is from genome assembly GCA_024653775.1 of Planctomycetota bacterium. GTDB lineage: Bacteria > Planctomycetota > UBA8742 > JACQVU01 > JANLHZ01 > JANLHZ01. The sequence goes on along the minus strand of JANLHZ010000014.1, from coordinate 11,021 downwards.
TCCCGCTAGTTATCGTCGCGAGCGTGTAGTTGTGGTATGCGTCCTCGTCGAACTGGGAATACTCGAGAGTCGCGACTTTCGGGTACTGCTTCGCGAACTCCACGCTGGTTGCGCTCAGAATTTCGATCTCTTCCGCGCTCTCGAAAGTGTGCGCGATCCGGAATTTCGGGTCGGACGATCCCCCACAGGAGATGAGCGTCAGAGCGACGAAAACGATTGCAATAAGGTTTGGGAGCTTCAATCTTGCCTCCAGGTCATTGTTTTTTCGAGCAAAGGGATTAATATTTGAATTCGTATCAGGAGGTGGAAGATAATTAGTTTTTCATCTCGCATCTCATATTCACGTCGTCTTCGCATCGCGCTCAATCGTCAAATCCTCGAAGTAACTATAGCTACGACTGCGGTTTGACTCAATCGCGCAATGTGAACCTGACGCAAATCTGAGCGCGATTTTGAAAAACTAATTATCTTCCACCTCCTTATCCTACCCGGCTCGGAGCACGAATGAAAGTCCAGTTTTTCGGCGTACGAGGATCGATCGCGACACCAACCTTAACGAGCGAGCACCGCCGGAAACTGGAATCCGTGGTCAAGCGGACGATTGGCGCGAATCTGCAGACCGACGCGGACGTCGAGAATTTCATCGCGAAGCTGCCTCACGTCAGCACCAGAATCGCGGGCGGGAACACGTCCTGCGTGTATCTGCGTCTAAAGACCAAGCACATCGTCTTCGATTCCGGCACGGGCATACGAGTGCTCGGACATCATCTGATGCAGCTTGAGGAGTTCCAGCGTGGAGAGGGCGAGGTCCATATTTTTCTTTCGCACACCCACATGGACCACATCCTCGGCTTCCCGTTTTTCCCGCCGCTGTGGGTCAAGGGGAACAAGATCCACCTGTACAGCGGGCACAAGTGGGCGGAGGACGCGATCAGAACGATTATGAGCCCGTGGTTCTTTCCGGTCGCGCTCGAACACGTTCCAGCGCAGGTGATATTCCACAAAATCGAGGCAGACAAGAAATACAAGGACGGCGACGTCACTATAACGAGCGTCACAGGACATCATCCCGCGGGCGTTTTCGTCTACAAGGTCACGTCGGGAGGAAAGAGCGTCATCTACAGCACCGACAACGAACTGACGGACATTTCTCCCGACAAGATAGGAAAGACCCGCGACTTCTGGCGCGGCACCGACCTCCTGATTTTCGACGCGCAGTACAACATCTGGGAGGTCTTCGTCGAAAAGAAGGACTGGGGACATTCCACCGCGTCCATCGGAATCGATCTGGCTGTGGAGCAGCAGATCAAGAAGATCGTTCTTTTCCACCACGAGCCGACGAACGACGACTTCGCGCTGAACGACATTCTTTTCAAGATGCGCAAGTATCTGGAAACCCGGATCGCGGCGCAGAAGATCGAGGTCGCAAATCCGAAGGACCTGCTGCACATCATACTGGCGTACGAGGGACTGGTTTTGGATTTGTAATATGCAAGCACTAATTATAGCGATCGGCAGCGAGCTTACCACCGGGGAAATCCTCGACACGAACTCCCAGTGGCTCAGCCGGGAGCTGAACGCGCGCGGAATATGGGTCCGGAGGACGATGACCATCACCGACGACCTCGATCTCATAGTCGAATCGCTGTGCGCGTCGACGGAGACCGTCGTCATCACTTCGGGCGGGCTTGGGCCGACAATCGACGATCGAACACGCGACGCAGTCGCGAAGTTCCTCGGCGTGGAACTCGAGTACCACGAAAGCGTGTGGGACGACATCCAGGCAAAGTTCAAAGCCTTCGGACGCGAAGCTCCAGAGAACAACAAGAAGCAGGCGTACATTCCCGCGGGCGCGACGCTGCTCGAAAATCGTTTCGGCACCGCGTCGTGTTTCGCCGCGAAGATGGGCGACAGGCTGCTGTTTTCGCTGCCGGGAGTTCCGCGGGAGCTTAAGGGAATGTTCGCGGAGGCGTGCCTTCCGATGATCGACGATTTCCTGATGGATTCCGGCGCGCCCGCCGGGAAGATCGCAACGCGGCTGATCAGGATTTTCGGGATGAGCGAAGCGGCGGTGGATCAGGCGCTCGCGGATTTCTTCGAGGAGTCGGACGCGCGCAGCGTCGGGCTGATGGCATCCGACGGAGTGATAAACGTGCGCATCGCGACCCGCGGCGGGCCGCGCGAACTGGACGCGATCTCGGAAGGTGTCCGTTCGCGCATCGGGGGAAGCGTCTTCGGCGAAGGCGGCGACACTCTCGAAAGCGTCGTCATCGCGGAGTGCGTGAAGCGCGGATTCAAGGTCGCGACGGTCGAAAGCTGCACGGGCGGACTCGTCGCGTCGAGGCTAACCGACGTCCCGGGATCGAGCGACGCGATGATGGAAGGACTCGTGGTCTACTCGAACGAAGCGAAAACCAGACTCGCGGGCGTCGATCCGTCGATAATCGAAAAGCATGGCGCGGTCAGCGCGGAAACCGCGGAAGCGCTCGCGTCGAGCTACCAGAAACTCTCCGGCGCGGACCTCGTCATCGCTACGACGGGAATCGCCGGTCCCGGCGGCGGGAGCTTCGAAAAGCCGGTGGGACTTTGTTACGTAGCAGCGTGCCTGCGCGGGCAGACCGAGGTGCGCAAAGTCCAGTTCCCGCACGATCGAATCAGCAACAAGGACCGCTTCGCGAAATGCGCTCTCGACCTCGCACGCCGGCTGCTTCACCTCGATTCGCCGGTGTTTCCGGGGATATCGTGCTAGGGTCTTCGTTTGCCACAATCTGTATCGATGTGATTTTCGAGAGCTTTCTCGATGGCGAAACAGAAGGGCCAAAGTTCTTCGTTGCCGCCATTATCCAACTGCTCGTATCTTTCTCGGATTCGTGATAAAACTTTCTGACTCTCCCTCTTATTCAGCTTGCCGCGCTTGGGCTCGATAGCGCCGCGTATAGCGTCCCTCCGCAGATCCTGTAAATCTCTGTGATTCAGTCCCAATTTTTCGATAGTCTCTTTCGCCGATACGTCGTTATCGTTCGCGGGTTTGATCTTTCCGCTATGATATGCGAAAGTGAACCTTGAACCGCAAGACGTGTCCATAGGAGAGAGGAAGAGGTGCGCCTACTCGGGAGATGGCCAGTCTCCTTTTTGAAGCGCGCCGTAACCTGGATGCAAACTAAAGTTAGGCGGAGGCCAGCAGGCGACGAGATTTCGGTAGTCGGTATCGTACCCGTAGTTTGCGTTTTCTTTTTTGCAATGACTTTGCGGAATCAGGTGCTCTATATGGAATTCGACTTTCCTGCTTCCCGGGAAAGGTATATTCGAATGCGGGATATTTATGCGCCGACCAGTATACGCGCAGATGCCCCCTTGTTCGGCAATAAGCCCGTCCTCCACGTCCTTCATAACGTTACTGTATTTACGCATCTCATCATAAGTACATTCCATTCCAGGTAACTTGCTTGATTTGCGCTCATTCCGCCACTGTTCGAGTGGGTGAGGCGCTGAACGCTTTTTTATCGTTCTCACGAGTCCTCCACGTCATCGGAGCTATCTTGCAGCGCTTCTAAACTATGCACATTGCTTTCAAGACGAACAAATGTGCCGGTGTCTCTCCCTTCCAAGACGCTACGAAGCTGCTCTAATTTTGCTTTCGCTTTCGCGATGTCCCCTTCATCCAGCGAATCCTCGATTTCGTCCTGAAGTTTCATCGCGTCCGCGCTTGATGAAGTGCCGGACATGACATGATCGAGAATCCAGTTCGCGTCCGCGCCGCGCGCAACGGCTGGATGTCCCGCGCCTTCCTCGCTAAGCAGAAGAATTTCTTCCGTCGATACTTCTCCGATCACCTGAGGAGAATGCGAAGTGCAGACGAACTGAATGGATGGAAAAGTTCTTTTCAGGTCCGTAGCCACTCGACGCTGCCACCTAGGATGCAGGTGTACATCAAGTTCGTCGATGAGGACGATTCCGGGAGTTTCTTTCAGAATGCGGGGTAGGGTCTTCTCGTCGCCGTCGAGTTTATCGGCGGGAAGAAGATGCGCATTCTGCGTCACAGCCTTGATCGCGATATCAGCAACTAAAGCAAGCATCATTTGTTGACCGGCGCTCAGGTTGCTAAATGGCTGCGTGTTCTCGTTTATTGAAAGAACGATGTCATTTCGATCTATGTCGAACTTAATGTCACTTGCGCCTGGAACGCAGCCAAGGATCGCAAGCCGCACGGCTTCGAATCCAGGACGCATACGTCCTCCACGAGTCCCTGCTACGGTAGTCTCTCGGCTGAACCACTCTCGGAGTTCGTCGAACCTGATGCGCTCGTTAAAGCAGTCGTAGAACGCATCCCATCGAAGAGAGGGACCGTGAGGATTTTTATTCTTCGGTAACCTCTGGTTAGATGGAAGCCAGGCGCGTCCGGCTCCGTAGTATGCCAGCACAGGGCAGACGACTTTATCGTCCTCGTCGATCCGGTTATAGATTCTCTTCACTATTTCGAGCGCTCTCCTCGCTTCGGTATTGACCGTTTTCCCGCCGGTTTTGCGAATTTGCCGCGTCCAAGATACGTCTTCGATTCCGGCGATACAGCCGTGCGCTTCGATAACTACCGGTGTTTTTTCGCGAAATTGAATCCGATCGCCCTCGCGTGAAAGCTCCAATCTGATTTCCTTCGGGAGGATGTTGCGACGACTGTTATGCAGATTTCTGCCAGGCGGTTCTACAAGCCACACAGCCATACTAATGGCTAGCGCGTCAAGTATGCTAGTCTTGCCTGACCCATTTTCACCGACGAGTAATGTGAATTTCGGATGTAAGGAGAAAGTCTGCTCCGAAAACTTCTTGAAGTTTTTGACTATGAGTCGATCGATTCTCACGAATACCTCAAGCCCGGACGATTAGGTTCCGTGCATGTTATACCAAAGAAATTCAGCTTCGAAGTTCAAGCACAAAATGAATCGTCGCGAATTTTCGCGCAACGAGGTCCTGCAACTATTCCAGGAACTTGAAGAGTATCGCCGCGACGAAGCCGGCAAGGGTCGAAAGCCCCGCGATGCGCGCGCCGCCTAAGTGGACCGCCTCCGGGATCATGCTGCTCGCGATCATCGTGAGCATCGCGCCCGCGGCCATTCCCTCGATTCCGACGATCGCTTCGTGCGACGCGTAGCCGCCTAGCGCGTAGCCGACGCCCGCGCCGATCGCTGTGACGATCATCAAGGTGGTCCACATGAAGAGGATTTTCCACTTTTCCCAGCCCTGAGCTTTCATCTCGATGGAACTCGACATCGCCTCCGGGAAGTTCGAAAGGAACAAGCCGGCGATCAGCGTGTACGGGATCAGGTCGAGGAACGTGGGCGCCTCTATCCCTGAGCCTAGCTTCGCTGCGAGCAGGAACAGGAAACCCGCGCCGATAGTGAAGCTCTCCGGGATTCCGTCCAGCAGGATTCCGAGCCAGATTGCGAGCGGCGCGCCGCTGTGCTTCTTCTTCTCCTCGTTGACTTCGTGACGGTGAGGGATTTCCGCGCCGAGCTTCATCGCCTTCACGGCTTCCTTCTTCCACTCGACAGCTCTACTCTCGGCGGTTTCGTCGACCCTGATGACCTCCTGCATCTGCGATTCCGCATGCGCGCGCACCGCCTCGTCGAATTCGTGCGACGCCGCGCGAAGGCGCTTCACGTCCTCGCGAAGCAGCGCGAACGTGACCACTTCGGTGTCCGCCTTGGCCACGTAGGTCGTGATTCCCGTGGCGAGCACCGCCGCTTCTCCGAGCGAGTCGCCTTCTCCGAGCGTTTCGATGACTTCGCCATTATGCTTGATCGTCACCTTGCCCTCGTCGATGAAATAAATCCTGTCGATCTCCTCGCCTTCCTCGAAAAGCAGATCCCCCGCCTTGAACTTCTCGACGCGAAGAAAATCCATCAGCGGCGCGATAAGGCTCGCGGGGACGCCGTGCATGAGCTTGATCTTGCTCATATGCTCGATCGCCTCCTTGAACTGCTCCTTTTTGACGCGCGAGAGATAAGCTATAGTTGTAGACGACTTCCTGAGGAACCCTCCCTTGCTGTTCACCGCGGTATCGAGGATGACGAACAGAATCCCCCCAACTACCGCGCCGATCACGAGGACGATCAGATTCGTCGTCGCGTGACCGTGGGTGTGGTCCTCGTTTATATAAGCAGTGCAGGCAGGCGAGACGAGTTCGAGCGTAAGCGCCGTCAAAAGCGCGCCGCCTCCGAACGCCGCGAGGAATCCGGTGACGCCGTGCTTCGGGGTTACAAGCAGCCCGAGCGCCGATCCGAGCGGTAGCGACACCGCGCTAAGCCCGCCCAGCAGCACGGCGTAAGTGAAGTACTCCATTGAAAACGAAACGTCGGAGGAACAAAGTTCAGCGATCATGGGGTATGGATTCTTGACGTGAATTGTTGCGGAAGGAAAGCAATATTCTATTGCGATCTCCCCCGATCGACAACAAGTATTAATTCACAATCCGTCGAATCCCGCAATGATCGTAATCGAGTCAGTCCTTGAAGCGGTATCCGTAGCGCTCGATAAATTAGCCTATGAGTTTCAACACCGATTGCGAAATCAGGTTCGCTTTGGCCAACAGACTAGTTCCCGCCAGGAAGAGAACCCGGCTACGCGCCTGCAACGCGACCTCTTCAGCGAATGAAACATCCCGAATCTGCGATTCCGAATGCATCAGCTCGCTTATAGAAACCGTAGCCGCGGAGATGTTAGCTTCGAAGGTGTTCCGCTGGACCGAACCGATGAACGAACGAATCTCGGAAACCTGCTCGATGGCACCATCGATCACATCCAGTGCTTTTTCCGGAGCGCGGGATAGATCGAAAACGCCACCGAATACAATGTCTTTCACCGAGGCTGAAGTGGACTTGAATCCCCTTGAAACGCCCTTGCCGATAAGCACAGAAAGCGTATCCGAATTCCAGTCCGAAGTGGCGAGATCGGTAATCCCGTCGCTGTTGACGTCGGCGCCGATCACGGAGTACGGTCCGTCGCCGCTCGAAAACTCCTCCGGCGCCGAAAACGTGCCGTCCTTCTGACCGAAAATGACCGCAACTCCATCGGAATTGTAGTCGGCCGCCGCGATATCCAGGAAACCGTCCGAGTCGAAGTCGCCAAGCGCGAGTCCACCCGGCGCGTCGCCCGCAGCGTAGGACTTCGGACTCTGGAAAGTGCCGTCTCCGTTTCCATCGAAGATCGAAACATCGTCGGTGTAGAAGTTCGGCACCGCGAGATCTATCGCGCCGTCGCCATTGAAATCCGCGGCGACAATTGATGCCGGACCGCTTCCCGCCGCGATAGTCGCCGCGACATTCAGGGTGCCATCGCCGTTACCGGTCAGAATGGAAATATCCTCGGAAGTAGCATTGACGACGGCAAGGTCGGTGTTTCCGTCTCCGTCGAAGTCGCCGCTCGCGATAGCCTGCGGATACGTTCCCACAGCGTAGTCTACCGCTGCCTGGAATGTGCCGTCTCCGTTTCCGATCAGCATGGAGAGGTCGTCCGACCAGAGGTTAGCAACAGCGAGATCGAGAACGCCGTCGCCGTTGAAATCCTCCGCCTTGACGTAACCGGGAGCGTCCCCCGCCGCGATGGACGTCGGCGCTGCGAAGGTTCCATCCGGAACTCCGGCGGTACCGTTACCGAGAAGAATCCCGACGTCCCAGGAAAGATAGTTGGTCACCGCGAGGTCGAGAATGTTGTCCCTGTTGAAGTCTCCTACTCCTGCGGAAGTCGGACCCAAACCGACGAAAGCTCCCACGCCGACAATAACGTTGCTTGCTCCCGCAAACCGGCCGGTGGGGACACCGTTCTCGATCTTTCCGTTAAGCACCGAAATAAAATCCGAGTTCGAGTTCAACGAGATGAGATCGAGCGCGCCGTCGCCGTTTAAGTCCGCACTGATAAGATCGTAGGGAATATCTCCCACGGCGTAACTCTGCGGAGTCGTGAATGTGCCATCGCCGAACCCCATCGTCGGCGCGACCTCGGCCCGCACGTTCTTTTTTCCGAGCGAGGAAAGAGTAACGTCTGGGATGCCGATCTGAACCCTGTCCCGCTCCGACGCGGATTCCCTGATCTGAAAAGTCATACCGCTGCGGCTGTCGATTTCGAATTCGATTTTCTGATGACCTGCGCCCTCAGCGAGATCGAATTCAGCATCGAACCCCCGACGCGACGAAAGGACTTTGTTGCCGCGAGATACGAGGCGCGTTCCCCACATCGAAGCCTCAACGTCGGCTCCGTAGTCGATTAGCGTCTCCTCGATGATTTCCCCCGTCCCGGCAAGCAAGGAGCCTGTCGAAAGCGACTCGATCACTTCAACGCTCGCAAACTGGCTCGAACCGTATTCGAGGCTTTCGATATTAGTCCCGAATGCGAACACTCCCGTCTCGTCGATGCTCCCGTTCAGAATGCTCCTGAACTGCGAAAACGTGGTACCGGACGCGAGGTGGAACACGTCCGAACCCCTGTTTCCAGTGACTCTCACAGCGACCGTCCCGCCGCTCGCGATTCGCGTGTCGGCGAACTCGACGAAGTTTATCACTCCCCGTTGCGCGCGCTCGCCGATATATAATGAGATCGACTTCGAGGTTTCGTTTGCCATGAAACCGACCTCTCGGAGCCTGACTCTTTCGAGCGACGAATAATTCCGACCCGGCGTCACCTTGAATGCGGATGAGCCATCGAGTAGATTCCTGCCTCCGAATCTCGTTGTGCGAGTGATCCTCTCGATTGCTGCCATAGCCCGATCGACTGCTCGCTGTTCCGCTTCGATCTGTTCGCTCGAAACGGCGCCTCTGTTCATCGCTATTAACACCGACTCCCGCGCGCGCGAGAGAAGCGAACTGATTTCCGATAACGCCGCCTCGGCGGTAGAGACGACATTCAAACCATTCTGTGAATTCTCGACGGACTTTCTGATCGACGCGGTCTGCGCTCGAAGCTGGCTCGAAATCACAAGCCCGGATGGATCGTCCGAAGCAGCGCCAATGCGGAGCCCGGAGACGAGACGCTTCGACGAGTCGGCAATTGCATTCTCGCTGCGATAAATCGATGCCTGCGCTGAAAGTGCGGCAATGTTGTTGTTGATCCGAATCCCCATGGCTTTCCGAGCTCAAACCGGCGCGTATTCAGGATTTCGGATAATTTTGTTCCACAGGTTTAGCGGAATATTGCTAAACACAAAATTTATTGAACTATTGAAATAATCTAAAGCGATGCTTGAAGGCTTCGGTAGCTTCACTTTAACATTGTCAGACATCCCAGCCGGTCAGTCCTTGAACCGATAGCCGTAGCGCTCGATCAGAAGCTGCGCGATGCGGTACGACTTTCCAGCCGCGTCGTAGCGGGCTTTCAGGTCCGCGTTGATAGATTCGAGCCCGGCGACCTTTTCTTCGAGTTCCGAACGCGTATCATCCTGTCGATCGACTTTCCTCAGAGTCGGCACGATCGAAAACAGCCCGATCGCGAGCATTACGACCGCGATAACGGAGTAGAACATCGCGGTCTGCTGGAAAGAGGAACCCTGGTTTTGGTCGCTTAGCATTGTTTATCTGACTCCGTAAACTGCCTGCTCGCCGAGGTCTTCCTCGATCCGCAGAAGCTGGTTGTACTTGGCAATTCTCTCGCCCCTGCAGAGCGAGCCTGTCTTGATCTGCCCCACTCCCGTCGCGACCGCGAGTTCCGAAATCGTCGTATCTTCGGTTTCGCCGCTGCGGTGGGAGATTATCGCGCCCCAGTGGTTTCGCTTCGCGAGTTCGATCGCGTCGAGCGTCTCGCTGAGCGTGCCGATCTGGTTGACCTTAATCAGGACCGCGTTCGCAGCATTCAGTTCGAGGCCCTTCTGAATGCGTTTGACGTTGGTGACGAAAAGATCGTCGCCCACAAGCTGGACCTTGCTTCCGATCGCTTCGGTGAGCTGCGTCCAGCCGTCCCAGTCGTCTTCCGCGAGGCCGTCCTCGATGCTCCTGATCGGGTACTTCTCGGACCAGGATTTCCAGTACTGGACCATCTCCGCGCTCGTTAGCTTTTTGCCCTCCGCTTCGAGATTGTATCTGCCGTCCTCATAAATCTCGCTCGTCGCGGGATCGAGGCAGATCGAAATGTCCTTGCCAGGCTTATACCCCGCGGCTTCGATCGCCTCGCAGCAGAGCTGGATCGCCTCTTCGTTCGATTTCAGATCGGGCGCGAATCCGCCTTCGTCCCCCACTCCCGTTGAAAGGCCGCGACCCGTAAGCAGCTTCTTCAGCGCGTGGAACGTCTCCGCGCCGTAGCGAAGTCCCTCGCGGAAATTCGGCGCGCCGTGCGGGAAAATCATGAACTCCTGGAAATCGACGTTGTTGTCCGCGTGGCTTCCGCCGTTTAGGATGTTCATCATCGGCACCGGAAGGACGTGCGCGTTCGCGCCGCCTATGTAGCGATAAGGAGTCATGCCGAACGCGGTCGCGGCCGCGCGCGCCGCGGCGAGCGACACCGCGAGCATCGCATTCGCGCCGAGATTCGACTTGTTCTCGGTTCCGTCGAGATCGATGAGCGCGTCGTCGATCTTTCGCTGGTTGGACGCGTCGAAGCCGACGAGTTTCTGGGCTATGATGTTGTTGACGTTCGCGACAGCCTTTAGCGTTCCCTTGCCAAGGTAGCGCTTCTTGTCGCCATCTCGAAGCTCGACGGCTTCGTGTACGCCCGTGGACGCCCCGCTCGGAACCTGCACCCGCGACCCGGCGCCGTTTCGAAGGTAAAGATCGACCTCTACGGTCGGATTTCCGCGAGAGTCAAGAATTTCCCGTGCCTTGATGAGCGCTATCTGTGTCATAGTTATCTCCCTGACGATTGAAACGAAGACGTAGCTCCATCGTCGCCTTGTCATAGCGGAGTTTCAAAGGGAAACGGGGAATTCTGTGCGCGGTAAGGAGGCCGAAATTAATAAGTTGTACAAAATCGCGCTCAGATTTATGTCAGGTTCGATTCGCGCGAGGAAGCAAAACCGGAAGCGTAGCCATAGTTCCGGTGAGGAT
>JANLHZ010000006.1 GCA_024653775.1 Planctomycetota bacterium | reverse complement strand
AGGTATCGCCCCAACCTGCGCGAGGGCTTCCAGCCGGAACACGTTGACCGTGGCCTTATCGAAGTCGTCGAGTCTTTGAGGGTCGATGTCGCCATAGAAGGCGTAAAGTTCGAACTCGCCGGGTTCACCAAATTCGATAGTAATTGTTTTCGATGCCGCTTCCTCGGTCAGGCTCACAAGCTGCGCCCTCGCGTCGCCAGGCGGGGGGATTTCGACTGGGTTTCCATTTTCGATATAGTATAGCGCGAAACCGAGATTATCGATTTCGATTTCCGGGTCGTCGAAGCTTGCGGTGAAAACGACCTCCTCGTTTACGCAAATATTTTCTTTGTCCTGGGTTATCGTTATATCCGGCTCTGGAGTCTTGACTATAATATGATATTCGACATCAATACCCGCGCGCTCGGGTTTAAATAAAAACTCCGCCTCATAATCTATCGGTAGCGCGTTCGGGTCAAGCGGGTCGATGGACACGAATTCCAGTTCCGCATTGGAGTCGTCAATAATATTGATATTTGCCACGCCCGGATGGGTTTCCGACACAAGCTCGAACGTCCACGGAGCGTTACATATAAGGTCGTCCGCGGTGTCAGGTGTTTCATCGAATCCTGACCATTTTAGTACGCCTTCAAGCGGGAATACAATCGGCGCTTCTATATCTGTCTCGAAATCAAACTCCGGGATTTCGAATGGATCGCCGTTTTCGTCTATGGTTTTCAATATCGCTATATCTGGCGTGACCGCGAGTACCTGGGTTTTGAGGCCGGGGACATCGATGTGTTGCGTGGCTTCGATAACGTATTCGGTAATATCGCCCTCAGCCTGCGGAAAAGTATAAGTAAACGATGGCCCGCCGAATCGAAACTGTTCCACGCCGTCGATATATAATCGCCAAATGATGCGTTCCGGGTGCATGCCGTATTCGAGGTGGGCGATAAAGTCGAGTTCGGTTTCGTCGCAAAGCGCGACCGGATCGACTGTACTTGTAAGGCCGTCGGGATTCAAATATGTTATTTTCGTGAACCCCGAATCCACATCGTGGGAAACGATATCGATTGCCCTGACGCGCTCAATTTCAGCGTGGAACGTCCCGATCATATCGATATACCCGA
>JANLHZ010000330.1 GCA_024653775.1 Planctomycetota bacterium | reverse complement strand
TGATATGCATCTTCCGTATGAAGGGCGGGGCTGGAAAATTTTAGTCCGAGCCATTGGCGCAGACGAGGACGTCCGCGGTCCCAGGTGCGCGACGTGGTTAGTCGAATCGCTCACAGTAAAAAGTCATTACGTCAAATTTTTATAGTTGTCATTGAATGTTATTTCGAGCGTTGATATCTGTCGCATCGCACGCTTTATCTATGGTTTTGTCGAAAAAAAGTGGCTCTTCCGAATACGATTATCAACAAAGTCTACAGTTGAGCCATTAAGACGTCGATAAAGTGATCAACCTTAATTTCTTGGCGACGAGGTTTTTGCGGTCTGACGAAAAGACGAATGTCTGTAAATACAGTACAAGCGGGAGACGTAATCGGCGAATACGTACTCCTCGAGAAAATCGGCTCCGGCGGTTTTGGCGAGGTGTGGCGTGCGAGGCACTACCATTGGACGGACCATCTCGTCGCCATCAAGATTCCGACCAACCCAGAGTATTTGAAGCAGCTCCGCAATGAAGGCCAAATTCAGAGGCAGCTAGCCGAGATAGACTCGAAGCACATCGCCAAGACCTTCGGGCTGAATCTGCTCCACACGCCGCCGTATTTCGTGATGGAGTATATCGACGGGCCGAGTCTGCGGGACCGGGTTGCGAGTCTGCGCAAAATCCCGCTCAAGAAGGCGCTTTCCATCGCGGATCAGCTCCTTTCGGCGCTACGCGTAACGCACCGCAAGGGTGTGATCCACCGCGACATCAAGCCGAGCAACATTCTTTTCACGCGCTCTGGGATAGCTAAACTCACAGACTTCGGGATCGGGCTTTCGAACCGCGAGGTGGTCACTTCGATGCTCAGTGGATCGATCAGCACGGATCAGGCGAAGGGAGTCGCGGGGACGTACGAGTATATGTCTCCGGAGCAGAAGAAGGGATATCCGCTCGATGCGTCGACGGACCTCTACTCGCTCGGCGTCGTGCTTTTCGAGATGGTGACGGGAGAACTCCCTCAGCCCGGAGACAAGCCATCGGATATCGATAGGTCGCTTCCGGTGGAGTTCGACGCGTTCATCGCGCGGAGCGTTGTTCGCAAGGAGAAGCGGTTCAAAAACGCGGAAGTAATGCAGGAGGTGCTTCGGAAGATTCCCGGCTGGGAGCCGCTGAAGATCGCGGACGATCCCCCCGCGAAGGACGTTTCCGCGAGGAACGTTTCCGCGGCAGCCGGCGCGAAACCATCGGAAAAGCCTCGGAAGGAGTCCACCTCGAATGACTTTTCCGCGCTCGGCTTCACGAAATTGCGCAGCTTAGCAAGCCATCGCGGCGATGGGTGGTCTCCGAGGGACGAAGTTTCCATAAGGCGGGAAGAGCAGAGGCATGATCCTGTCACGCCGGGGACTCCGGGAATATCGCCAAGGGACGCGAAGAAGATACTCGAAAGGAGCAAGGACAAGACGAAGTACGTTTTCAATCTGAGTCCGTCGCAGAAGCGAGACGCGTTCAGCCATCCCGCGTACGCGAACGGGAACGGACATTCGAACGGAACCGCCCACAAAAACGGGCACACGAAGTCCAGGGCTGAAGTGAAGAGCGACGTAGCAAAACTGAAGGAGAAGGCCGACGCGCTGCTGTTTTCGAAGTCGACGGACTATAAGAAACTTTCGTCAATCGGCATCGAACTTTACGAAAACCTCGAATTCAAGGATTCCGCAAAGGTGTTTTCGAGGGTTCTCGAGCTTATCCCGAATTCCGCCACCGCGAACAACAATCTAGGCCTCGCGCTAGCGAAACTCGGGAAGGTCCGCGAAGCGATCGGATACTACAAACAGGCGATCGAGGCGAAGCCGGAGTTCGCCTCCGCGCACAACAACCTCGGCTCCGCGTATTATAATCTCGGTAGACTCGACGAGGCGAAACTCGAATACATGGCGGCGCTGAAGCTCGACCCGAACTCCCAGGCCGCGCTGTACAATCTGATCGTACCCTTCGGAAACCAGATGACGTAATTCGACGCCAAATCTGTTGATAGAGTTTATAAACAATATTAATTGTAATTCAATTGATGTCGTCACCAATTTTATCAGGAAATTCCGCCTGTGATTGCCTGAATTTCTTGGTAAAATAAATTTGTGATCGTTCGGGCAGGCTATATCAAGAAAATCGATGCTGCGTTATCCCGCAGTCGGATCGTGGTGCTTTCCGGCCCGAGGCAGTCCGGAAAAACGACGCTCGCGAGGGAATTCGTAGACGAGGGTTCCATCAACTACTTCGATCTCGAGGACCCGGCGAGTCTTTCGCGGCTGGACGAACCGATAACGGCGCTGCAATCTCTTTCTGGTCTTGTCGTCATCGACGAGGTTCAGCGTAGACCCGATTTGTTTCCGACGCTCCGTGTTTTAGTCGACCGGAAGCGGGATGTGAGGTTCCTGATTCTCGGAAGCGCGTCCGGAGAGCTTCTCCGTCAGACTTCAGAAAGCCTCGCGGGAAGATCGGAGCGCGTCACCATCGGTGGATTTTCGATTTCAGAGCTGGGCTTCGAAAACAGCGAGGCGCTTTGGCTCCGGGGCGGCTTTCCGCTTTCGTATCTTTCTCCGGACGAGGAAGGTAGCGTTCAGTGGAGGAAGAATTTCATCGTTACGTTGCTCGAGCGCGACTTCCCCGCGTTCGGTGTTCGAATTTCGGCCACGGCTCTGCGAAGGTTCTGGACGATGCTCGCGCATTATCACGGCGGGATATGGAATGCCGCGGAACCTGCCCGCGCGCTAGGCGTAAGCGAGTCGACGACGAGAAGATATCTAGACCTTCTGACCGACGCGTTGATGGTGAGGCAGATTCAGCCTTACTTTGCGAACATTTCCAAGCGGCAGGTGAAATCGCCGAAAATATACATTCGCGACAGCGGGCTATTGCACCAACTTCTCGGGATCGACACGAAGAAATCGCTTCTCGAACACCCGAAGGTCGGCGCGTCGTGGGAAGGTTTCGTGATCGAGCAGATTCTTCTCACGCAGAATCACGACGAAGCGTTTTTCTGGGCTACTCACCAGGGCGCGGAAATCGATCTTATCCTGCGCCTTGGCGATAAACTTTCAGGTATCGAAATCAAGCGCGGCGACGGCCCGAAAATGACGCCTTCCATCCGCGGGGCGCTTCAGGATCTTGGGCTTGAGAAGGTCAGCGTGATCTATCCGGGGACGAGGCGATATCCACTCGCGGAGTGCGTGGAGGTAATTCCCGCTGCGGAAATCGCGAATGCGGATTTCTGCGTCTGAAAACACGAAAACGATTAATGAATTTCGAATTACGAATCGGCTCGGCCCAGACTACAATGACCTTTGGCAGGACAGAGTGATCTCTTCGATTCGATGACGCTTCGCGCCCAGACAGGTTTCAACTCGTAATTCGTAATTGAACATGGATACTTATTTCAAACTCCGCGGATACATCCCGATCCCGATCTATCTTGCGATCTTCCTGCTCCGAAGCGAGAAATTCGACGAGGAGACCACGCTCGCGTTTATCGTCGGGCCGCTGCTGATCGTATTTGGGGAATTCCTGCGCGTGTGGGCGCGAAAGTACATCGGAAGGTCGTCGGACACGAGAAAGCTCAAGGCGAGCACGCTCATAACGGGCGGGCCGTTTGCGATCGTACGGAACCCGATCTATTCCGGGAACTACCTCGCCGCGGTGGGGTGTCTCGTCGCGAGCGAGAACTATTACCTTCTCGCGCCCGTCGCGGCTCTGCTCGGGATTCATTACGTGTGCGTGATCCAGAGCGAGGAACGTCTGCTGCTTTCGATCTACGGCGGAGCTTACGCGGAGTACTGTCTTTCGGTGCCGAGGTTCGCGCCGGGGCTGTCGAGGGCGCGGGTGCAGTCCGAGGCGGTCGTTAGCACCGCGCGCGCGCTCTGGTACGACCGCAGACAGATTCTCGGACTCGCGGTGTGCGCGGCGCTACTCATATTGAAGGACTATTTCGATTTCGGCCTCGTCTACTCCTGAAAATCGAGCGAGAGAGATCACAATATAAATTCTTTGAATTTCGGTCGCGAGAAACCACAATATGCTTCGGTTATCTGCGTTCATCAATGCAGCGAGGTCATAGATGTTTCCGAAAATGCTAAACTCCGTCGCGTCGCGGGCAGCGCTCGTTTTCATTCTGACGATGACCCTTTTCGGGTGCCCCGGAACCGACACCAAGACGAAATTTCTCTTCGAGGACCTTCCCGCGAGCTTCACCACGACTGTGACCACGCGGGACAGTTCCGGAGTCGAAACGCCATATTTTCTGTCCGGCGCGGCGGTGACGATCGACTGCTCCATCCAGAACCAAACCGCTAAAACACTGACGCTCGCCTTCTCGACTCCAAACGACGGCGAGGTTGAAATCTATTCTCAGTCGAACTCGCTTGCGTGGCAGCTCAGCATTGCGAGTCCGGGGAACATGCTCACGGGCAGGACGACGACAATCGCGCCTGGGGCGACGTACAGCTTTTCCGCCTCGTGGTCGCAGACGAACACATCGGGCGGGTCCGTCCCGGACGGCACCTATCTTGTCCGCGCGTGGATGCTCGCGGAGGCGCGGGACGAATCCGGCGCGAAGTTCGTCATCCCGACGACGCCTCTCAAAGCCATCGAGATGGGATCATCCCAGGCGGGCACCGGCGGCGGAGGTGGCGGCGGCGGCTCGGGAATTCCGTTCCAGACGTGGGTCTATTCCTACGATTCAGCAAACATCCAGACGGTGTCGTTTCCTTCCGGACAGAACATTCGTTTCGAGCTTTCGATCAAAAATATCAGCGGCGTATCGCAAGCATTCGATTATGCAGCGGCGAGCGCGGCGTTCGCGTTCCGCGTTCTCGATCTCGGAACCGAGGTCAAGGCTGCATCTGTGGCGGTCGCGTCGCAGGTGGAGCAGGTGAGCACGGGTTCGGTGCTGAAGTACAGCTACGACTGGGACCAGCTCGACACGAACGGGCTTACAGTCGTCGCAAAAACCTACGTGCTCGAGGTGCTCTATCCGACGGGATCGAGCGTTTCCCCCGCCGCGGCGCTGCCGACGATCGCGAGCGTCAGTTTCACGATCCTTCCGGGCGGGACCGCGGGATCGCTTTCTCCCGTGACTCTCGCGAAGGACACTTCCGGCGTGCAGACTTCGTCGTTCATCCCAGGCGACACCGTCGATCTTCAGCTTTCGCTCACGAACGGCTACAGCGAGACGAAAACGATCTCGTATACCTCGGACGCCACTTACACCGTGACGATCACCGACGCTCTCGGCGCCACGGTGCGGACGCTCACCGACGGTACAGGTGCGGGTCCGACCGCCGCGGCGACAAGCATCCTTCCAGGCCAGACAGCGTTTTACAACGTCAACTGGGATCAGCTTTCAGATGGAGGCGTGCAGGTCCCGGGCGGAA
The DNA here is from genome assembly GCA_024653775.1 of Planctomycetota bacterium. Lineage (GTDB taxonomy): Bacteria > Planctomycetota > UBA8742 > JACQVU01 > JANLHZ01 > JANLHZ01. The sequence continues at coordinate 1,684 of JANLHZ010000330.1, read as the reverse complement.
ATTACACCGTCACGTGGGCGATAAACGCAGACGCGGGCAGCGCGTCGCTGATTCCGACGCTTCCTCCCGCGACAGTGACCATAATTTCCGGCACGTCGAGCCTCGATTACAGCGTAACGCTCGACGCGAAGAACGCGCAGTCCCTCAGCACAAGAACGTTCACCGTCAACTCAGCGGCGCAGGATTCATTCGTGAAGTTCGAGCTTGCGATTTCGAACCTGATGAGCTCGACTAGCACGCTCACGTACGACGCCAGCGCGAACGGCTACAAGTGGGACGTCATCGTACGGCAGGGAAGCGTTTCGGGAACGATCGTGTTCCAGCAGAGCGCGAGCGCGGCGCCGACGAGCTTCGCGGGGACGACGGCGTCCATCTCCGCGGGGCACACGCTGAGTCTTTTCGGCGCGGACGCGATTACCTGGTCCCTCGTCGACGGCACGGGCGCGCCCGCGGTCAGTTCCGGCACATACTTCGTCTCGATGACGATTGCAGGCTCGGTTTCCGCAGGAGTCCTTCCGGTGACGCTCCCGACTCTGACTTTGTCGATTCAGTAACAAACAGAAACAAACAGAAATTTTTCTGACGGCAGACAAATTTCTGTTTGCGTGTGATTTCCGACGATAGTATTCTTGTAAATATAGCATATAGTTGATTGTGTCTCATGTTTGTAGAAATGGACTTTCAATGAAAAGTGTCGCGCAAAAAATCGAGTTCAATTCGCCAATCGGGATTAAAAATCCGGGGGGGGGGTAAACTCTTGAGAGGGTCGTTCCTGATAACGCTCCTTTTTCTCGCCCTCGCCTTTGGAGACACAACCGATCGAGGTTTTGAAGCGCCGGGGGAGTCGGAAGTTCAGACTTCAGGTTCAACCAAAGACGCTCGAAATAACACAAGTAAGGACGCGCAAATCGACGTCAGCGGCATTTGGGTCGTCGAGAACAACGTCACAAGTTTTTCATGCGATCTCGACGACAGTCATTCCGAGTTGCTGCATCCTATAGGACTGACGCCATCGTTTCTAATATCCCAGTCCGGATCGTCGATTTCAGGCGCTCCATTCGATCCGGACGCAATCAGCACTGTAGGCGAAGGGGAAATTACCGGAAACTCCCTCGTCTACAACCTTTCGGTTCTCGGTCCATCCAGTAGCGAGGCGGAAACCGAATACAGCCTCACGTTCACATACTCTGGCGAAGTCTGTTTCGATGAAGGCGGAAACATCTGCTCCGTCCAGGGCGTTTTCGAGGGAACCGGAAGCGGCGAATTCCCCGATTTCAGCGAAGGCGAGCCGACAACCGTTTTCGATTCGTGTTCCTGGGACGGAACTTTCACCGCGTGGGTGTTTCCGCTTCCGTTCCTGGATTCGAGTCTTACGGTTTCGGAACTTGGCGGAAGATCGGCAATCGGAGGCGAAACCCTGCACGCTTGTCCGCTTTCCGAGCTTATCCTTGCGCAGCGCATCGAGACCGGCGGCGAAACGCCAAACTACATCGCGGAAGTCGTCGCGGAAGGAATGGAATTCGTCTGGACCGATACCGCAAATCCTGGCGGTATTTCTCTTGACGAAGACCTTGGTATCGCGTCCGATTCGGGCGGAGTGACGATCCTGGGCGAATTCGAGGTGGGGGGACCGGATGAAGGAATGTTAACGGTTACGCCCATCAGGGATGGCGAAGATTTTTCG
>JANLHZ010000313.1 GCA_024653775.1 Planctomycetota bacterium | reverse complement strand
CTTGCAATTCCGGAAAGGGGCGTAGATACCTCCTCCGTTGCAAAGTTCGCGCCTTGGGTATTTTTATTTCCGCCTATCGTGAATAACGCGGGGTTAATGGCGACGAGTCTTTATTTTTCGCATTGTCACTTGGGGTTTTGCCGTTGATAAAAAATCCCCATATCGCCAGAGGTAATAAAACAAGGATAATGATAAGTAGTACAATAAAGGCGATAGGACTGTTTGTGAGCATTCGTCTTTCTTTACTTGTGATTACTGGTGTGTCATCTGCTCCTGCATTTTTATCTTTAACTTCGCTGGTATTCTCACAATTAGCAATATATGATGCCTGCGCCTCGGCTATCAACCTCTTAATTTCTTCCGCTGAAATGTGGTTGAAGGCGTCATTTTGAACTGACGGCTTTTCGCTCGGCAGGATTTTTTTAAGTTCCTGCATGTTATGAAATATGAATTTTTTCGATGTCTCGGGGATACATAAAGAAATTTTCAGGAACTCGCCAAATATCTTATAGCTGTTTTGTCTGGGAGGCGGAAAGATGAATAGCAATTTCAAACTTAAATGAATTGCTTTAACTTCTTCTTTAGAAACAGGCAGAATTTGACCATCTTTTTCCTCTGGAAATAATCTTACCAGTACATTGCCGTCATAGCACAATTTTGAAATCGGAAAAGACAACTCGTCTTGTTGAATCACATCCGAACTCGAATCTTCTTTATTCGACGGCTCAGTGATTCTATTTGAAGACGTACCATTGACATTCATCTCGTCTCTAAACGTAGTTCCAATTTTGTTGTCATCAAAACACTCCCTGACAGTATCGCGTACTAGCTTATATTGTTCACGAAAATCATTCTTTGCTATACTCAACGAATCCTCTGGTTTCTTCTTGTGGAAGAAAGCTGAACAGGTCAAAAAAAGTATTAACGAATTACTACCTTTAACTGTGATACCAAATTTTGGCTTCCGGTCATTGTCCGCGAGGATTATAGAATTGTAATCAACAATGATTATAAACCCTCCAGTACACTCCTTCGCTTTCTCTAATAAGTCAGACTCGCTCTCCCGTTGTTCTGCTTTCGGTATTATCCCGCTAATCGCCTTTTGAAGATTCCACTCTCCCATTGCACTACCTCTCGAATTCATATCTTCGCGTCATAGAAAATACTGACTGGTTTGTCCTGTGATTTATGCTCAATCATTCAATCATTTTATCCAGATCAACCAATTTTTTCCAATTTTTTCCATATTTTAGACGAATCCATCTATTACATTGAAAATAATAATTTAGCGTCCGCTGGCCTGCGATGTTGTTAATAGACAGAATATAATTCGACTACGATGTTGCAGTTTAATTACACTTAAAAAATGAGTGGATATTTCGTTGCCGTCAATAGACCTACAATACCGTAGATCGCCCTGCAATGTCCAAATGTGACCCTGCAATAAGCTTTGCGGTCTGCTACAGAGTCGCCTTGCAAGCCAGATACAGTCTAATTTCACCTGCAATAATTTTGTTGCATATTGCTGTGATATTGAAGCCGTATTGTAGCTATAATCAATAAAACAATTCAATGAGTATGGTCTATTTATTGCATGAGCATATCAGTATGTTAAAGCGTCCTTGGGTAGATAGGGAGGTAAAAAGAAACCTGACCACGTAGTGAGCGCGATCAGGTTCCCGGACACGCCGATGTTGGCGAGCCAACGTGATCCCATTATTCGGCGAATTTTAGGCCAATTTTTAATTATACCCAATCTCTCCCGTTTTTCGGGGGTGTTTTTCTTTCTTTAATCAGAAAACACCCTCCGAACGTTTAGGCACACGGAGGGTGTGGGTGGTCACCGCTTTGGGTTTAGTGAGAACCCAAAAAAAACGCGGGACCATACCCTGGTGGAAGTTTTGCACATTTTATAAAATTTGTCAAATCGTCTCTGGGGTAGGTTTGTAGAAAGGTAAATACCATGTCCATTTGGGCAAAGACCCTAAATGGTGGGGGATTCGCGCCGTGTCCGTCATCATCGTTTGTGTATCCACCGATCGGAGGATACACAAACGATGATGACGATTTTTTTGTAGACTGCTCGTTCTGTGGGAAAGAAGTTTGGTCGGAGAAACTCGTTGATGTTTACTTCGACGGCGAAATCCTCGTCGGCGTGATCGCGCGATTCCCGTGCCGTCACGTCGTCATCGAGAGTGTGTGGATCGGAGGTGATGATGACGAAGAAGTCGCATGATCTCTTTTCTGAATTCGAACCGATTGACGTGCCGGAGTATCTGGAGGTCAGACCTCCAGAAAAGTGCGTCTTTTGCAGAGAAAAGGATCGATTGGTTCTCTACGGCGTCCAGGAACGGCCGCCCCACAAATGTCCGTTGGCATTGTGGATATGCCCGTCACCGGAGGTCTGTAAGACCAAAGATCACCACCAAACCGACAACTTTGTTTATTGGTTCCGCGGAAAACGAAAAGGCGAGCGTCAGCTCACCGGGAGCGTTAAAGCCGAAATCGATTTAAACAAAGATGAATGGTCGGTTTACAATGCTCATTTTCAGAGCGCTTCGACAACGAGCCTCTCGGTGTTCGAGAGGACGGACGCCGATGCCATCAACGCGCAGTGGGCGTGGGAAGACGTCGCCGATTACATAAACATGAAGTATTCGGAGAACGCCAACGTCCGCGCCTACTTTCAGTACGAGCTGGAAGACCTTACACACAAAGCTATCGCCGCGAAGGAAGACATCTCTCGAAGAGGTGTCGGTTACCGATACGGCGAGGGCAAAAATGGGTGCAATCTTCAAGTCGCCACTCACTTGGGAGGCTCCTCCAGCGGTTCTTCGATCTCAAGAAGAACGCGACTCGCGACGATTAGGACGCGCGTCCTTAACATTCGGTCACTTCAAATTCTCACGCCGGGGAACACTCGTTCCTCGGCGTTCTTATTTTGGTGACTGAAACTCATACAAGAATCGGAGGCACGCATTACGTTTCAGGGTCGGCATCATCGATATCGACTTCCGCGAGCGCGAGGATCGCTTTGCGCTTGAAATCGAGCAGACTGTGCCACACGTTGACTAGTTTTGCCAAATCGGAACCCACACCAGAACCGCCAACGTTTTGAAAACCGTTTGAATCGGCATATTCTTGTGTATCAAGTTTGTTAGAATTTGGGCCGTGCGGGTTCGAATCCCGTCAGTGGCATTTTCGGATCGCTCAAGAACGCAGTTTGACTTGGGTCGCTTGCATTCAATTCTTAACTCCGAGCGTCGCCTTTATCGCGAGAAATAGCGGAATCTCTGCGCGGGCGCGATTCTCGGCTTTCGCGAGCGGCCCAGGCTGGCTCTTCTTGTCCGAAGTCCACTCTTCAAGCGCAGCGACGCTGAAACCTCTTTCCGCGAACGCGCTGACGTAAGCGCTCAGCGGCCGGTGGTAGGTCGTCGTGTGTTCGCCTTCCTTGAAACCCTTGCGGTACGAAAAAATCGGGATCGCGGCTTCCGTCATATACATATCGATCCGGCGGTACTGAATCTTGCGCTCCTCTTCGAAACCCCAGTGGCTCTGCCGCGGAATCCGGAAGCAGGGATGCGTGACGATGGCGATCGCAGAGCCGCCCGGACGGAGCACCCTCGCCGCGGAGGAGATGACGTCCGCGAGCGGGTCCATCCCGGCGATCGCCATAAGATACACCGCGGCGTCGAAGGATGCGTCATCGAAATCGTTGAGACGCTTGCCGTCACCTATGACGAACTTGATCTTCGGGCTGGAACGCTTTTTCGCGAGCGCGATCATCGACGGGCTGAGATCGATTCCCGTCGCGTCGCAGCCCGCGGCTTGCAGAGCGCGCGTGAGCACGCCCTGCCCGCAGCCGACGTCGAGGACTTTCATTCCCTTCACGGGCGCGAGAAGTTCCACGGTCTTCGGCACGAGAATCGTCCTGTGGTAGTCGGACCCCGATTCTCCGACGATGGAATCGTACCAATGGGCGATGTTTTCCCAGCTTCCGGCAGGTTCCGTCCGCCCCGTGGGTTTCTGCGACGGATCGTTAGAACTCCGGCGTTTCTTATAGTCTCGCTTCGTCATTCGCCGGAACCTTCCGCGGGCGGTTCCGCCCCTTGCTCCGCGGGAGCTTCCGACGGCTGTTCCGCGGGAGCTTCCGACGGCTGTTCCGCGGGAGCTTCAGACGGTTGTTCCGCGGGAGCTTCAGACGGCTGATCCGCGGGAGCTTCCGACGGCTGTTCCGCGGGAGCTTCAGACGGTTGTTCCGCGGGAGCTTCAGACGGCTGATCCGCGGTAGCTTCGGACGGTTGTTCCTGTGGATTCATATCGGGCTTGTCGAGCGGATTCGCGGGCGGAGTCCGGTTTTCAGGCGGAGTCACCTCGCGACCTCGACTCAGGTTTCCAAACCGGCGCTCTCCAGGCGGAGGCTTCGGCTTCTCCGAGGGTAGCGGAAGCTCGCGGCGTATAAATTCGATCTGAGGCTTAGGCTTCTCCGGAGTCGCCACCGCGGGGCCCTCGTTCTGCTCTTCCCGCGACTGAAGTCTCTCCGCCGCGGCCTGGGTGCGATGAATCTCCGGCTTCGGTTCCTGCGCAGCCGGGGCTTCGCCCGTGATGAACTCCTTCACTCCGCTTGGCATCATTCCGAGGAACTGATTCGCGAACGGCAGGTCCTCGACTTTCATGTCGCCCTTGCCGGAGGCTTCGCCGATAATTCCGAGGGCGAGGCGTTCGTAGCTGATTTTCGCGGAGTTGACGACGATCGCGCTGAACATTCCAAGAAGCAGGATTATATGCAGGTAATCGATCGCGTAGACTTTCGGCCATCGTCCGCGATATCTGTTTAGCTGTTTCATCGCGTCGCCGTTGTTTTCCCAGTCGTCGCCGTACCTTCTTACGAGGTAGCGGGTGAAGATCGTGCGGTATCGCTCCTCCGGATTGTTGTAGAATCGGAAGAAGCAGAACATAGGCGTCAGCACGGTGTAAAGCGGCATGTAAACGATGAAAAACGGCAGGAATTTCTTCAGCCCGAATTCGTCGTCGATAAACATGTTGTAAAGGAAAAAGATCGTCACCAGCACCACGTTCACCATAAGCCCAGAGAACCAGACTCCGAAAAATCTGAACGGGAACAGCATCGACCTCCCGAATACGCGGGGCAATTCCTTCCACATTTTCATCTCGGTGAAGAACGCTTTCGGACGATACCAGTCGAGGATTTTCGTCATCTTGTTGCAGATCTTTTTGAAGGTTCCGCCGATGGCCGGGGCGCTCTGGAGGAACGCGATCCAGTAAAGGTTTCCGATGCCCGCGAGAGTGTAGAACAGAAACAGGTTCACTGCCTTGCCCGCCCCACAGGCGTAGACGACGCTGTGGATCATCGCTGTCGCGAGAACGATGATGATCCAGTCGTTTATAGAGCCGACCTTGATCTCCTCCTTCCAGAGCTTTTTTTCCTCCGGAGTGAGAACGAGTTTGTCCTCGTCATGGAACTTCGCGCCCTCGAGGATCGGAATGGATTCGATCGCAATGAGGTGGAAATCCGTCGGGCCGAGGAACTTGGTGCGGGTGAAGTCCATCTCCCTTTTGAAGTTGCAACCGATGAACACCGCGAGGCGATGGAATTCCGCGCGGACGAAGCTCGCGTGGTGGTGGAAGACGCATTTCTCGAAAAGCGCAGTGTTATGGAACTGCGCCTCCGTAAAGTAGAGCGTGCCCTCCTTCGCAATGGTATGACTGAAGTCCGCGATTCCGCGAAACTCGGTGTTTATGAAGTAGCCCGCCACGTTCCACTTGCTGTAGCGGAAATTCGCGAGTGCGCGGAAAAGCGCTTCGCTGATACGAAACTGCGGGCTGAAGACCTCGATGTTGTGGAAATCCGCCTCGCCTTCGAAGACCGCGCGGTTGAAGTACGCCTTGCCCATGAATTTCGAACTGGCGAAGGACGCGACGTGGAGGAATTTCGTCCCGAGCGCGTCGAGCCTTCCGTCGAAAAAACAGCCCTCGAACTTGGCGCTTCTGCGGAACACCGCCGCCGCGAGGATGACGTCGAAGCCGTAGAGGGTCGCCATGTACTGTCGCTTCTCGCCTATGTAGAGGTTTTTGCGGAACAGGCAGTTCTTGAAGATCACATGGCGCTTGAATTCGACCGCGTGGAACGCGATGAGGTCGATCACCGAATTTTCGATTTCGATCGGCTTGTCGAATAGGAGCGGATCACCCGGGGCGCCTTCGATCCTTAGTTCGCGGATGTAGACCGCGCTCAGCTTCTTCCCGCTTTCGAGCGACTTGATAAGCTCCTCGCCCGAGATTTCGCGGCACTTCGCCACTTCCGGCGGATTGCGCTTCCTCTTGACGACGCGGACGCGCTTCGAGTCGTCCTTCGTCATCACCATGGTTTCTTCGTAATGCTCGTCGTGTTCTTCCGGATCGTCGTCTTCGGCGTCCTCGCCCTTGATCGCGGCGCTGAAGTGACTGTACGCGTCCTTTATGTCGCTCAGCAGCCCGCCATCCTGCGTTTTATCAATAGCGGCGTCCCCTGAAGGTGAGGCAGATTTACCCTGCGCGTCCTCGGGCGGGGACTTCGAAGCGGATGTTTCGGGCGTATCGGGCATCAGTAGCTCTCGACTTTCGTTCTGATCGTGGAATAATTGGATTCTACCAGCCGTTCCTGGAAAATCAAATTCGGCAAGCGAGCAATTTTACCGTAATCGCTGCATTAGGACGCGCGAGTTTGCGAGTCCGGCGAAGGCTCGAATCGAGCCTGGAAAAAGGCGCGGAAAAAAAAACAAAAATGGAGGGTGAATACAGGCAACCGAGTTTTGTAAAGGTAGTGTCGTGCCTGTATCCGGAATCTGAAATCGAAAGCCCCTGGGGAGTGAATAAATGCTGGAATTGCCGAAGACCATCTTCAGTAATCCGACGTCTCAGGACGTCATCGCCGATATGCTCGAACAGCTTCAGAACATAATCGACGACGGCCTGATGACCGGGTTCGAAACCGACGACGATCACGTTCTTGCGAGCATCGCGCTTTTCTACAACATCTGCTCGATGACAGGAACCGCGATTCCCGTCGAAGGCGAGGAAATCCTCACCTGGAGAAAGACATACATCGAACTCTGGGAAGACTGCATCAGCGAGGAGGAGGCGACTCCCGAGGAAGCCCACGAAGCGATCGAGAAGGCGGACGCGATATTCAAGGAAATGCTCAGCGACGTCAAGGAGGAGACCGGCGAGGAATATGATCTCGAGGACCTCGACGACGACGATTTCGACCTCACCGCGGAAAAGCCCGTGAGAAAGTTCCGCGAAAAGGCCCGCGACGAGTACGAGGCCGACGGCACCACGAAGAAAAAGCAGAAGCGCAAGAAGGCCGCGGCGAAGAAGGACGACGACGGCGATGATGACGATGAAGAGGAAGAGTATTACGACGACTTCGACGACGACGAATGAATTACGAATTTCGAATTTCGAATGACGAATTCGCGGAACGATAGCGGTAATAAGCCGCGCAGGCGCCTTCCGCGCTGACCATCGTCGCGCCGAGCGGAGTTTCCGGAGTACACGAAACCCCGAACGCGGGACAGTCCGTCGGTTTGAGTTCCCCGATGAGGATTCTTCCGCTTAGGCAGTTCTCGTTCTCCTCGACCTCGAAGTCCGCTAGATCGAATTTCCGCGACGCGTCGAACGAAGCGAATTCCTCCCGAAGTTCCAGACCGCTCGAACCGACGGTGCCTATGCCGCGCCACTTGCGCTTCGTCCGCGTGAACACCTTCGAAACGATTTCCCGCGCGAGTTCGTTTCCGTCCTCGCGAACGCTCCGTCCGTACTGGATTTCGACTTCCGCGCGCCCTTCCTCGAGCTGCCTCACCGCCATCAGAACTCCCTGCAGAATGTCCATCGGCTCGAACCCCGTCGCGACTATGGGAACGCGGTGCTTCTCGGCGATCGGACGGTACTCGCGGACGCCCTCGACGGTACAGACGTGCCCCGCCGCGAGGAAAGCCGCGACTCGATTGTCCTTCGCGTTGCAGACGACCTCGAGCATAGGCGGCACGAGCACATGCGAAACGATCATCGAAAAATTCGACAAGCCCTCGTTCTTCGCGGCCAAGAGCGCCATCGCGTTCGCCGGCGCGGTGGTCTCGAAGCCGACCGCGAAGAAGACGACTTCCTTCGACGGATTTTCCCGCGCGATCCGCACCGCGTCGAGCGGCGAGTACACCACGCGAACGTCGCCTCCCTCCGCTTTGACGCGCTGAAGGTCCGCGCGCGAGCCGGGAACGCGGATCATATCGCCGAAGGAGCAGAAAATCACTTCGCTACGCTCAGCGATGATAAGCGCGCGGTCGATCATCTCGACGGGTGTTACGCATATCGGACATCCCGGCCCGTGGACGAGGGTGATTTCCTTCGGGAGCTGCTCGTCTATGCCGTACCGGACGATGGTGTTCGTCTGCCCGCCGCAGACTTCCATGATCGTCCAGGGCTTCGTGACGGTATCACGAATCGCGGCGAAGTATTTTTCCGCGACCGCGGGATCTCTATACTCTGCGAGGAATTTCATTGTTTTCGAGTTTCGAGTTTCCGGATTGAACTTCATTCTGCATTTTGCAATCTGAATTCTGCATTCGCCCGGTTCTTGTTTTAATTCTTCGTTTCGATGAGTTTGATTTCGCTATCTGACGTTGGGCACGGCTTCCTCGGGGACTATCTGTTCCGCGGAGTCACGCTGAGCGTCCAGCCGAAGGCGCGGATCGGCCTCATAGGCCAGAACGGCACGGGCAAGTCGACGCTGCTGAAGATCATCGCGGGGGAGCTGGAGCCGTCGGAGGGCACAGTCGTAAAAGCGAAGGGACTCACGCTCGGGTATCAGCATCAGGAGTTTCACGCAAAGGAAGGCGCGACGGTGTACAGCGAGCTTGAGAGCGTGTTCGCGGAGGACGTCGCTCGCGAAAAACGACTCCACGAGATCGCGCACGAACTCGAATCCGCGACGGGCGAGCGCGAGGCGAAACTGCTCGCGGAACACTCCCGCCTTTCGTCTGAGCACGAAGCCCGCGGAGCTTTCGACATCGAGCGGAGGATCACGTCTGTGCTGACACGCCTCGGCATTCCGGAAGACTATTACCACCAGCCGATTTCGAACTATTCGGGAGGCGAGCGCAACGTCATCGGCCTCGCGAAGACGCTGCTTGTAGCGCCAGGCGTGATACTCCTCGACGAGCCGACGAACCACCTCGATATGAGCGGCATCGAGTGGTTCATCCGCTTCATCCGCGAAATTCGGAGCGCAGTGCTTATGGTCAGCCACAGCCGGCATCTGCTCGACGTCTGCTGCACGGAAATCTGGGAGCTAACGGGACGAAGGATTCGCAGGTACGTCGGGAATTACACCGACTTCGTCCAGCAGAAGGAGGAGAGGATCGCGCTCGAAACGCGGATCTACAAGAACCAGCAGCGCACCATCGAACGGATAATGTTCCAGGCGCGCCGACTGATGGATATGGCGAACGCGTACGACGACCCCGCGCAGGCGAAGCGCGCGAAATCGATGCTGAAGCGCATCGAGCGGATGGACGTCATCGAAAAGCCAGCCGATAGCGAGCAGCGCTTCCACGCGCACCTTTCGAAGACGAAGGAGCGCGGGAACGTCGCGCTAGAGTTCAGCGGATTCTCGTTTGCGTATGGCGAGCGCGTTCTGCTCGACGACGTCGCGCTTTCGATCGGAGTCGGAGATCGCGTCGCGCTCGTCGGCCCGAACGGAAGCGGCAAGACCACGCTCTTCCGCGAGATTCTCGCGCGCGCCGGGGCGGACGATCGCTTCAAGCTCGGCGCTTCCGCAAAAATCGGCGAGTACAAACAGTTCCACGACGAAGCCGTGGACGGATCGATGAAGCTGCTCTGGTGGCTAGTCGGCGAAACGAAGCTCAGCGAAAGCGAAGCCGCGGACGTGCTGCACAGGTTTCTGTTCTCGCGGGAGGACCTGACGCGCGAGATTTCGACGCTATCCGGAGGCGAGAAAAGCCGCTTGCAGCTTGCGCGGCTCGTCAGCATCGGCGTGAACTTCCTATTCCTCGACGAGCCGACGAACCACTTGGACATTCAGGCGGCGGAGCAGCTCGAGGAAATGCTCGCGGACTTCGGCGGCACGATTTTCGTCATCAGCCACGACCGCTACTTCCTCGATAAGATCGCGCGGCGCGTGGTCGAGATCAGGAATCGAAAACTCGTGACTTTCGAAGGTCCGTTCGCAGAGTGGTGGGCGCAGAACGAAGGCGGCATCTCCAGAAGGACCGCGATCGAACTCGAGAGTCAGAAGAACGCGGACGCCAGCCGACGGGAGGAGTTTCGCAGGGAGCGCGACGAGCGGAAGGAACGCGACTCCAGGCTGCGCGCGCTTCGCAAGGAGCTTCTGAAAACGGAGACCTCCATCGACGCGCTCGAAAAGGAAAAATCGCGGCTTTCGAAGGAACTCGAGGAGCGGTTCATAAGAGGTGAGACTCCGCAGGACGCGAAACCCGTGACCGACGCGTTCGAAGCCGTGAGCGCAAAACTAAGGGCCGCGTACGAAACGTGGGAGCGCATCAACTTCGACCTGGAGAAGACAGATATCGCATGAATTCGATGAACCACGGGGCACTTCCGCCATCGTCCGCGATTTCTGGGAGTGCGAACGTCTCATCTCATCACACTGCGCATCCCCGCCAGCGTTTATGACGCGCTCGCGTTGACAGCATTCTTTGTCATCCAATCCTTTCGTTCTCAGCTTTAGGACGCGCGTCAAAATAAGTTGACGTTTTCACATCACATCTTCACGCCATCTTCGTTCCGCTCTCGGTCGCCCCATGAT
>JANLHZ010000265.1 GCA_024653775.1 Planctomycetota bacterium | reverse complement strand
CCGGGTTTCGTCGGGGGTTTTCTTGAATACGCGACGGTTGAAAGCATCGTAGCCGTATTCGCCCACCATAGCGCCCGTATCCGCGTCGTAGACTCCGGTGAGCTGGTTTCGGAAGTTGTAGGTGTAGGTGAACTTGCCGTCGTCGATGAGATTGCCATTACTATCATACGAATAGCTCACGCCATCGACGGAGCCGTATTCGTTGACTCCTTCGCCATTCTGGGTGTAGGTCTCGGTTGACGTGGACGATCCCATGGAATCCTTACTGACGGTGGTTCTGTTTCCGAGGCTATCGAAATTATACAACGTTTTGTTCTGAGGGGCAAACGCCGGGGTGTTATAAAGGTAGTCGCGACGGTCGAAGGTGGGGTTACTTTGGTTCATGGCTTGATCCTGCGCGTAGACGTCGAACTGAGTGACGGGAGCTGCAATATCCGTGCGGTACTCGGTCATGCGATCAGCAGCATCGTAGACGTAGACATCTCCCGAACCGGCTTCGTGGGTGCGCTCTTCCGCAACACGGAGGTTCAGACGATCGTAGGCGTATTTGAAGCCAACGAGATCTTCGCCTGGAAGGGTCGCGCTGAATCCGGTGCTGACACTGATTGCGGTAAGCCTGTTTGAAGTGGAGGAGCCTGACGGACAGCCGCAGGAGGTTTCGTAATCGTAGGAGGTCTTTATGACCTGAGAGAAGCTATCGCCGCCCTGACTGAATTCGATGACGCGCCCAGCGCCGACGAATCTGGATTCTGAGGTCTGGACATTCGTTCCGAGGGGTCCGGTTTCGAAGGAGGCGAAGGTTCGACCGAGTTTGTCGATGTGGAAGCTGACGTTATCGATGAAGCTGATGCCGTTATTTGGATAATCTATGCCGAGGAGGTTACCGTTTGCGCTGTAGGTGAGGCCGAATGTTGCCTGCGTATAGCTACCGCTGTCCGGATCTCTTGTCCAGGTATCGTAGGATGTGATCTGGGAGAGAGTGTCGATGCTCATATTGCTTATCCAGCGCGGGGTGGATTCGGAGGCGAGGCCGGTAATCGCGGAGATCATTCTGTACGCGCCGTCGTAGCGGAAGGATTCGTAGTCCGCGCCGACGAGGTGCGGGAAGTTTGCGTAGGCGACGGAGCGATCAGTGATGAGGTTGACGCTTGGGTGGATGGTGTTTGTGATGACGGTTTCGTTCTGGTCGGTGTAGGTGATGGGGTTCGAGGCGGAGTCGTAAGTTGTGGAGACGATTCCTCCATCCTGGAAGGTAGTGAAAGTTTTTCGCTTCAGGCTGTCATAGGCGAACGCGGTTGTCTGGTCGAGGTCGTCCTTAATGGAAGTGACGGTGGAATCATCGTGGTACTCTGTAAACACGCTGATCCAGACGTCGAGCGCGACGGGGACACCGGGACGGGAGACGAGCATTCCTCCCGAAGTTACAGAATCCGCGAGCTGATCGTGTGCCTCGATGTTCCTGTTCAGGAAATCGTAGCGGTTTACCATGTAGTGGTGTTCGGGGTCGCGGGCGCGGACGGTGTTCGAGCGGGAATCGAACCAGAAGAAGCTGTGGAAGCCCATTGTGTCGATTCGGTGGAAGGCGCGATTGAGCGAATCGTATTCCGCCTTATTCGTGGATATCTCGACTGCGCTGTTATCCTGCCTGATCTCGTAGAGGGTGCTTTCCGTCGAGTTGCCGTTATTGTCGAGGTATCGGAAGGTGATGTTTCCGAGCGGGTCGCGGGACGCGATTGAACGGTTAGCGCCGTCGTAGAAGGACTCGAAGGTCGCGCCGTTGTCGTCGGTGCGTGATTTGACGAGGCCGTTACGATGGAAAACGGTTTCGCTGCGATTTATTCCGGGTGTTCCGGTCGTACCCGAGAGGTTCGAAGGCTCAAGGAGCGAGTTTCCATCCGCGTCGAGGGCGAGGACTTCGGCGCGGAAGGAGCGGTCGAGTTCGTCATAAAACGAGGTTGAATGAGCGAATCTTTCCCTACCCGCGGACGATGACGAGATGTCCGTGTATCCGACGCTCACGGTTTCAAGCACGTTCGAGTTCTCGTCGTAGGTGTATGCGACGAAATCTCCGCTTTCCGGGACAGTGAAGGTATCACCATCATAAGTGGCAGACGAACTCGCGGGGATCTCGCCAAGTGAGTTCCTCACGCTGTCGGCTTTCCAGAGGACGCGGTCGAATCCGTCGTAGGCGGTGAAGGAATATCCTCCGCCGTTCAGCGGATCGTTATCGTTAATGCGCGGGTCGGACGATTTCACGAGGGAGCCGTTAGCGTTGTAGGTTGCAGTGGTGACGCTTTCATCGGCGGCCACTCCATAGCCGAGGGTGCGACGATAGACCATGTTTCGTTCGTCGTATTCTGTGAAGACCTTGTCGCCTGTGGGGTCGACAGAGAGGATGGCGTTGTCGTTATCGTCGCGGTAAGTTCTGGATGTGCGGGTGCTACCGGCTGCGTCCATCTGCTCGGTGACGGTGGTCGTCAGATTAAGAATATCGTACATGTAGGTCGTCTTCAGGTAGCTCGCAACCGGGAACTCGCCAAGATCGTTTGGATTTGTGAGCTCGCCTGTGTTCGGATGCATGAAAGTTCCCGCTCCATCGTCATAGCTTGCGGCGTAGCCGGGCTGGGGTCTTGGTTCGCTTGTAAACGGCTCAACGTTTTCTGAAAGACGGGCTTCGACGTTTCCGTTCGGATCGTAGAAGATGAAGGTGTCGAAGTGGACTGCGGTGGTTCCGGTCGCGGCGGGGATTAGTGCCGCGGGAGACTCATCAACCGGAACTTCGAGAGGAATTTCCACGGCTGGCGATACGACGCGGTGGACCTGATCCCGGTCGTTATAGTGCCTGGTGCCGACGTTTCCATTTGGGTCTCTCGAAGCGATGACGTTTCCCCGTTCGTCGACGAGGAAAAGAGTTTCGAGATCAAGTTCTCCCGCATTGAACTGACTACCTGTCACCGGATCGAAGCCGTCAAGCTCAGGCGACGAAACATCGGAAGGCGGAATAACTCCAGAAGGATCGCGCACCGTTCTGATGAGATAACCGGCTTCCTTCGCTGTAGAGCCAATTCCATCATAGTCGATGAATTCATATTCATTGATCGATATGCGATTTTCAGGGTCGACCGTCATTGTTGCCATACCGTGAGTATCGACGATGATAGTTCCATCTATCTGGGTATCGTAGAAGTATCTGGATCGGATGTCGGTCTGCGTAACGGGCGAACCTGTCGCCGTGGTCACGTCAGGAGAATGGACGATGACAACGTTTCCGCGAAGATCGCCGGCGTCAAAGCCACCGCTACCGTTTTGGTCTGGAACTGTGAGTGGAGCAAGCGTGATCGGATCGACGGTATCGAAGTCGTAAACGTAGGTTGATGTATAACCGCGAGGATTCGTTACGGATCTCGTCAGGTTGAACATCGGCGCGTAAGAGAAAGACGTCACTAAATCGTCAGCGGCATCGGAAGTTCCCTTCCTGCGTGTTTCAATGAGGTTGCCTCGACTTTGAATATTGGTATTCGATTCGTCGTAAGTATATTCGACGGAATTATTTGAAACTTCCCCGGCGTGCTGACGGGGGAACACTATTCTGGTGGTTTCGAGATTGCTATTATATTCGTATGTGGTCTTCCAAAGCGCTGGATCGTCGGGGTTTATGCAGCGGTTGGCGAATTTAAGAATCGTGCTCACTGTCCCATCCGGATTCAGAAGAAGCCTGGTCAGATTTCCGTTCCTGTCGGATTCTTCGACTTCCGCCGCGCCGTACTCGATTGAAAGCACGCTTGGTGCATGGACTTCCGTTACAGGATCGATTTTTTCGCCGAAGGTCTGATCGGTGACTCTATCGAATTCGTCATAAGTGTTTATCAGGAATTCCTGCCCCTTCGGATCGGTTACGGAATACAGATTGCCAATTCGAAAGCCCGGGAGTCCCGCGGTCACTTCGTACTCGTATTTGAATACCGTTGTGAAACCGTCGACGTAACGCTGTGTCGGCTGCGTTGTAATGCTCTTCAAATGATCCGTATCGTACGTGAGATTGCAGCCCCTGGTGATTTCGCCGAAAGGATTCGGAATGACTTGATCGGCCTCGACGAAATCGAAGACGTAGGATATGTGTCCATCCGCGCCGAACCTTAGTTTGTAGGTTCTGCCAAGAGTATCGAGAACTCTGATCTCATCGGATGCATCCGCGGGATATGAGAAGCCGCTGTAGTCGATTTCAGTCCGGTTCTGGTTCCTGTCGACGATGGCGATGAGATGGTAAATCTGGGCAGATGGATTACCGCTATCCGGCGCGATGCCAACGTTTCCGTAAATGAACTTGGTGCCGTAGCGGGTTTCCCTTACGAAGAATTCTCCCGTGGCGGGATATGTTGGCAGATCAGGGTCTGGACCAACGACATGGTGTCTGATGATGCTGTAGTATCCTGGCGGTGGAGTCCACCTCAAATTCGCCGCGTCCCAGGTGAACACGTCATACCTTCCGGAGCCGCTGAAGAGGATCATATCGTCGCCATCCGCGGTGTATTCAAGCCTCTCGTTGTATCCGAAATCCCAGCCGATGCCGAGAGGAAGGTAGCCGGAAGTGCGCTCGTTTTTTGACCTGTAGGTCATACCAAAGGCGAAATCCATGCCTCGGGAACTCACGTAATGAGTAGTTGTGGAGTAGATGAATTCTCCAGTATTTGCGATGACGCCTACGCCGACTGACGATGCATTCCTGCGGGGCTCGAAGATTCGCTCGACTTCGGAGAATTCAAGGGTTCCTGCGTTTGCATAGCCAACGCCGTCAACCATGGCGAGGAATATGTCGGCGCTCGATGAGCCTGGTGGCGCTGCGGGGGTTACTATGAAAATCATCGTGCCGTCGTCGGACACGCGGAAATCGGTAGTGGTTATAATACCTCCACCGGCGAAATCAAAATCGACGTGATCGACGCTATGGAAATCAGCGCCGGAAAGAGTGATAGTGTCTGCTCCGATGGTTGAAACAGTCGCGGGCTGTAACGATCCTGGAGTGATCGTTGATGTATGGGGATTGATGACGAACGGCGTGCTGAAGTCGGTTCCTTCGATGTAGGCATTTACGAGATATTGGTCTGAGGTAAGAACGGTGTGGTTTTCGAGCTTCGCGATACCTCCAACTAGCGGGATGCTCACCGCGGAAGATCCATGCAGATACTTGGTCACTATGCCATTCCAGTTATCGGAGAGATATATTTCCCCCTGACCGGACACGAACATATCGGAGAAGTTGAAGTCCCAGCTCAAGTTTATTTGCCCTCCGGGAAGGTTCACCACGCTTTCATTCCCATCGACTACGATTTCCGTGACGCCGGTACCGATATCGTACCTTGCAATGGTTTGACCGTCATAATCGACAAGACTCGTATGGGGTAATTTCGCTACTACGTAAATCTCGTTTCCACTGAGGAAAATCTGCCTCACGTGGACAGGACTTGGGAATGTCAAATTGTAGGTTTCGATCTCGTCGAGTGTGTAACTGTTATATTTTACGATATCCACCGTGCTACTGAAATAGCTGGACTGGACATTTGGAATGTATACGAAACCTTCGCCATCCGAGAAGGCGTCCCACACGTTCGGATTGCCGGGAACGACCGAATTGAAATTGATAGTATTTAGAGAATTATAATTCCCTGTGAACACGTCGAGATTCAGGAGATTGGCTGAGGCTCCCTTGTTGGCGAGGAAGTTGAATGCGAGAAGTTCGATATTGGACCCATAAGAAGACAGCACTTTGACATCCTGTAACGAGTCAACGATCACTGGCTGTCCGGGAGAAACAAAACCGATTGAATCGGCGATAGTTTTATCGACGAACCAAGAGGTGAGAGTGTTTCTTCCATTTACTGTTTCAGTATCTATCAAAGAAACCGAGAAGTTGTCTGATACCCACAAATCGCCATTATCGTTCAAGTGCAAACTGTTAATGTAAAAGAATGTCTTGTCGAGAGCATCGATTCCAACCGACGCGAAAGTACTAAGATACGAGGAAAAATCCTGTACGTTTGGCTTACCCGCGAAGTGCTCTATCGTCCCCCGCTTCGGATCTATTTTCACTATGGTTCCGGACCACTGATTCGCTGAATAAATTATTCCGTCCGGAGCAACGACGAACATATCGAGCATGTGAGAAAGGTCAGCCACGCCCAGAGGTTCGGCGGCAGGGAAGTCAAGTCTGTAATGACTAAGCGGATTGTTCAGCTTGAAGTCCGCCGGTTTTGGAGCGCCGGCGACCCATGAATAACCGCGCTCGGAAACTCCAGCTTCAGCTTCGAAAATCACGTTATGTCCCGTTGCGTCGAGCAGATTATTCATGTTATTGAGAATGTTGACCTCGAGCGGTGAAGACAGCTTCTCGCCAACTGTACCTGCCTGATAACTACCGCTAGCGGCGACCATGGCGTTGATCGGACTCACGTTAATGGTGAAGAACTGCGCCGAGGTAATTCCTGGAGAATCAGGCTCTACGCTGATCAAGATATCTTCTGCGCAATCCTCGAAACCAAGTGACGTTATCACGTCGAAAATCAGTTCACCATTCTTACCTGTCACTTCCACCAGATATGGCGACGGGCTGTGAGCGACCGCGATCTCGCCGCTGCTGTTTCTGATCTTACTCCCTGACGTTCCGGATTCGATTCTGAACCTCGCGCTGGAAAGAGCGAGAGGCTCGGTTCCATTCGTCAAAGTGACAGCAACTTTGGTGTACTCGGTGGATCCGGCTACGATAGTGGGACTCGATGGGAACACAACTACCGGTTCGACAACGAAGAAGCTGCCGGTGAAATTGTTGGTATTGCCTGCGCTATCGCTGATCGACATTACGACATCGATTTGTCCGGGGAGGCTAGTGAACGAGATCGGATCATTGACCTCGATTATGCACTCTCCGGGTGTTTTCAGGAGGAAGTTAGGATTTTGTATCTCATTACCCTGGTAATATACTTTCGGATCGAAGGAACCCACGTCTACTCCGGAAACTCCGTCGCTCAGCGTAAATGAGATCTTCGGGCTGGGATCCCCGGTGTAACCAGACTGAGTCGGAGTCATCGATACCGTTGGCGGAGTGGTATCGACCCAGAATGGCAGGACCGCGCTAGTGGCGTTACCGAACTGATCGGATATCGAAACCAGAATCGCGTGAGAACCGTCATCGAGCGCTGGAGTAAAACTCGCATCCGACGCCGTGATCGTCAGCGAGCCGACTATGTCAGAGTCATCGAGAGAAGCTCGCAGCGAAGACGTATCGACAGCACCGGAATTGTCTGTGTAACTGATTACGACAGTAGGAGACGCACTTGTAAGATATTCCGTGGGATCGACATTCAGCGAAATGTCGGGTGGAGTGGCATCCACATTATACGAGAACGTCGTCCCGACAAGACCTGTCGAAATAGCATCGACAATATGCTGCCCCTCGGTTGAAGCGGTTCGGTACAATTGTGTGCCAGCCCCGCCGAAAGTATCGGTGGTGACAGTTACACCCCCCGATCCAACGAGGTGATGAACGACGGTTCCCGAGAACACGTCGGTGGCGAGAAGATTCCCTTCACAGGTAATGGCAACCCCGATTGGAAGAATGGTATTACTAAAATCTGTCCCGACTCCTGGAATGAATACCGGTGTACCTTGTGATATTTCGGTTTCGATAGTGCTGGTTACGAGGTTGATCCGTCTTACCCTGAACCCTCCGGATTCCGCGACGTATACGAATACGGATGTCGGGTCCTCACGATCGAGCGCAAGACCGATAGGACCAGCAAGCAGGACGTCAGTCGCAGGCGCGCCCTCCGCAGCGGCACCCTCGAGGAGTCCACCACCGGCAATCCGCTTCGATTTTCCGTCGATGCCGACTTTCCAGATCACGCCTGCTCCGGTATCGGCGATAAAGACTTCTCCCGCCGCGGACACGGCAACCGCAGTCGGCGCTATTAGTCCCGTGTCGGTTGCAAGTTCGCCTTCGTCAGCGGGATCGTATGATAGATTTCCGCTACCCGCGACGGTGAAAAGTTGCCTGCTGTTCGCGTCGATCAATCTCACGAGACCGTTTCCTGTATCGCAGAAGTAGATGTTGCCGCTGTCGTCCAGGAAAATTCCTGTGGGGCTGCTGAGAAGCGAATCGAATGCCTCTTCGCCGTCAATGCTGTATCCCTGCCCTCCGCTTCCGGCAATGCGATAGATCGTACCGCCTGGATCGATAGCGCGAATGGAGCCATTGCCGGTATCGGTGAAGTAAATCGTCTCGTCGACACCTATTGCGATCCCCGAAGGCATCTGCAGCGTCGCGTCGGTTGCGGGACCGCCGTCGCCGGTGTTGCCAGGTTCTCCGGTTCCGGCGATGACGGTAATATCGAGCGTGTCGCTATCGACTTTATAGATCCTTCCTGCAACAGCGTCGGTGATATACACATCGCAGCTATCGTCCACGGCGATCCCGCGCGGAGAAAACAGGACGGTTTCAAGCGAGGAGAGTCCAGTCAGATCGGTCTGAGGATAAGTGGTCCATCTCGTTGGCAGACCACCTCCGGAAAGCTCCCGTATCGTGCTCGTCAGCGGATACCTTTCGCCTGCGATATCCGCGCTATCATTATCCGCAACCACATACGTTCCGGCTATGGGATCATAGCAAATCGCGGTGGAGAAGTAGGTCGATGCATCCCCTGCCCCTGCGGGATCGGAAGAATTCGCGTCTCCGAATCTTTTGTCGCCAGCAAAGGTTCCGAGATCTATTGTATAAATCGCGGAAGAGTGGTTCAGAGATTGAATCTGAAGCGCAAGCTCTGATTCGGAAGAATCGAGCGTGAGTTCCGTAGGCGCGCCGCCGAGTGCAAGTGGATTGAAATCGATGACTGTAATCAGATCGCCCGGATTGACTGTGATATCGGATAGCATTACGTTTCCACCTGAACCGTCTTCGAGGTTCATCGGACCGAATGTGTAGGGCGTTCCGCTGTCATTGAATATCCTGAGGTAATTGATTGAATTATTCGTTTCAGGATCGCCGTCCGGATCGAATGAATCCGTGATGAAAACGACTCCGCTACTCGTTGCCGTGAGACCTCGCGGACTATAAAACTGGCTCGTTCCAAATGAGCCGTCGACGATACCTCGCGGATCGCCGCCTGCAAGGGTGCGGACTTCAGTCGCTGCCAAATCGACGACGCGGAGTCTCGGTCCGGCGATGGAAGTCTCCCACTCGAGGAAATAGATTCTATCAGATGCACCGAAGTCGAGGTTTTGCGGATTGTGCAGGAAGCACGTCGGATTACCGTCAGGCGTACCTCCAGGACCGACGGGGTTCAGCGGTCCGTCGAGTACGGGAGGAGAGAACGACCCGGTACGGTACTGACCCGCGACGGTTTCGATAACAAGGTTTCCGAAACCATCGGGAGCAAGCTTTCTTATCAGCTGATCCTCTGAGAAATACATTTCGTCCGAGCCTGGATCGAAAGTAAGGTCCTGCGCGGCTATAAGCGTTCCTTCGCTCGCGATAGTTCCGTCGATGCTGTGACCCGCCACCCCGGTGCCGATGACTGTGCTCAGAATTCCCGCAGGCGTGATCTTCCGAATTCTCCCCGTTGACGAAAGCGTACCGGCTGTCGCATCACCCATATTTTCGATGAGATAGAGTTCGCCGGTGGAATCGAACTCGGCCCTGAAAACGCGCACCTGCTCCTTGCCATCTATGAGGGTCGAGAGATCGCCGTCGAGTCCTGCACCGCCGCCGACAAGACTGAGTCCTTCGTTCGCAGTGTCCGAAAGCGAACCCTCGGTAACTGTGTAAGTTACGCCTATTCCAGGCGCATCGAGGAAGTTACCGTATTCGTCTGTAACGCGCACGTCGAGAGTATCCGGCAGAGTTTGGAGCGGTCCCCAAAGCTGGTTATCGCCGCCCACCTTGGTGAGTGCGAACGGAGCCCCTGGAGTAACGGTGAAAGGTCCATATTCCGAAAATACGCCGGTCGCCACGTCTTCAATATGGAAGTTGTGATTCCCGGCAAGAGTTACTTTATTGACGTCACCGGGGAGAAGAATGCTCACGTCCGCGACGCCACCACTGAATGATACATCGCCTGTGACTCCGAGTGAGAGCGAAATGTTGCCGAAAGTCACTGTCGCGTCGCCTTCGTAATCTGTTATCTGATTCCCGAAGATATCGAAAGCTGAAGCGATAAACGTAACCGTATCGCCCGCATTATACGATGCAGCAAGTCCCGATACTCCGAAATGA
>JANLHZ010000236.1 GCA_024653775.1 Planctomycetota bacterium | reverse complement strand
CGGTCGCGATCTGCACTGAGGTCTTCGCGCCGAGCAGCATCTCTCCGATGATCCTGTCGTTCAGTTGGACGCCGCTAAGAAGTTCGTAGCTCAAACGCGGACCTCGAAAAATTCGCTTAGCCGGAGGGAAACAGTTTTCAGATTTCGGAATTCGGATTGCACTACCCGTTAACAACCGACGACACCTTAGTCCCTTATCAATGAGAACATCAGAAAAACGAGACGATTTTCTTTACTGTGATCCTGATGACGCAATTAACGACAAAAATTGTTCTTCAACATAGGCGCGAGATTGAATAGAATCCGTAATGCGTTATTTTGTACGCTTACCTTGTAGCGCAATAAAAAATCCATTAAAGAGGGTGTGACATGAAAAATGGGATCCCCGGTCTCGGTTCGTTCGTTTTCGTCCTGACGACTTTCTTCATGCTCCCTGCATGCGGCGGAGGTGGAAGCGACTCGAAGACTCCCGCGCCCACACCCGGACTCAACGTCCCGCAGAACGTGACGGTGACCGCAGGCAACGGCTCGAACCTCGTCGAGTGGACCGCGATTCAGGGAGCGACCGGATACAACGTCTACTTCTCGACGGTGGCGGGAGCGTCCGGAAGTTCCAGCCCCACGTCGAGCCTTACAAACAGCTACTCGCACTCCGGGCTAACCAACGGTACGACGTATTACTACACCGTCCGCGCCAACGTCGATGGAGTCCTGGGCGATCCTTCCGTCGAGGTCAACGGTACTCCCACCGCAGCCGCGAGCGCGCCGAACGCGCCGCAGGGACTGACTGTGACGAGCGCGGGTTCGACCAACATCATTACCTGGGCGCCTGTAGCTGGAGTCACGTACGATCTTTACTGGAACACCCGCAGCGGAGTAGTTCCGGGCGACGCGGGAGTCACGAGAATCGCGGGAATCGCCACCGGCTACAGCCACACGTCTCTTACTAACGGCGTGACGTATTACTACGTCCTCGTCGGGAGGAATCCTTTCGGGTCGAGCTTACCGAGCAACGAGGTTTCGATGACCGCGGGCGGCTCCGGCACCGGCACCGGCGGCGGCACTCCTCCGCCGACTTCGCCGACGAACGTGGTCGCAACCGCGGGAGACGCGCAGATAACGATCACGTGGACGAGCGTAGCAGGCGCGACGGGTTACAAAATCTATTTCGCTACCGCGACCGGAGTCACCAAGACCACCGGCACCCAGATTACGGGCGCGACAAGCCCGTACGTCCATACCGGGCTTACAAACGGAACCACTTACTTCTACGTCGTCACCGCGATCAACTCCGGAGGTGAAAGTCCGGAGAGCACGGAAGTGAGCGCAACGCCTGTCCAGGCGGTGAGCGCCCCGAACGCGGTTACGGGCGTAGTCGCGACGCCCGGAGACACGCAGAACACCGTCACCTGGGCGCCTGTAGCGGGTGCGACGAGCTACAATCTTTATTACAGCACGACCTCGGGCGTAACGACGACGAACGGCACCAAGGTTACAGGTGTCACGAGTCCATACGTCCACACCGGACTGACGAACGCAACGACCTACTATTACATCGTTACCGCGGTGAACAGCGTGGGAGAAGGCGCAGCGTCGAGTCCGGAGGCGAGCGCGACCCCGGCGCCCGCGGTTTCGAATCCGCCCGCCGCGCCGACGGGAGTGATCGCGACGCCCGCGTCGGGTCAGGTCACGATAAGCTGGACCCCGGTCACGGGCGCGACAAGCTACGACATCTACTTCGCCACTTCCACAGGAGTGACGACGACCGCCGGAACGAAGATCACCGGGGTCACGAGTCCATACGTCCACACCGGACGCACGAACGGAACGACCTACTACTACATCGTCGTCGCGAATAACGCAAACGGCGCAAGCGTTCCCTCTTCCGAGGTCAACGCGACTCCGATCGCTACCTGGACGTGGAGCCACCCGACTCCGACGGGCAACCGTCTGATGGACGTGTGGGCAACCTCAGGACTCGCGGTCGCGGTGGGCGACGCCGGAACGATTCTTCTGAACACCGGCTCAGGCTGGGTCCAGCAGATCAGCCCCGTGACGTCCGGACTCCGCGCAGTGTGGGGATCGAGCGCGACCGACCTCGTCGCGTGCGGCGACGGAGGAGTCATCATCACCTCGCCCGACGGAATCAACTGGACCCAGGCTGCGAGTCCCGTCACCGCCAAGTTCAACGACATCTACGGCTTCGCGTCGAACGACGTCTACCTGGTCGGCGCGGCGGGGACGATAGTCCGCTATGACGGCACGACCTGGAACGATCAGACCACCGCGAGCGGAACGACGCTGGACCTCTACGGAGTCTGGGGAAGTTCCGCTACTAACGTTTACTCCGTGGGCGCGCCCGCCGGCACGACTTCCGCGCCCACGATGCTGAACTCGTCGAACTCCGGAACGACGTGGACGAGCATAGGCGCCCAGCTCCCATCCGCGGTAGCGGGCGCGTACCTCATAGGCATCGGAGGATCGAGCGCGAGCGAAATCCTCGCGGTCGGCACCGGAGGAACCGTCGTCAGTTACAACGGAACCGCGTGGAGCGATCTTACCGCAAGTTCCACCACCGCAAACCAGCTCTGGAAGGTTCAGTTCGTCAGCGCTGGCAATGCCTATATCACCGGAATCAACGGCACCCTGATCGCGTATTCGTCCGGCGCGTTCTCCTCAGCGACTACCACCGCGACGCTCAGCCTCTGGGGACTCTGGAACGACTCGAACACGGTTTACGTGACCGGCACCGGCGGACTGATCCTTTCTAACGGCGGCTCCGGATCGACGTTCACCGCGCAGTCCTCGTCCGTTACCCAGGACGTTCTGTGGGACGTCTATGCCCTCAGCGCAAACGAGGTCTTCGTCTGCGGCGACAATGGCACAATCCTTCACACTACGAACGGCGGAACCTCATGGACGACTGAAAATACCGGGACGGCGAACCACTGGGGTTTATGGGGAACTTCCGCGACGAACATGTACATCTGCGGGTCGTCCGGAACCATCCTTCACCGCGGGTCCAGCGGAACGTGGAGCACGCTTACAAGCGGAACCACGAACGCACTCTTCGAAATCTGGGGCAGCGGCGCAAACGACATCTGGATTTGCGGACCGTCCGGACTGCTGCTCCACTCGACCGACGGTACGACGTGGTCGCTGTTCACCGGGACGACGACGACGAACGGACTCAACCGAATATACGGCAGCGGTCCGAACGACGTTTACGCCGTGGGAGACGCGGGGACGATTCTGCACTCCACCGATGGCGGCGCGACCTGGCCCGCTGAGAACTCCGGAACTAACGCCGTGAACCTCTACGGAGTCTGGTGCGACAGCACGGGAACGAACGTCTACGCCTGCGGCGACAACGGCCAGATTTTCACACGAGGCACCGGGGGAACCTGGACAACCAGCCTGAACGGCGCAAACCGTTTCTGGCAGATGTACGACTCAGGCGCCGGCTCGACCAACATTTTCGTCGGCGGAGTTCTCGGCACGATGTACAACTCCACGAACGGCACCTCGTGGACCCAGCAGTCCGTCCCGACGGCGTACAGCATCTATGAAATCCACGGCTCCGGCCAGACCTATTACGCAGTCGGGCAGAACGGGATGATCCTTAAGTACCAGTAGTCAGTTAAGAGTTAAGAGTTAAGAGTTAAGAGTTAAGAATTTTGACACGACTCCTAACCTGGAAACCTCCGCTTGCGCGATTCTCCAGCGCGTAGCCGCGGAGGATTTTAGTTTCCGTTTGCGATTTTTCGCGAACGTCCAGCGAACAGTGTCGGATTTATCATTGGTAATTCGTAATTGTTGAAATTTCCTTTAGAAATTTCCGGGCCGCAATTACAATCCGGTCATACCCTTTAGACCAGCGAATTCATATCCGGCGGTAGCAAATGGCGAGTCAACAGGATCAGAAACGGTATCAGGGCGAGATAGTAGCGAGGGAGCGGACCATAGCGAGACGGTTCTTCGAAGCCGGATCGATCTGGAACGCGGACGACCTTCGTTCGCATGTAAAGGATTCCGACCTTCAGAGGGAATTCAGACACGTTGACGAGAAGCGCGCGGAAATCAACACGATCGTCGAAAGCATCTCCGCCATCCGGACCGCGGACGAAACCATCCGCGCGCTCGACACGAAGATGGCTCGACTCGATCGCAACATCAAGCGCCACAAGACCGAGAATCGAAAGTACTGGGCACAGATCGGCGAAGTCGGCTACAAGATGTACAAGACCCTCGATTATGGCGAATACGCCGAGGTCGCGAGGATGTTCTTCTGGGAGGTCGATAATCTGAAGCAGAAGCAGGAAGAGCTTCGCGCGGGAATCGAATACCTTCGCGAACAGCGGAAGACCCAGCATTTCCTCGCGTCGGCGCTGTCGATTTTCCGCACCCTGCTGAAGAAAATCCAGCTCGGTTTCACGAAGCTGCGGGAGCCGTTCGTTTTCAAGGCTGCGGGGGGGAAGGTCGTCGAGTTCCGTTTTGCGGACCTGCACACGGACGACGATGAGCTTGAGGACCTGCTTCAGACGGTATCGGAAAACGAGGGCGTCGCGGAACACGGACGCGAGGAACTGAACGCCGCGCGGGATGAGCGCGCCCGCTCCGTGGCGGATCTGAAAAAGCAGGGTGTCGAAGGCGCGGCGGTTTCCGAAAGGCTCCGTGAACTCACCCGCACGCAGGAAGAGCATCAGAAGGAGGTCGACGACGTCCTTCGCGAGATCGGCACCATCGCGTATATGAAGGGCCTGAACGACGACATCGGAGATCGCAGGATCACGAGTCTCTACCTCGAAATCCAGCGTGAGTTCGAAACGCTTGCCCCGATGAAACGGGAACTCGGGCGCACTCCGGACCCGCGCCCAGGGGAGTACCGCGGAAAATCTGTCGATCTCGGCGCGAAAGGCGTCGGTGCGCCTCCGCCGGAGGATCCGGAGGAAGCGCACGTCCACGCGGAGCCTCACAACTTCTCGCCCGCGAAGGCGAATCCTTCGAACGCGGCTCACGCGCAGCCTTCGTCCGCAAATCCGAATCCCGCGGGCCAAAGCGCCACGGACAGTTTCGAGAAGGACTTCGAGGACGCGGACGTCGAGCTTGACGAAGACACGAAGGACGACGTCGACGCCATCCGCGAATTCGATTTCGATGACGATGACGAACATAAGAGTCGGTGATTCGCGATGGACCAGCAGACAAGCGCTCCGACAGCATCGACTCACGGAAACACTCCGGAGGACGATAGACCGAAGACCATGCTCGGTCCGCGCGCGCTGATCTGGTCGGGCGCGATGTTCTTCGCGTCGTTTCTGGTGCTTTACTTTCTCGCCGACCGAATCCGCGCCGAAGTTCCGCGGGACAGCATCTTTCGATTTCGAAATATCTTCGCGCTTGCGATGGCTGTCCCGAGCGCGATTTCTCTCGCGATCGTTTACGCGTCGTCGAAACGGATTGCGCGCAAGTGGAACCTCGATTTCAAAAAAGCCGTAACGAACTTCGTTATAGCGTTCACTCCGCCGGTGCTCGCCGCCGTGACGATTCTCTTTCACTCCGTGTCGAGCGGACTTCGGACCTACGCCTACTTCCCCGCGACGATGCTTATCTGCTACGGCCTCGGACTGTGCGCTCTCCGCTGGACGTCGATCTCGCTGGTTTCCAGGATGGGGATCGTGTTCGTCATTCTGGGTATCTGCTCGATATTCTCGATTAAAGGCGACGCAAACCTGGATGAAACCTACAGCTTCATATTCTTCGGCATCGGCTTCGGGGGGATGCACATACTCGCCGGGCGATTCATCGCGATGAATTACAAACCCGAGCCACGGAACCCGTAGCGCAGGCGTCTCGTCCGAAGGTTCCGAAAAGTCGGAAACTTCTACTTGAGATAGTTTCTATTCGTTCGCCGTCCAATGTAGCCTGCAAAGGGAGAGAGGCCCACCAGGAGTACAGACGTCCCGTCTGCGCTACATTATCCCATCGCCTGCGCGAGGTCTTCGATCAGGTCGTCCACGTCCTCGATGCCGACTGAAAGCCGGATGAGGCCGTCCTCGAAGCCGAGCTTGAGACGTTCCTCGCGGGGGATGCTTGCGTGGGTCATGCTCGCGGGATGCTCGATGAGGCTTTCGACTCCGCCGAGGCTTTCCGCGAGGCTGAAGATCTTAGTCGACGAGACTGCGCGCACGCTGTCCTCGAGGGTCGCGTCCATCGAGAAGCTGATCATCCCGCCGAAGCCACGCATCTGCTTTTTCGCAAGCTGGTGCTGCGGGTGCGACTCAAGCCCGGGATAGTGGACCTCTTTCACCTTTTTGTGCTCCGAGAGCCAGCGCGCGATGGTAAGCGCGTTCTCGCAGTGCTGCTTCATCCTGACGGCGAGCGTCTTCGTGCCGCGCAGGGTGAGGAAGCAGTCCATGGGTCCGGGCACCGCACCCATCGAGTTCTGCAGGAACGCGAGCTTCGCGCGGAGGCCATCGTCGTTTACGATCAGCGCGCCGCCGACGACGTCGGAATGGCCGCCAAGGTATTTCGTGGTCGAATGCACGACGATGTCCGCGCCGAGGTCGAGCGGATTCTGCAGCGCGGGCGTCGCGAAGGTGTTATCGACCGCGACAAGAATTCCGCGGCTCTTCGCGAGTTTCGAAATCTCCTCGATGTCCGCAAGGCGCAGCATCGGATTCGTCGGCGATTCGAGCCAGATCATTCGCGTCTTCTCGTTGATGCGCGACTTCACGTTCAGGACGTCCGTCGTATCGACGAAATCGAAGCCGATGTGGTAGTTCGTGAAAACCTTCGTGAATACGCGGTAGGTGCCGCCGTAGACGTCTCCGCCGGAGATGACGTGGTCGCCGCTTTTGAGGAGTTCGATCGCGGTCGAAGTCGCGGCCATCCCGGAGGCGAAACATAGTCCGTGCCTTCCGTTCTCTATCGCGGCTAGGTTTTCCTCGAGGGCTTTTCGCGTGGGGTTCTGCGTGCGCGAGTACTCGAAACCTTTGTGTTTTCCGGGCGCCTCCTGAACGTACGTCGAGGTCTGATAGATCGGCGGCATTATCGCGCCTGTGGACGGGTCCGGGTGATTTCCTGAGTGGATACACTTCGTTGAGAGTTTCATTCGTTCCTCCGTTTCATGCATTCGCTGGATTTTACTCCCGCCCGCGCCACGTCGCAACAGCGCCCCGAATAACAAGATTTTCAAACACATGGGAGGTTCGTTCGAAAATATGGTACGAGATATTCCATTCGTTTGATAAGGACAGTCACCACTTTTCAGTAATATTTTACCCGCGGTTCTTTTTTGAACGAGCTAACGGGTTTTGGGGAGAAATAAATGAATCGATCGTTCACAGCCGCGATTACCGCGTTCGTTCTTTTAGCTGTCGCAAGTTCCGCGCTCGCAATCGAAGCGCCGACAAAAGACAAACTCACCGATGAGCAGAAGCGAAAACTAGAGGCGGGCGAAATCCTCACCGCCACCGAGGTCGCGGCGGGAGTCCTCGCGCGGACGGGCTACGCGATAGCCATCGTCGACGCCGCGCCGATGCGCGCGCTTGCCTGCGTAACGAGCTACGACACGCTTTCCACGTTCATGCCGAATCTCTGGGGCTCGCGCATCATCGATCAGGTCAGCCGGGACGTAACGAAGTACGAGGGAATCGTAAAGGCAGACATCATCGGCTTCTCCATCGAGTACCGCTACGTCAACCGTGCGGTGCAGGACCTCGTCAATTACACCGTCACCTGGGATCTCCTCGAAGGCGACCTCCGCAGAAATGAAGGCTCATGGAAATTCGTCCCGTGGAATGAAGCCGGGACGAAGACGCTCGTTACCTACCAGCTTCTGCTAGACGTCGGCACCGCGCTCATTCCCGAGCCTGTGCAGGAATATATGATAGGCGAGAACCTTCCCGCCGTGCTCCGCGCGGTGAAGGAAGAGGTTTCGAGCGCGGATTACGACGCGAGGACGAACGAACTCAGTCGCAGACGCGAACGTCTTCTCAACCCTGGCGGCACAGCGGACGACTCCCCGCCGAACATCGAGCGCATCAGCCGGCAAAACGTCAAGCCGGGCGAGGTGCTTTACATCTTCGGTCGGCATTTTTCAGCGGACCAGAACAACGTGATCGTGTTCCTTGGCGATTCGAGCGTCAGAATCCTTCGCACCACGACGACGGTCATCGCGGTCGAAATTCCGGCGGACGCACAGTCCGGGCAACTCACCGTGCGCACCGAGGCAGGCGAAAGCGCGGCGGTCCGCGTGAACATCGTCCGCGAGGACGATTAGAAATGAGCGACCGCATCTGTGGTCGTTCATTTTCTTCTACGAATGCCACCGGCGGCGCGGCTTCAATCTTCGCGCAGGCAGGCGACGATCATCGTACGCGATGTTCCGCCGGCGTGTTCCACCAGATATCCCATGCTTGTGGGTTAGAATCCGCGTTCATATTACCAAAGGTATGACCGGAATTCAGGACAAGCGCCCAAACAATCGTTGTGTGAAATATTCTTAGATCATCCTGGCCAAGTGCATCTATTAGCACTGGAACTAGCGATTCATTTGGCTCAATGAAACCGACAGCAAGCAAAAGGTCAGATTTAATTAACCAATCGTCAGTATGCTCAATGGCATGCATTATACCATTTAAACAAAGTTTGCTTCTCAACATTATTGCGCCAAATAATGCAAGAGAATGAGGGCAAACAATCGCCGGCACATTCAAATAAGGTCGTCTATTAACATTTGGATCAAAGGCGATTAAAGTTTTCCTAATACACACTCTTCCTAAAGTGGATACCACATCTTGAGATATATATTGCGAAAGGAACTCTTCTGCGTCTGCCCCGCCGATATTTATGACATTCCAAAGCAATTCAAATTTTGAAGGATTCAAGCAACATCCATCATCGAGAAGTTTAAATTGCTCAAGTAATTTACTCACATAAGAATTTCCAAATTGCGATAACACAAAGAGGTCATGCACTCCACTTCTTCCAGAACGATTCAAACCTCTACCGGTGAAAAAGTCATTAAATTGTAGCGTGAGTCTATGAGTAGATACATCTAGATCGAGCGCTTGTTGAAGTAGCGCCTGAAAAAGGTTTTCTATGTAATTCGGTATATTAGCATTATTATTTTCGATCGCGTCTAACAGTTTAATCCAATTCTCTGGATTTTCGTTTTCCTCAACTGCACTAAAAGAATAGCCAGTTAGCCTTACTAAGCTTTCGCCAATTATCTTCTTAGTCGAAAACAGACGTTTTATATCCAGTTCATGTCCCACCTCAATCATTTGTTTCACTTTTGTAAGTGAATCGAGTAAAAAAGGTATGTATTCAAGATTTTGAGACCTGCCTATCTCGAATAATAATAATTCTAACAGGTAATCGTCACGCAAATAATACCGATGAAACAACGCTGACGTTTCCGGAACTTTTCGTACTTGCACAATCCCTCTTTGCGCGTTAAGTCGAGCTGCGTATCCTTCACCACTCGAATATTGATAAAAAATATTTGCCATAGAATCACACCGCAAGCGTGATGCCATCCATAATAATTCCGAAACAAGACAAGAACCCAAATGTTCATCGCGTGGTAAAGCGTCTAAGGAATCATATAAAAAAGATAATTCCAGATCTCCTCCACTTAGAAAATCGTCAAGCTCATGGATGGCCCAACGATCATAAAATGCGACCTCATTTTGATATGAAGACATGTTTATCCAGCTACGATCAAATCTTAACACAGAAATTTGTCGAATAATCTCGCGAACCTCCTGTGATATGCTCTCGCTATTGAGGTAATTGGCAGAAGGAGAGGTCCGCTCTAAAGCAATTGCAGCATTAGGAAAAGCTTTTTCTAGTACAGAATTATCTATTTGATCAAAACTACTTGGCGAACATTCCCAAATTTCTCTTAACCTGCCTAATGATGTCGCTGTACGCGAATTAGCCAGTGCATCTAATGCATTGGCTATCGCTCTATTAGAACCATTTGCTAAGTCAACGATATCATCATTGATGTTAGGTGATGCCTCGCGCCGACCGGGCAACACATCTGCGATTTCTTGCGGGTCGCCAAAATCGCTTACTTCTTCGTGAACATTAGGACGGTAGATTTCATCAAGAACGGTTGAGGATACATGATCATCTTCAATAATAATATTTTCTCCTATAGTGTTGGATATGTTAAGAGATCTCAGGTTTGCCTCCTTTCTGCACACGAAGAAAAGAGATATAAATATCAGAGGCAATACAAAAAAAATAATAGTATTAAATTTACCCATCTCTTAGAAGGTTAACGTCTTTAGTTTAAGATAAAGTCTTAATATTCACATTCAACAGAAATGCCACACATAAAAAGCAACCACCCACTGTAACGACGATCCATCGCCGAAAGAAATTGATATCTACTATCCAGCGATTCCCACTCAGTATACAAGTCCTCCCATGCCGCTGTTAATGTTCGGAGATTCGATCGCATAACTTCGATTTCAGAATCTAAATCATCGAATCTATTTTGCAAGTCCTCATACTCGGCATTAAGTCGGTCCCTTTCATTCCGCCAAAAATCAACCTCAGCCTCTTCAGCGGGACAGTTTCCTACGGCTTTGTTGCATAAATCCTCTTGGCGGAAATCCCTATTACATAGGGATAATCAGGTGCAGAGAGCTAGGCGACAGTTATGAGAAATCTGGCATTTTTG
>JANLHZ010000201.1 GCA_024653775.1 Planctomycetota bacterium | reverse complement strand
ACATATAGGAAGTTCACAGCGAGCAACGCCAGGAAAAAATTGACGGAAAGGTGTTTGCGTTCGGGCTATATTCTTGTTAATCTGTAGTTGCTTAAAAACTATAGAAATAATTCGTATTACTGATAGAATTATAATTTTATATAGACTATATACATACAACTCATAATTAATTGTATGTATAACTCATAATATAAAGTATATTTAGTTTTGTCACTGTAAATGCAAGGTTCCAATTTCGACATAAGGGTTCACTGAAACCCGTCGCCGGGTTTTCTGGGACGACCAAATGGTGTTCAGCGCTAATCGTGCCGAACACTATTGACCCACATCCTGGTGGCGCTACTGATTCTTCTCGAATTCCTCCGCGGCTTTCTGAAGATCCTCGATCCTTCCCGCGCAGCGCATAACGAACGGATTCTCCGCGGGAGTCAGAATCTGCGCCTCGCGCCAGAAGAGCTGCGCCCAGGTGAAGTGATGCAACTTCGTGGTGCTTCCTTCTATGGCTTTGTCGAGCGACGTCGCGGCTATTATGAACAGATACCTGAGCGTGCTCCGGATTTTCGAAAGCACCGCGAACTTCACCTCCGCGTCCGCGGCGCTCTGCGCTTCGCTGATGTCCGATAGCCACTCGGACTCGATTCTTTCGAAATTCGAGTCCGCGTGCTCGATTATGAGTTCCCGCGCGAGTCCGTGCTGAAGATCGAACGACGAACGGAGCCTGTAGGCCTGCATCAGCGTTTCGTCCTGCGACTTCTGGTACTCCGCGATCCAGGCGTCCGCTACAAGTGGAAAATACGTACGGAGGCTCTGAACGACCCGCAGCCGAAGTTCAGGACTCTTTTCGCCGAGATCCCGGAGGTCCGAAAGGAACCCGAGCGCCGCGGCTTTGTGAAGTCCGAGCGACTCCTCGATCTCGTCGCGCCTGGCGTTAAGCGAGGTCGCCCTCGCGGAATTCCAGAGCACTCTCTCCGGGTCGCTCATCCCGTCGATCTCCTCTATAAGTTTCCGGATTCCCTCGCGATCTCCGAACTCCTCCGGGAGCAGCCATCCCACCGTCTCCCGCGGCTCCGCGTATCTCCGGAGCATTTCCTCCGGATGAAGCTGCCCACGCTGCCAGATGGTGTAGCCGATGGAGGAATAGAGTTCCGAACTCCGAGGAAGCCTGCGTATGCCCTCCTCGATCAGATCGAGTCCGGAGCTGACGAGCGCCCACTGCCCAAGCCTTTCGTCCGCGCCGCGGGAAGAGTCCGTCGCGAGGATGTTCGCAAGGTGAGACCACACCGTCTCGTAATGCGGCTCGAGTTTCGTCAGAAGCACCGCGTACGTCTTCACCTGATAGTAGTCTTTTTCCCGGAGCGCAGCGTTCGTCTGAATCCAGAAGTAGTCGATTACGAATGCGCGGAACCCGCCTAGGAGTTTGGTCGAAATCACTTCGAGCGGGGACGCTTCCGCGGGGACGAAATCGCGATTACCGTCGCCGCGATTCCTGACCTCGTCGTACTTCGCCATCAGCGTCGATCCGAGGACTAAAAGGAATAGGACGAATATAATTTGCGCAAGCGACTTCATGATGATTGTGAAGTTTATCCCGTTATCGTCGGTCGTTCAACTTAAAGTAACGTAGTCGCCCATTTGCTGCGCAAAGTCTGCATTCGCGCGTTCAGGCAATTCTCTAAAATTTTCCGCAGCGCTGAAAAAAACTTGTGCGTCAAAGAGTTTAGGTTAGAATTGTGCCTCGTTTTTAAAAGGCTTAGGCAAAGGTTGGTGTCTGATATGGCACAAGTTCTATATATCGTGTCGTCCTCGCCCTTTTCGGGTAAAAATCTCGTATCCCTCGGCTGTTATCGCAAGATGGAATCCGACAAGCTCTCCGTCGGAATTTTCAAACCGATCGGAGTATACCCCTTCGAGCATGAAGGCTCGGTGGGTGACGAGGATGCAATGTTCTTCAAGAAGCTGCTGCTCCTGAAAGAGCCGATCGGGGATATATGCCCGGTGGTGATGACGGAGGCTCTTATCGAGGACGTACTCGCGGGAGAAATCAAAAAACTGACGAAGAAGGTCGACGAGGCGTACAAGAAGGTCGCCCACGACAAAGACGTCGTAATCGTCCCAGGCATAGGCGATCTTTCCGCCGGTAGCATGTTCGGACTCTCCGAGCTGGACCTCATAGACAAGTACGGCGCAGGCGTAATCATGGTCGGACGGCTCGATAAACACCTTAACGAAAGTCTCGATTCGATCCTGTTCGCGAAGAAGTCCCTCGGAAACAAGCTTCTGGGCGTCGTGCTGAACAGGGTGCCGCAGGATCGCGTGCGCTGGGTGCATGATCGAATCCGTCCGTTCCTCGCGTCACGCGGGATGGACCTGATCGGAATAGTTCCGGAGGACAGCGTCCTTAACGCGGTGTCCATCAAGGAAATCCGCGACACTCTCCACGGCGAACTCGTGATCGGAAGGGACAAACAGAGCGACCTCATCGAAACCTACCAGATCGGAGCAATGCAGGTCGAGTCCGCGCTTTCCCATTTCCGCAGGGTCAAGAACAAGGCGGTCGTCATAGGCGGAGACCGTCAGGACGTGCAGCTCGCCGCGATGGAGACGGACACGAAACTACTCATACTCACCGGAGGCAAATACCCGAGCGACATAATCTTGAGCCGCGGCAACGCGCAGGG
This sequence comes from Planctomycetota bacterium, assembly GCA_024653775.1. Classification (GTDB taxonomy): domain Bacteria; phylum Planctomycetota; class UBA8742; order JACQVU01; family JANLHZ01; genus JANLHZ01. The sequence goes on along the minus strand of JANLHZ010000201.1, from coordinate 4,094 downwards.
AATCGCGATCCTCGTAAGCAAGGAAGACACGAAGACCACCGCGCACAAGCTCGAGGCGCTGCTAAACTACATGAGCCTTCGAAACGAAAACAAGGCAAGACAGGCCCAGACCGTGATTTCGAAGAGCATCAACTTCTCGCTGCTTTACGACAAACTCGGGTTCAAGGTGGTGTGAGCCGTGACTGACGATTTCTTTCGCGTCGATCCGACTCTTCCGCCCGGCGTGAAGAAGTCCGAGCGCATCGATTACGGCGGTCGCGGCGGCGGCGGGCATGACGAAGAGCCGAAGAAAGATCCGGAGCCGGAGGACCGCGAGATCACGGAGGAGGAGCGAACCAGGGTGGAACTCGCCGTTGAGGACGCGAACAGAAGTTTCGAGAAGAAAGGCAGGTCGATGCGTCTGCACATCATCCACAAGGAGACCGGCGAGACTCTGATGATCGAAAACCTCAAAACCGGCGATATCGTTAACGCAATGAACCTCGGCCCCGCGAAGGAAATCCGCGCCAAGGACATCGAGGACTTCCTGAACCACCTCGAGTCCGGAACCGGCATCATATTCGAACTCGACGCATGAGCGCGACTTGCGAAGAGTCACGATCCGTTGCCGTTCTTGTCGTCGAGTGAACCGCCGATGCTGTCGATCGGGACGCCGTTCACCGCGATGCACGGCGCAAACACGACTTCCTCGCTTGCCCAGCCGATTATCGGCCTGCGCTGGTGGGAGACATCGAAAATGTTCTTCAGTACGCGCTTGATGTTGTCGTTGATCCGAAGCGTATTCGGCTTGATGGTTCCCGCCTTGCGGCCGTTCTTGATGAAGTAGGAATCGCCTACGACGGTGCAGGTGAAGTCCCCCGCGGCCATTCCGTTCACGGGGTATGTGTACCAGATTCTGCCGATGTAAAGCCCTTCGTCGATGTCGCGGATGATGTCATCGACGCCTTTCTCTGAGCTTCCCTGGATCACGATGTTCGTCGCGCTGATGCCGGGGGTCGAGTTGAAGTCGCGCCCGCCGCCGGAGAAGCGGAATCCGCTCTTCGCCTGGTATCTGCGGAAGTTGTTAGAGCACTTGTTCGAGTAGTACGTGTTCGTGAGGAACCCGGTGAGCACTCCGTTGGTGATTAGGTCGGTGCGACCAGTCGGGAGTCCTTCGCAGGTGATTCGCTTCGAGCCGACGAGACCTGGGAGACTTCCGTCGTCGTAGATCGAGATGAGCGGGCTTGCGATCTGCTGGCCGAGCTTGCCGCAGAACATCGACGCCGACGCGTCCATGCTCGAAAGCTTCAGACTAGGCGATACGAGGTGTTCCATGAAGTCCGCCACTGGCTGCGGCCCGAAAATGACGGTGTAGTTTCCCGCGGGGAGACGCTCTCCGCCTATCATGTAGATCGCCTGGTGCGCCGCCTCCGCGCCTGCGCTCCTTACGCCGAACTGCGAAAGGTGGGTGCTAGACGCGTAGCCGCTGCCCTTGACGTTCTCGTCCTCGAGCATGCTCGTGATCCCCGCGAGGCAGATGCTGCTTTCGTCGTGTTCGCTGATGCCCCTCGTGTTAGCGACCGCGATGCGCTCTTTCAGTATCGTGATGTCGCCTCCGACGACGATCGATTTCCCGCGCTTGTCGTAGCCGTAGACTTCGAGCGAGCCGCGAAGCGCCTCCCAGCCGAGACGGACGAACTCCTCCTCGGTGATATTCATAACGTGCGGATCGGCGTAATCTTCGAGCATCGGCTGCGTCGATGCCGGGTGCGCAAAACTCTTGAAGTCCGGATCGTGGACGCTTGAAACCCGCGCCTTCTCGAGCGCGCTCAGGATGCCGTTCTGGGTGAGATCGTTCTTCTCGCTGCCGAAGCCGAGTTTCCGGACGCCGTGATCGTCGAGGAGCACGGAAACGCCGATGCCCTGCGCCTGCATGGATTTCGGTTCCTGAAGTCCGTTGCAGGGAATGTCGCTTTTGTAGTCGACGCGGCCGATCATCTTCTCGTTGGTGCTTACGAACACCTCCGCCTCGACAACGTCCGGCGCCTGCGAAATTATGGAAAGCGCCTCGCTTGCCAGCTTCTGGATTTCAGTTACAGACTTCATGGATTTTAGAATTCAATTTTCGATTTTCGATTTATGATTTTATAATGAGCGATTGTAAATCCATCGCCTGGGCGTTCATAAATCAAAAACAAAAAATAGTCCAGGGAGCTGGGGAGACGCGCCACGTAGCGCAGGCGTCCCCGTCTGCATGCAGCCAGACGTCTGCGCGAGTGAACGTTTGGTGAACCACGTGGCACTTCCGCCATCGTCCGTGTTTCCACGGGCAAGATGCCCGTGCCACACCCAGAAATCCAGGTAGACGCTTCAACAAGGCGTGGTTCACCGAACGTTCACCTGCGCGATATCCGGGAGCGCTTCGATCAGTCCATCGGCGGATGGTTCGGCGGTAGCGCCTGTCCTGAATGCCCCGCGTGGTCGGCGTGTGAATCTCCGCCTGAAGCGCTCTCCAGCTCGCGGCGCCAGATGTCGATCACCATGAAATCCTCCGAACTGAAGTTCACGCCGGCGTTTTTGAAGCTGCCAAGCAGACTGTCGAACTGACCGAGATTCCGGTCGAGATTCGCGGTGAGGTCGAGCAGACCCATCGGCGCCTCCGGAGCCTTCGGATACAGCGTAACCAGAAGTCTGAAGTAGTTCATCGCGCGTTCGCGATACGCCTGCACTTCGTTCTCGTTTTCGTCTGACAAAGCGTCGCTGCACTTTTTCGAAAGCTCGGAGCTGAACATCGTGACCTGCTCCGTGGGTTTACTCCAGAGTTTCCGGTACTCTTTGACAAGCTCGTCGATTCTTTCTCCGACGTCGTCCGCGAGAATCCTGTTCCTCGACGCCATCAGCTCCGACCACAGCGCGTTCTCTTTCTGGAGTTCGATCAGCTTCGATACGGAAGGATGGAGCGTCTGCTCATCCGACTTGAAGCCGAGGAACGTGAACACCGACGCGATCGCGCATACATAGAGAACGAACAGCAGTGGAAGTGTCTGCTTTCTCGGTTTTCCGGTTCCGGTCGACTGTGCAGTAACAGCTTTCATTTCCACTCCGTCTAATCCTTGTCGAAAACGAGAGCGATGATCGACGCGAGCATCGCAGGCGAGTAAGGCTTGTGAAGCACTTTCATATCGGTCGCGCGGAACTTCGTCATGAATTCCGCGGGCGGCTCCTCCTCCTTCTCATAAAGGACCGTCACGCACGAAGGCGTCCGGTATATCTTCAGGTGTTCGAGCACCACCCAGCCCGAATCCCGGTCATCTCCGTTGGTGCGAAGAACGATCATCTGGTACTCGTTGAACCGGAGAAGCTTGCGGGCTTCGAAGCCGCTGACGGCGATCTGGATTCCGCAATCGTGTTCCGCGAGTTCCCTTCGAAGAAGCGCGAGATCGTCCGCTTCCAAATCGACGAACAAAAGTCTGTACTTGTCGGTGGATTTGACGTAGTGCGGCGCGATGTCCTTTTCGATGCCGCTTTGCTCCTCCTTCACGGGAAGCTCGATTATGCAGTCTCCAGCGACCATCGCGCAGCAGGCGAGCCGCACGTTCTCAGGCACGCCGAGATCATAGAGAGTCTCGCGTTCGGTGAGCGACGGTTCCTCGACGTTAGCAAGTCCCTCGACGATTCGAACCGTGTCCGTTCCGCAGAACCCTACGATGCAGCCCGTTCGAAGCTCAAGCCCGGCCTCCTGCACGAGATGCAGGATAGTCTTAGGCTCGCTGGAGCTTATGGCTGTTCCCGAGGGTAAGAAAGTTACGTTGTACATTCTCTCGAATATTGATCGCCGAATGAATTCCGCCAATTTTCATAGCAAACTTGGTTTTTGTCCATAACGATTAAGTAAAACAAATTCCGTTGCAGATGCAAAGATCGATTCTTATGGACTTTGCGATCTATTTGTGCGATCTGCACGCAACCGAATTTCGGATCGACAAACAAAAAGGGCGGGAATCATCCCGCCATCCTAACCCAAGTTGACCAGGTAGAGCGCTAATTTGTCGGTATTCGGCGATTCGAGGCCGAGTAGCTCAAAAGTTTCTACTACATTTTGGGGGCAGGTTTCC
>JANLHZ010000178.1 GCA_024653775.1 Planctomycetota bacterium | reverse complement strand
TTTGCGCGATCTCGAACCTCCAATCCCTGCTTCTTCTTGTTGCAACAATACTTGTTGAAGCTATAGCACAGCGCATTTGTTTACGGATTTTTTTTCGCGCTTGATTTCGCTGATGGGACCGCGGACGTCTTCGTCCGCAAAATCCGCAAACGTCCGCGGGCGCAATCGTTCCGCGAGCGGCGCGTGCTCGTCCTGCGACTCCTCGGGAATCGACGCGAAAATATCGAGCATGGCATCACTTTAATTCGCGTGATGTCATAATTGTACGAGATTTGCACATTAACATTTGTTTGCCATTCATCACACCCAACTGCTCGGATGTCGCGTATCATTAAGCTCGATTCAATGTAAATGTTCGGTGAACCACATTCCCGGAATTACAAAACCAGCGTCCTCGCAGAGCTTCAGCGCAGAGACGCGGAGAGCGCGGAGACTCGCAGAGAATTTTGGAGTGCGCACAAATTCGTGACCTGCTACATCCTGACCGTGATTCGCTGGCGGATAGTAGCGCGGCCGTCTAGCCGCAATACGGTAGCGAATAGCGCGCGCCTTGTTCCTGCTTTGCGCCTTCGCACCTTTGCGTCTTTGCGCGAAATATTTTTCGAAACCGGAGATTTATGGAATTGTTTCGCGCAAAGACGCCAAGGCGCAGAGCCGCCAAGGAATTAAATTCAAGATGGCGAACCGATCCTGCGGGGATGGTCGGATACGTGAATTACCGAACCGACACGATTCGATGCGTTGACAAGATCATGCCCACGGGGTAAAATATTATACAATACACTGTCGTTCACAATCCGTACTCCAGTTGATGAAGTGGGGATAGCAAGTGCCTAACAAGTCAAGCAGCGGATTTTGGAAATGGGCGTTACTCGTCGGAGGCGTTATCATTGGAGCAAGTGCATTGGATAGACTTTTGCGAAAAGACTATCCTTGCCCCAACTGCCGACAATCGATTCAATTAAATGCCCCAGTGTGCCCACACTGTAGTATTTCGATCAAGTGGACGGGGAGTAAACGTGCCTGATGATCCTGGCAAGAGTTACCTTGAGTGGCTACCCGGTGCTGTCAAGGCTCTCGGATTTGGAGGACTTGCTGGAGCACTTTGGACGACTGTGGTTTGCACCGCACTGTATAAAGCTGATGCCAAAGTAACGATCGAGTTATGGCCCGATCTTTATTGGACTTGGGTTATCTTAGTCGGATTGTGGCTGCTGTTTTACATCATCTCGCTTGCGGCAGAGAAAATTGTTCGTGATAAAGAGAATATTCATCCTGAGTGTGATGCCGAAACCGATAGCACAGAAGACGACGTCGAACCTCCAACTCCTACCACGACTCCTTAGGATGTCGTTTTTTGACCGCGCTACAGATTCTTCGTCATCACGAAGATGTTTCCGCCGGTTTCGTGGGGGCGGACCTCGAAATGATCCATCAGGCCCTTGCTCTTGTTGAAGACGCCGTTCTGATTGGCGCTGAGCCCGTGTCCCTGATCGACGATCTTCAGATGGAACTCGCGTTCGCCGGGAGTTATCGAGATCGCGAGGGTTCTCGATTCGTCGCCGTCGTAGGCGTCCTTGCGGATGGTCTTCATCGTGTCGTGGATGACCACCTGGATTTCGCGAATGCGCTCCTTCGAAAAGCCGATCTTTTTAGCGATCGCCATCGCGAACACCATCACGCCTTCGATGCACTCATCCGCGCAGGTGATGTTCAGGTCGAGGGTCGTGACGCTCTTCTTCGAGGGATACGTGACGCTTCCGTCCGCGGCGATCGAAAAGATGATGAAGCACTTCGGGCACTTGAACGTCCCGACCTGCGAAATCTTGAGCTGCACTCCGCAGCCGGAGCAGGCAAAAATCTTCGGATTGTCGCGGCTGATGAATTTCTGCGCTGGAGGCTTAGCCGCTGGGGCGGGAGCGACGCGAGGCGACGGCGCGGGCGTCGGCGTGTTCGACCTGGGCGGCGGGGCGCTCTGCCTCGCGGGAGCCGGCTTCGGAGGCGGCGGCGCGGGCGCTGCGGGCGCGGCGCCGACTTCGCTTTCGATGTACGCCTGCGCGCTCTGAAGGTTTGGAAAGATGCGGAAGAACGCGCTCAGTCCGAGCATGTCGAACACGATCTTGACCTTCGGATGGATTTTTGCGAGCGCCATCACCCCGTTTCGGTCGCCTAGGCCGTCCGCGAGCTTCACGAGCGCGCCAAGCGCGGTGGAGTTCACGTATTTGACGCCCTCGAGATCGAGGATGAAGTTCTTTATGCCGGAGGTGCCGAGTTCGTCGAGCTTGTCCTGGAAATCGACCACGGTGGACGCGTCGATGCTCCCCGCGAGCTTGATTAACGCGCCTCCCCGGATCGAATTGAGTTCGGATACCTGGAAAGTGAGTTCAGCCACTGTGTTTCCCGCAATGATTTCTGTGCTGGGGTAATTACGCCTAAATTTAATCCCGAAGGATACTTAAGTCAAGGGAGGAAAATACCTCCGCGATGGTTCGGCCCACGCGAGCGTTAGCCCGCAGACATAGGTTAGTTTCATGCCGCATGGCCATTAGACCACGGGGTTCTTGGCATACGCCTTTGAAAGGAAGGAATACATCTTGAGGTTGTCCGGAGTGAGCGAAGTCTTGATGCCCATCTTCGAGAGGATCGAGTTGCTTTTGCTGAACTCGAGAAGTTCCGCGAGCTGCGGATACTTGGTGTCGTTGTAGATAAGCCCGATGACCATCATCAGGCGCTTGTAGTCCTTGATAGCGACGTTGTACTCCGCGGAGAACTTCTGCTTGACGAGCTTGAGCTGGTTGTTCGCCGCGACCGCCATCTTGTTGGTTTCCGCAAGCCTCGCGGCGAGAGTCTTGAGAAGCTTCTTGCCGATCTCGCGGCTGACGTCGAGAAGCTGCTCGAGCTTCTCTCCGGGCACGACTATGAACTGTGACGGCTCCTTGACGGTGATCGTCGCGCTGCGCGGCTCTCCGAGCAGCGCGGCCATTTCGCCGAAATACGTGTTCGGATCGCTGATTACAGCTAGCTCCCTCGATTCGCCCTCGATCGTCTTCGAGACTACGACGCACCCCTTTACCATTAGGTAGACCTCGGTCGAGGTGGCTCCTTCTTCGAACAGGACCTTGCCCGATTCCAGCGTCAATACCTGCTGTTTGAGCTTTGTTTCCTGTTTTATGGTCGCTTTAGCAGGCAACGCCATAGTTAACACTGTCTCAAAGAAAACTCTGGGATCTTACGTCCCCGATCAGGAATCAAGATAGCGGTAGTCCATAAGAAAAATACAACTTCAGAGACGTATATACAAACGAATCCCATTATGCAAGATATTTCGACGCGAACCTTCAGCGGCTACCGGATCCCTTGGAATTATGTTCGTCGGATCGTGGACCAACTGTGATCATGAGCGGAGTCGGACTTCTTTCAGAAGAAACTTTTCAGTCGTGAGCCGGGTTTCGTCATCGGCAAAGTGCGCCATACGGTGGTGATGCGCGCAAAGTACAGACAGATTCCATAAACCGTCTTCGCCACCCCTACATAATGGGGCTATATGATGGACTTAAATATATCGCGTACTGCCTGAACGAAGAAATGTATTCTTGCCCACTATTTCTGAAACAAGCGTAGCCGTCGCTGGTTGTACTAACAAGTCGAATTCAAATCCGGAAAAGACAACATAAACGTTAAAGACTTGGTTCGAAACCTGTGGAAATAGCCTACGAAAGACGCCAGGTCCATCTTTTCAACATCGCCTCGAAAAGCAAGGTGAGATGTCTCGCGGTGCAGTACGACTACGCGTCGCTCTACGCCCGAATGTAAAACGGCGAATTTCTAATTTCTGATTTCTAATCATCCCCGCCTCTGCTAATTTGTTCGTGTCCGCCGGACAATTCAGAACGATCATCCTTTGAAACATTCATTATGCTTGCGCAAGTTGCCTTCTGGGCAGTCGTTTTCCTGACCCTCGGGTCAGCCGTCTACGTCACGCTCTCGAAAAACATCATGCGCGCCGCATTTGCGCTCGTGGTCGCGTTCGGCGGGGTCGCGGGGCTGTTCTTCTTTTTGCAGGCGGATTTTCTCGCGGTGGTCCAGTTCCTCGTTTATGTGGGCGGAATCGTGGTGCTGATGGTCTTCGCGGTGATGTTCTCGCCTAACGTGGCACAGAAGACGTTCCGCGAGAGTTCGGGAAACTTCCTCTATGCGATTCCTACGACGCTTGCCGTCGCTATTCTGATTCTAGCGACGATCTCCGGCGTGCTAACTCCCACTAAAAGCGAAGGCCAGGCCGAGAATTCCACCAGCGATCAGATAGGCGCGAGATTCTACCGCGCGTCGGAAACGGACGCGCAGGAACCCGCGGGCCTGATCGAAGATCAGCTTGCGTTAACGATAAATCACGATCATGCGGAGGCTCTGAACGACCAGAACGAATGGACGACTCTCCACGGAAGACCCGCGGCGGAGCGTCCCGAGACCTTCAAAAGCCACAATCTGCCGCTCGGAAGGCCCACGTCGACTCCGATTGCGGAGTTGCTGCTTTCGAAATACGTGCTGCCTTTCGAGCTTGCGGGCATCCTTCTGCTTGCCGTGACCATCGGCGCTATCGTTCTCGTCCGCAAGGAAACGAGGCACGAGGAAGAAGAGACGGAAGGAGGCGCGCCATGACGTTTTTCGATCGCGTACTGCTCGGGCCGGACAGCGTGGAAGCGTACATCCTCGTCGGCGCGCTGATGTTCATCGTCGGGCTGTTCTGTATGCTGACCCGAAGGAACTTCTTCGGGCTGCTGATGGGGATCGAGCTTGTCCTGAACGGCGCGTCGCTTAGCTTCGTCGCGTACAGCGGATTCATCCCCGTGGGCGTTTCCGAAGGCTTCGACCGCATCGAGCCGCAGGTTTTCAGTCTATTCGTCATCGTTCTTGCAGCGGCGGAGGCGGTGATCGCGTTCGCTCTCGCGCTCGCGCTGTTCCAGATTCGAAATACCGTCGACGTCACGCGCATCGACGACCTCAAGTGCTGACTAAAAGATGATTCAAATCCTCCAGTCAATATTAGCCGCTGAAGCCGGACGCTCCGATTGGTTCTATTCGGAGTCGTTCCTGAAGTTCGGACCGCTTGCGGTTCTCTTTATTCCGCTCGCGCTGTTCGTATTCATATTCTTCCTCAAGAAAAAGCTCGGAAAAAGCTCGGACGCGGTGGCGATAGGTGGAATGTTCATTGCGTTCCTGATCGCGTCGCTTTTGTTCGTTCGGGTCGTCGTGCAGGACTTCAGCGGAATCCCGGAGGGCGTCGCTTCGCACGGAAGCATGCTCACGAGGGATATGGGGCCGTCGCTCTACCACGCGACATACCTCGAATGGATGAGCTTCGACACCGACTCGGACGGAACCAGCGACATTGCGTTCCCGATGGGAGTGATGCTCGACGGCGTAAGCGCGATAATGGCGGTCGTCGTCACGCTCCTTGGCCTCGTGGTCTGCATCTACAGCACCTGGTACATGCACGGTGACGACTATTACGCGGAATACTTCGCGAAGATGTGCTTCTTCCTTTTCGCAATGCTGGGGATCGTCTATTCCGACAACCTCCTCTTCACGTTCGTTTCGTGGGAACTCGTCGGACTCGGGAGCTATTTCCTCATCGGGTTCTGGTTCCAGAAACCCGCGCAGCCGCACCCAGGACTTCAGGGCAAGGTGTGCCTGAACCCCGCGTTCGCGCAGACGAAAGCATTCATAACGAACCGCGTCGGCGACTTCGGGTTCATGGTAGGCCTTTCGATTCTGCTCTTCCTGATGACAAGCAGCACAGCGCCCGCGGAATACGGGAGTTCGCCGCTGTCGTATTTAACGCTCTACAGCGCGGTCGAGAACGTCCATCCGGAAGTCGCCGCGGCGCACGGTGCTGGCTACGGCTGGCTTTCGAGCCTCGAAATTTCGATCCTCGGATTTCACATAAGCGGGTTCACGCTGCTCACCCTCGCGGGCATCGGCGTCTTTATGGGCGCCATCGGCAAGAGTGCGCAGTTCCCGCTGCACACGTGGCTTCCGGACGCGATGCAGGGTCCGACCACGGGTAGCTCGATCATCCACGCCGCGACGATGGTCGCAGCGGGCGTGTATCTCGTCGCGCGGATGCACCCGATTATGACCGATGGCGCGCTGCTTTTCATAGCGCTCATCGGCGGGATAACCTGCCTGCTCGCCGCAACGATGGCGACGGTGCAGGACGACTTCAAGGCGATTCTCGCGTACTCGACCGTCAGCCAGCTCGGATACATGATGCTCGGACTCGGCGCGGGCGGCTACTTCGCGGGGTTGTCGCACCTCTTCACCCACGCGTTCTTCAAGTGCATGCTCTTCCTCTGCGCGGGCGCGGTGATCCATACGGTTCACACGCAGGACATCTGGAAGCTCGGCGGGCTGCGCAGGAAGATGCCGCTCGTCTGGATCGCGTCTCTTGCGGGCTGCCTCGCGATCGCGGGTGTGCCGCTGTTTTCCGCGTTCTACTCGAAGGATGAAATCCTCGCGGTCGCGTTCGCGTACTTCAAACTGAACGGCGGGATCACGATTCTGCCGTGGCTCTTCGGCACGATCACCGCGGTGCTGACGCCTTACTATATGTTCCGTTGGCTGATTCTCGCGTTCCACGGAAAGCCGCGGGACAAGCATCTTTTCGAACATATTCATCACGGACCTTCGAAAGCCGCGGTGTACAGCCTGCTCTTCCTTGCGCTGTTCACGCCCGCGTTCATCTGGGAGGGAGTCCCGAATCTGCCCGTGGGTTCGTGGTGGAACAATTTCGCGAATTCCAGCGACTGGATGCACGAAACGCTTCCCGCGTACGACGCCGGGCTTGCGCACACGGGCAGATCGCTCGGCGCCGACGGGGCGGAAGACCACGCAGAACGCGTCGCGATCGCATCCGTCGCGCTAGTGTCCGTCAGCAAGGCCGCGGATTCCAAGCCGGAAGCGTCAGCAGGAGGCGAACACGAGAGCGCGACGTATTTCGGAGCGGCGGACGCGAATCTCGAGCACGAGGTACATGAGGTACATCTTTTCGTGGGATTGCTCAGTCTGCTGCTGGCGTTCGCGGGAATCGGACTTGCGTACCACACATGGAAGACCGGGCGGATCGACGCGGAGTCGCTAGCTAAAAAGCCCGCGATCGCAAAAACGCGCGCGTTTCTGCTGAACCTCTGGTACATCGATATTTTCTACCACAAATTCGTCATCGCTGGCGAACTTGCGGCGAACAAGGCGATGGGCTGGTTCGACGACACGATCATCGACAAGTTCGTCGATTTCTGGGCGGGACTTACACGATTCTTCAGCGCGATCGTCGGCGTGTTCGACAACTGGGTGGTTGATAATCTCGTCGATCTGTGGGGATACCTCAGCTCGAAACTCGGCAGCGCCTTCCGCGAAATCCAGGACGGCCAAATCCAGACATACCTCACTTTCGGCGTGTTCATCCTTTCCGCCATCGCGGGCGCGATAATACTCCTTACCGAGTACATGTGAAGGTTGTCGGTAGTCAGAGAATCAAGTCTAATTTCGTGAACGTTCGGTGAACCACGTTCATCGAATAACAAAACCGGCATCCTCGCAGTTCTTTCGCGCGGAGACGCGGAGAACGCGGAGAATTTTTCTTCTCCCTCCGGGAGCACTCCTCGTGTGACAGGTGCCCGAAGGGCGGATGAGGGAATTGGATAGCGCATCGCGGAGCGTAGCAGAACTTCGGCGATTTACAAAAGCGACAACTCGCAAGCTCGCGGTCGCGCGCCAAAGATGTGCTTTGCGCAAAGGATGGCGGAAACAATTTCACAGCATCCCACGGG
>JANLHZ010000164.1 GCA_024653775.1 Planctomycetota bacterium | reverse complement strand
AATCGGGGTTCAAAAAACGCTACTTCGCCCCGAATCGTCGCGTAGCGGGCAAAAAAAATTTCACTTTCCCGATTTTTTCGATTATCTGGTCAACTTGGGATAAACCTCTCCGGCACTTTCACAATGCTCCATGAATAGCCCCTTCGAGTAATGGTAACTTTTGTAGACGTATGCACAAGTGCCGGGGACTTGGTTCATTGAACAGCTACGCCGAGGGGACGACACAATAGTGCTTAGAAACTATCGTAGGCAAGCGACATCGATAATTCGGAGCCGTCAAGCGAGACGTTTGACGGCTTTTGCGGACATAGACGACCGCGGTCGCAGGTGCCTACGATAGTTTCTTAGTGCCTGTCCACCAAAATACTACTTCTACTACTTCGGCGGCGTAATCTGCTCCCAGATCATATCCGCGCGGTAGTCCCCCGTGTCCATCAGCAGGAACCCGATGAACACCGCGAGTGTGAAAATGACCATTGCGAAAAGGAAGCCGTTGAACTTCGAGTCCCAGTAAAGGTGCATGAAGAACAGCGCGACGATGGTCGCCTTCACCGCCGCGATCGCGACCGCGAGGATGATGTTGATCTCTCCGCCGAGGTCGATCCTCGACGCCGCCACGGTGACGACAGTCAGGATCAGCAGCGCCGTGAGGGTCATAACGAGGTATTTCACGGGGACGAGGTGTCCGATATCGTGAGAACCTTCAGAATGAGAGTCCGCGGCGTGAACCTGCGCGTGATCGTTCGTTCCAGTTGTATCCATAGCTTGCTCTTTTTAGTTCCAATTCGATTTTTCGTTTTCCGGAAAGACTCTCAGGAAATCAGGTAGAAAAGCGGGAACAGGAAAATCCAGACGATATCGACGATGTGCCAGTAAAGGCCGCTCAGGTCCACCGCCGCGAAATGGGTCGGGGTGAATTCGTTCTTTCGCGCCCGCAAAAACAGCCAGATCATGATCGCCATTCCTACGAGGACGTGTATTCCGTGGAGTCCGGTCATCATGAAATACAAGCTGAAGAACACGTGCTGGTTCTTCTCGCCCTCGATTCTCGCCGCGGCTTCCTCCTGAGTTTCCGCCTCTGGCTTCGATTCGGTGGATTTGCGGGACGCGTCCTCGGTACTCTCGTGCGTAACCGCTGAATGACCTTCGCCCTCGGCGCCTTCGCTTTTGTGCTCGAAGTCGTAGAGGTTGCCGAGCAGGTGGCCGTGGGCGATCTTTTCGCTGTATTCGACGTATTTGATGCACATGAACCCGAGCGCGCAAGCGAAAGTCACCGCGAGGAACCTTATCACTGCCTTGTTGTTTCCGAGCTGCGCGCACCGGACCGCCATCGCCATAGTGAAACTGCTGAACAGCAGGATGACGGTGTTTGTCGCGCCGAGAATCCAGTTCAGGTGTTTGTGCCCCTCGTGGAACATTTGCGGGTGGTTGTAGCGGAACACGGAGTATGCGACGAAAAGTCCTCCGAACATAAGCACTTCGGTGGCGAGGAAAAGCCACATTCCGAGCTTCTGCGCGGTGAACTGTTGTTTGTGGCTATCGAAGTGATGCGCGAGGTGCGGATCGTGGTGTGCGTGGCTGTCTGACATTTATATCCTTGGACGATGCTGGGGACAGGTACTACTTTTTCATAATATTTTGCCTGCGGCTATCACCTGAATGTCGTTCAATTCGAAATGTTACTAAAAAGTAGTACCTGTCCCCCAAAGTTATTACTGCACGTAGGGCGAAATGAACTCCTTCTTCTCGTTGTCCCAGTGGACCTTGGTGTAATCGTACGGGTCGCCCGCTTCGGGGGCGGAGTCGAAGTTGTGCGGAAGCGGCGGGCTTTGAGTGTACCATTCCATCGTTGCGCCGCCCCAGGGGTTCGCGGGAGCTTTCTTGCCGTTGAAGATCGCCCAGATCAGGTTGAACGCGACGAGCGCGAATCCTGCCGCTAGGATGTACGACCCGCCCGTCGAAATGTGGTGGTGCATCGAAAACTCGTCCGGATACCAGTAGTACCTGCGGGGCATTCCGAGGCTTCCCATTATGAACTGCGGGAGGAACGTCATCTGCATCCCTATGAACACGAGCACCGCGGAAAGCTGGCCGAGGCGTTCGTGGTACATTTTCCCCGTGATCTTCGGCCACCAGTGGTAGAACCCGCCAAGCATCACCATCACGACTCCGATCATCGTGTAGTGGAAGTGCGCGACGACGAAGTACGTATCGTGAACGTGCACGTCTATCGCGAGCGCGCCGCAGAAGAGTCCGGTGAGTCCGCCAATTCCGAACGTGAAAAGGAACGAGAGCGCGAACAGCATTGGAGTCGTCAGCGCGATCGAACCCTTGTAGAGAGTCGCCATCCAGTTGAATACCTTGATCGCACTCGGCACCGCTACGGCGAATGTGATGATGCTGAAGATGACGCTGGTGCGCATCGTCTGCCCGGAAACGAACAGATGGTGCCCCCAGACAATGACGCTCAGGATTGCGATCGCGACGCTGCTGTACGCGATAGCCTTGTAGCCGAAAATGGTTTTGCGCGTGTGTACGGTTATGAGTTCGCTCATCACTCCGAACGCGGGCACGACCATTATGTACACCGCGGGGTGCGAATAGAACCAGAAGAAGTGCTGGAACAGAACCGCGTCTCCGCCCATTGCGGGATCGAATATGCCGACTCTGAAAAAGCGCTCCATAAGAAGGAGCAGCAGCGTGATCGCAAGCACGGGAGTCCCGATGATCTGGATGATCCCCGTCGCGTACGCCGCCCAGAGGAACAGCGGCATCCTGAAGATCGTCATTCCCTTCGGGCGCATGGTCTGGATCGTCACCATCATGTTCAGTCCGGTAAGGATCGAGCTGAATCCCATTATGAACGCCGCGGTTCCGACGAGGGAGACGTTCGAGAACGAAGTCGAACTATACGGCGTGTAGAGCGTCCATCCGGTGTCGAGTCCGCCCGTGAAGAGCGTGACGAGCGCCATCACGACGCCCGTCGCGAAGAGATACCAGCTAAAGAGGTTCAGCTTCGGGAACGCGACGTCCTTCGCGCCCAGCATCAGCGGGACGACGAAGTTTCCGAGCACCGCGGGAATGCCTGGGATGATCACGAGGAAGATCATTATCACGCCGTGGAGGGTGAACATCTGCGCGTACTGCTCGGGAGTGAGCATTTTGTCGCTCGGGCGAAGAAGGTGCGTCCTCACCGCAAGCGCGAACACCCCGCCCAGAAACAGGGCTACCCCGATCAGCGCAAGATACATCAGCCCGATGCGCTTGTGATCGACCGTGAACAGCCACGATGCGATCCCCTTTTTGTGGTTGAGGTAGTTTAATGGCTCTGCTTGGTGAGTCGGTGCGACTCCCGCGCTGCTGTCCGCATTTATTTCCATCCGCGTTTATCTCCGTTACTCGGCTTTTCTGGTTTTGAGGTATTCGATCAGCGCTTCGAGTTCGCGCTCGGACGGTCTCATCGGACCGGCCATTGCGCCAGTCATCCCCGACGCGTCTGGTGCCTGCGCCGCGAATTCCGTCGTGAAATCGGCGTTCGGTTCGAGTATCGACCTTCGCACGTACTCTTCGTCAAAGGTTGCGGTCGATCCGCCCACGAGGTTGAGCGTTTTTCCCCAGCGACCGCCGAATCCGGGTCCGATCAACGTAACGTCGGAATTCGCGGTATGGCAGCCGTTGCAGGTCTTCGCTGTGAAGAGCTTCTGGCCGTATGCGAGGAGGTCCGGGATTTCGAGGTCCGGGAACGCGGCTGTCACGCCTTCGAGGTTTCCGTTCCTGTACTCCTCCCAAAGTTCGGGAGTGAGATCGTCCGCGCTGAATTCAGGCGCGGTGAGGAATTCCTTGAATTTATCGAGCGACACGACTTTGACCTTTGCGGGAGCCTCGGGATTGAGGGAACCCATGGCCCAGTGAAGCTGTCCGCAGTATTCGGTGCAGTAGAACGGATACTCGGCTTCCTCCGCGTTGGTCTCGAACCAGAGGAACGTGTAGCGCTTCGGGACGACGTCCTGCTTGACGCGGAAATTCGGGATGAACATGCTATGGAGCACGTCGCTACTCGTCATCACGAGCTTGATCCTGCGATTCACGGGCAGCATGAGGTCCGAACTCGTTTTCGCTCCGTCGTTATAGCTGAAACTCCACTGGAACTGCTGAGCGGTGACTTTAATGACGATGCATTCCGAATCGTCCGGCAGGTCGCGCATTTCGATGAACGGCAACGTTCCGAACCAGAATATCACTACAAGTAGAACCGACGGGAACAGAGTCCACGCAAGCTCCAGAGACTCATTGTGAGTCGCGAGTTTCGGGTTAGGATAATCCCCCGGCTTTCTTCGGTACTTAATGACGAACGCGATGGTGGTTAGCACGATAATAGCGAAGAAGAACGCGCAGATTGCAAACGTCAGGTGGAACGCGAAATCCACCGGATCGGCGAAATTCGACGATTTTTCAGGAAGCATTCTGAAAGGCGAATCCAGCAGAGCGGACGTGGCGCCAAGGTGATTCAGCATTTTTAAAATCCTACAGTAGGTCCTTTGATACTCTCAACTCCGATTCGCCGCGAGCGGCGTGTCCGGCTCATCTGTGGAATTCTTCCTGGATTTCCGCCAGAAATACAAAAACCATCCCCCGATGAAAAACAGCGTCAGCATCCCGAAAACCTGCGTGATCTTCATAATGCTCGCGGAGTACTCGCCCTGCGCTTCGTACTGAAGGAAGCAATAGACGAGGATTCTGTCCATCGTCGAACCGATCTTGCCCTGCCCGGCGTCCACCAGCGTGTATCTGAGGTTGATCTTGTCGTAGCCGTCGCGCATATAGACGTAGGCGGAAATCGCGCCCTCCGGAGTCAGCGCGACGACGAAAGCCGCGTGGATGTACTGCTGGCTCACCTCGTCCCACTTGTACCCGAAGCCGACGGCCTTCGCGAGCCGGCGGATGTCGTCCTCGCTTTTCGAAGTCAGAAAATGCCAGCCTTCGCGCGCTTCCGGTTCCTTCAGGAACGCTGCGAGAATGTTCGCCTTCTTCACCGACGCGCGGGTGGTGGTGTCTTTCGGATCGACGCTCACCGTAAGCACTTCGAAATCCTTTCCGAGTTTGAGCTCGAGGTCGGCGATCGCTTTCGCAAGCTCGTTTAGCTGCGTGGTGCAGAGCATCTCGCAGGTGTAGTAGTTCATCGTGATGAGAACTGGTTTGTCCTTGCCAAAGTAGTCGCCAAGTCTGACGTCGTTCCCTTCGTCGTCCACAAACGTAATATCGAGCGGGATCTTGTCGGACAGATGTTCGACGATATCGATGCTGTCGTCGATCTGCCTCGGAATGCGGCTCGACTCGGAAGTCAGCCTCTCCTGCGCGACCGCTTCGCGCGCGGTGGCGAAAAACGCCAGAATCCCAAGAAACGCCGAAGTAAAGAGAATCCCGGGTAACCGTCTGAATAAATTTTTCATGTCTTATGGAGCCGTAAAGGCGTGATCGAAGTAACGAAATCAGCTTGTAAATTTTTTCAGTTACGACGGCTAACTTCAAGTGCGGAGAAAAATTTCTCGCGCGATGGCAAAAACTCATTGCGGCAAGTTCTTTTGTTTGTAAAGTCGATTCACCTCGCCTTTCATCAGGAGACTTGAAAATGAACCGGATTCCTCGAAACTCGTTCTATCTATCTATCTATCTATCTATCTATCTGATTAGCGCTCTCTGCTTCGCTAACGAGGCGAAAGCGCAATCCGACGTTTCCGGGAAATGGCTCTTGA
>JANLHZ010000160.1 GCA_024653775.1 Planctomycetota bacterium | reverse complement strand
ACGAACGCGAACTACCCCGTGAACGGTTACGAATAATTCGTGAATTTCCGCGTTGAACCGTGGGAAGGGAACCTTCAGAACTCTCTGCGAAGCTCCGCGTCTCTGCGCTGAAGAATTTAGGTTCCGGCCGCGTTTTGCTCTGAATGTAGTGTGAACAGTGTCCTTTTTTCCTCGTTTCCGAGAAGCGTAGTAGACCTCTTTCGCCCGATCGCACCAAAGAACCGAGCTCCCGCCAAAGAGGTGCAACGTCGTTCTAAATCTTTTCTTGCAGCCCTTCTCATGAAGACGGTTTTCTTTCCGCCGCTCTGCATTGTCACCGGCGCGACGCCGGAAAGTCTCTTCACTTCGTCCGCGCTTTCGAAGGCGTTTCTATCCGAGCCGAACTCCGCCCCCCGGAAGCGATGCGATGATCTCGCGATCGGGGTGCTGCGCGAATACCTCCGTGGTCTTCGGCCAGTCGCTAATGAAGTCGAGCGCCGCGGGAAAATACCTTTTCAGAAGGTCCTTCAGCGCGAGAACGATTCTGGTCCGTTCGCCGACTACTGCACACGTGACATGCACTTTGCCGCTGCATCGCCATATCTGCCAATATTCCTGCTTCGCGGCAACTTCCCTGTCACGCGTTCGCTACACCCACAAAACATGGATGTCAAATGGGGTTGGTATTAGGCGTTAGAATCTGAATTTCCGGCGATTTCTGTGTTAATCGCCGCGCTCTGTTTCGATTCCTCCGCCACGGGAGCGGCAGTTTGTTCGGCTTGAACCGCTTTCACCTCCTGCACCAGCGGACGGAATTCACGTTTCATTTTCTGATACATTTTCCCGAAGCCGTAAATCAGCGCGACGATAACGGCTGCGTTCAGCGCGATGAACCACCATTCTTTCTGGATGTCGCCGCCGAAGGTGTCGCGGAGCCACTGGGCGAGGAGCGCAATGCCGCCGCAGCCGCCGATGGCGCCTAGGGTTATCGCGGACATAACCGTGTACGGTCTCAGTCCGATGAGTCTTCCGAAGATCGTTCCGCCGATCGCGCCGGTTCCTGTCAGCGGGAACATAACGAACAGCACGACCCCCGCGAACGCGGCTTTCTTGAACCAGGGCTTCGTCCGGAGCAGATACGCGCCGAAGTCGTGGAACTCCTCCATCTTCTCTCCAAGGAATGGAATCTTGTACGCGAACCGGAGGTTGTGTACGAGGAAGAACGCGGTCATGAAATCCATATACGTGACCATCGCGGCGAGGTGCCACCGGCTGTAAATCCGAAGGCCGAGGCTGTCTTCCGTCGCGGCGGTCTCGGGCAGAAGGATTATGAACTTCCCGAGTCCGAAGAGCGATGTGAGTCCGAGACTGATGACGCTATACATCGTCGCGGGGGACTTGAATACGTAAATCAGCCCGGCAAGCGCGGGGGTGGCGAGCAATGGCAAAACGAAATGAATTTTCCGAACGATCGGCGGGAAGTCTTTTTCACCCTGTTCCGCGAGAAGCAGAATGGCGTGCTTATCTTTGACTATGCTCATCTAAACCTTCCTGGAGCCGACAAACTAAGTGAGTTTGCTGCCCCTGGCGCGCCTTCTGCTCAGAATCCGTTTGCCGTTGTGGGTCTTCTTGAGCTTCCGATACCCGGTTTTCTTGGCGTGCTTCGACTTGCTGCACCGTATATTGATTTTCATCTTGAACTCCAGAGTTTGTCGCTTTCAGATTTGGGACGAGGATTGTATTGCCCTGAAATAACGTTGTCAATACGGGGAAAAAATTGGGAGCAGGGAATGAAAATTATCGTCGCGCCGTCGAATTTCAAGGGATCGCTGAAACCGCGGGAAGTGGCGGAGGCGATCGAGCGCGGCATTCGCAGGGCGATTCCCGACGCGAATTTGGTTCTCGCTCCGTTCGCCGACGGAGGGGAAGGAACGCTCGACGCGTTCGCACAGATTGCGTCGGAGACGATCTCGATCGAGGTTCCAGGGCCGGATTTTCGGAAAATACAGGCAAGCTACCTCATAATCGACGCGGAAGAACGAACGGCAATCGTCGAACTCGCGCAGGCGTCGGGGCTTTCGACCATCACTCGCGCTGGAAGGACGCCTGACCTCAAATCGACGTCGACTTTCGGCACCGGAGTTCTGATCCGAGACGCGCTTTCGCGTGGCTGCACGCGGATCGTTCTCGGCCTGGGCGACAGCGCGACGATGGACCTCGGCGCGGGAATCCTCGAAGCGCTCGGCGTCAGGTTCATCGACAGTCTGGGCGAGTCGTTTCGCCCGACGAGCGGCACCATAGGCCAAGTGAGTTCCATCGACATTACGAACCTCGTTCTGACGTCGCAGGGCGCGTCGTATCTCGTTCTGACGGACGTCCAGGTTCCGCTGCTTGGCGAGCGCGGCACCGCGAGGGTATTCGCGAAACAGAAAGGCGCGCGCGTCGATGAGCTTCCAGCGCTCGAACGTGGGATGGAGAAGTTCGCAGGCTGCCTATGCGCGCTGAGAGGTAAAGACGCGCGCAATATCCCGGGATCCGGCGCGGCGGGAGGCGTGTTCGCGGGGCTTTACTCCGTGTTCGGAAACGTTCGAATGCACGGCGGCGCGGAGTACATTTTCGACAACGTCTACGATCTCGAAGGGCATCTGGGCGACGCGGATCTCGCGATCGCGGGCGAAGGCAGGCTCGACGCGCAGACGCTCTCAGGCAAGGGGATCCAGTACATCGCAAGGCGCGCGAAGGCGCAGGGAGTTCCCGCGGTCGCGATAGTGGGGGAGACCGGCGAGGGCTTCGAGAGCATCTACGAAGAAGGGATCGCCTCCGTGTTTCCACTCTCGCGGACCGCTGAGTCGAAGCAGGAATCGATGCTTCGCGCCTCCGCGATGATCTCGGACGTCGCGGAGCAGATCGCGAGACTTGCGGGCGCGATGCTCGGGTGACTCGACCCTGCGGCTGCAAACGACACGTAGTCAGGACGCGCCGACAAGATTCATCGCGGCGGAAGGCCAGTCGGGATAGTCGAACGCGAATCCCGCGGCGAGCAGACGTCCCGGAACGACGCGTCGGCTTTTGAGGACGAGTTCCGCGTCGGTCCGGAGAAAGACCGCGCCGAGCTTGACCATCCACTCAGCGGCGGGGAGGCCGATGGGCATGCCGACTGCTTTCCGGAGCGCGCGCATGAATTCGCGCTGCGGGACCGGGTTTGGCGACGCGAGGTTCACCGGACCTTCGATGCCCTCGTTTTCGATCAGTAGCAGCGCGGCGCGGACGAAGTCCTTATAGTGAATCCAGGACATGAACTGCCCGCCGCCGGCAATCGGACCGCCAAGACCGAGGCGTGTCATTCCGCGCAGAACGTCGAAAATGCTGCCTTTGTCCGGACTCATCACCATCGCGGTACGGAGCGCGACTTTCCGCGTTTTCGGAGTCGCGGAGTCCTGCTGGGCGCGCTCCCACGCCTTCGCGATCTCGACGCTGTAGCGCCAGTATTCAGGAACGTTCGGTTCGTCTCCTCCGATGATCCCGGTGAGTTCGTCGTTCGAAGAGTCGTAGCGACTTGAGTAGATCGTCGCGGTGCTCATCTGCAGCCAGACCTTCGGCGGATTCGCGGCGCGCGCGATCGCCTCGCCCACGGCGCGGGTCGAATCTATCCGGCTGACGAGCATCTGCGTGAGGTTCGTCTTGTTGTACCTGCAGTCGACGGTCCTTCCCGCGAGGTTTATGACGGAGTCCGCGCCATCGAACGTCTGCGCCCACTCGCCGAGGGTCTTGGCGTCCCATTGGACCACGTTCTCCCCGTCTCCCTTGCCGCGGGATAAAACGACCACTGAGTGCCCTTTTGCGCGAAGTTCGCGGGAGAGCGCCACGCCGACGTGACCCGTACCGCCTGGGATTACGATTTTCATGGTTCCCCGGAACAAGAATTTTGGAGACTCTCAGAAAATTTAACCACGGCTGAACCTTGATTGACACGAGAATAAATTTCCGAGCGAACGACTGTTTTTTTCGGAAGTCCGATTGTGGTCATAATCACCAGCGTCCACGGGTCCATAATTTGACGAAATACTTTCAACGAGTCCCGCGAGGCTCTAATATCTGCTTTCAGAAAACAGGTGGAATTCTTTGTGATACGTTCATAGTGCAGGGAGAGATTAATGATTAAAGACGTAGTGCTAACGCCTCTTGTGGCTCACCAGGACGACCGCGGCTACCTCATAGAAATTCTTCGCGCGTCCGACGCCCAGTTCACAAAGTTCGGGCAGGTCTACCTCGTCGGCAATATGGCCCGCGGAACGATTCGAGGCTTCCACAAGCACGATCTTCTCATCGACTGGTTTTTCATCTCCCACGGAAGCGCCAAGTTCGCGCTCTACGACGATCGCGAGGACAGCCCGACCTACAAGGAATTGAACGAATTCGTCATAAGCGAAAGAAAGCCGGCGGTATTGACGGTCCCGACCGGGGTATACCACGGCTGGATGAGCCTCGAAGACGACACGCAGCTTATCAGCATCGCGAGCGAAGTCTACAATCGCGACAAGCCGGACGAATACCGCGTTCCGTTCAACTCCTTCGGGTACGACTGGACGATCAAATACAAATAAACCAGTAGAATAAGGTGAACCATGATTCTCGTTACCGGCGGCGCAGGCTATATCGGCTGTATTCTCGTTCCTCTTCTCGCGGAGAAGGGCTATAGCGTCAGAGTGTTCGACAAACTGTTTTTCGGCGACGGAGGGCTTAAAAACCTCGGAAAGCGCTGCGAGATAGTCCAGGGCGACCTCCGCGATTTCGACCCGCAGATTCTCGATGGCGTATCCGCGGTGATCCATCTAGCGGGACTGTCGAACGATCCCACGGCGGAATACAATCCGACCGCGAATCACGAGATGAACACCGTCGCGACCGACGTTCTCGCGCGTCGCTGCAAGGAGAGGGGAATCAAGAGGTTCAGCTTCGCGACCACGTGCTCCATCTACGACCTCGGCTTCGCGGCGGAGGACTTCATGCGCACCGAGGAAAGCGAGGTCGAGCCGCGCGCCGCGTATGCGACGTCGAATTACGAGGCCGAGCGGATTCTTCTCAAGCTCGCCGACGACAATTTCCACCCGGTGCTGCTCCGCCAGGGAACCGTGTTCGGCTGGAGTCCTCGGATGCGCTACGATCTCGTCGTCAACACGATGATGAAGGACGCGCTGATGAAAGGCGCGCTCCGCGTCGATTGCGGCGGCGAAATGTGGCGGCCCCTTGTGGACATCGAGGACGTCGCACGAGCGCACATCGTCTGCATCGAGGCGCCCGCGGAAAAGATCAAGGGCAGGATATTCAATATAGTGCAGAAGAACTATCGCATCCTCGAACTCGCGCACCACGTAAAGCGCGCCCTCGCGGACCTCGGCGTAACTGACGTTACGATCAACGTGGACTACTCCCATTTCAACACGCGCAGCTACCGCGTCGATGGAACTCTGATCCGCCGGGAACTCGGATTCGAGCCGAAGATCGACGTTCAGACGTCGGTAAGGAATATGCTGACGCAGATCCGCGAGAACAAGCAGATGGACTTCATGAATCCGCGCTACTACAACATACAGTGGATGAGCCTCCTCGACGAGATGGAAGGCGTCCTGAAGAGCATCGGCGGCGTGTTCACGCTCTGATCGCGCGATGAGTTTCAGTTAGAGTCGCTTTCCTCGAGGCCGTAGCGCTCCATCTTCTTGCGCAGGCCGAGGCGGGAGAGGCCTAGGATGTCCGCGGCCTTGGTTTTGTTGCCGCGAGTTATGCGAAGCGCCTCGACGATCATCTGCTGCTCGAGTTCCTCCGTCGCTTCCTTCAAAGTGCGGTTCATGTCGACCACCGGCTTTTCCTGCTCCACATGGATCAGCGGGCGCATCTCCTCGGGAAGGTGCTCGACGCCGACCTTGTCGGTCGAGTACAGAATCATCTGCGTCACGGCGGTCTGGAGCTGCCTTATGTTCCCCGGCCAGTGGTACTGCATCAGCCGTACAATGACGTCGCTTCCGATTTCTCGTTTCGGTTCGCCGTTTTCGCGGGCGTATTCCGAAAGGAAATGGTCGACGAGCAGGGGGATGTCCTCCTTGCGCTCCTTCAGCGTCGGCAGCTTGATGTTGATGACCTTGATGCGGTACAGAAGGTCCTCGCGGAACAGTCCTTCGCTTACGAGGTCCGCGAGGTCGCGGTTGGTCGCGCAGACGAGTCTGAAATCGACTTTCAGGCTGTCCTTGGCGCCGACTGGACGGACCTCGCCGTCCTGAAGAACTCTCAGCAGACGTTTCTGCATTTCGACCGGCATCTCGCCGATTTCGTCGAGGAATAGCGTGCCGTGGTCCGCGAGTTCGATCCTTCCTATTTTGTCGCTCTTGGCGTCGGTGAACGAACCCTTCTTGTGCCCGAAGAGTTCGCTTTCGATAAGCCCCGCGGGTATCGCACCGCAGTTTTCGGGGACGAAGTTCGCTTTCCTGCGTTTAGAGTTGAAATGGATCGCCTTCGCGATAAGTTCCTTTCCCGTGCCGCTTTCTCCGGTGATCAGCACGGGGAAATCGACGTCGGTGACGCGGTCGAGAATCTTGAAGACCTCGCGCATCGCCCGCGATCTTCCGATGATGTTGTCGTAGTTGTACTTGGTGGTGAACTCTTCCGCGGTGTTCCGTAGAAGGTCTTTCACGCTGATCAGCTCCGCCGCCTGGCGTTCGTAGCGTTCGCTCAGTTCCGCGTTCAGCCTTTCGACCTCTTTCGCCTTCGAGATGTTGTCGAGGATCAGCTTCGTGTTGTTGACCGCCACGGACGCCTGTCCGCAGAATGCCTCGACTAGTTTCACCTCCCAGTCCGCAAAGACCCCTTCGGCGAAGGTGTTATCGAGGTAGATGCAGCCTATGACGATCCTGTGCATCCGGAGCGGCACGCATAGAATGCTTCTCAGCGCGAGGTCGCGGACGCTGCGGATTTCGTGGAACTCTCCTTCGCTCGACGCGTTGGTGAGTACTACCGTCCGTCCCGCGAGGGCTTTATGCACGATGCTTTTCGAAACCACGCTTTCCGCGTTCGCGATCGAGGTGCCGCGGGTGTCGCGCGCTATATCGACAACGTAATCTTCCGTGTTGTCCTTCCTCGATATTAGGAATCCGCGTTCCGCGCCCGTGATTCTGATGGCGGAATCGACGATCCTTTGCAGCAGGAACGCGGAGTCAAGCTCGGTTGCGAGGTTCTTCGAGACGTCGAGAATCTCGCGCAACGTGAGGTTTTCCTGCTTCAGGAGATCTACCTCGTCCTTCGGCCTGTGATGGGGCGTGATCTTGTCGTAAACCGTGAGCGCCGCAGTTTGGGCGCCGAGGGTCGCGGCTTTCTTTTTTCCCGAATCGACCGCGCCGTAGTTGGCGGTCTCCATCAGATCGTCTTCGTTCTGATATTTGATCGACGTGCTTCCTACCATGATTACGTCGCCGAAATTCAGCGGCGCTTCGCGGATGAGCTGACCGTTGAGCGCGGTGCCGTTAAGGCTGCTGCAATCCCGCACGACGGGCGGGTTCTCGTCGAAATCCACCTCGCAGTGCTTTCTCGAACTCTTGATGTCCGTCAGCGTGATCGTGCATTCGACGGACCTTCCAAGGCTGATCCTTCCGCTTACAGCGGGGAAGATTCGTTTGCCTGAACTGTCCTCTACGAGTAGGTAACCTGCCACCTTGATCCCTGCGTTTGGCGGAATATCTTTAAACCGCGCCCCCAATCCCGAAGGGATTAAATGTTACTGCTCTCGGGGACGGGGTTCCGCTAACTTGTTATAGTCCGCAATTAGAGAGGACACCTCCATTTATAATCCAATGATATGTCCGCATAATAACTTTAGTCACCAACTAATAAATGGTAAAGGTTTATCATAATCCTTTGAATGGTCCGAGTCAAGCGCTTCGGAGGATGAGACTGACGAATAAGGACCGGAAACTACAAGTGCCGGGGACTTTCTAGTTCTGAAGTTGCGTGAGAAGTCGATTCCAGGCATCGGAGTGTCAGACGGTTGAAGTCCCCGGCACTTTTTCGGCAACCTCACGATGAGACTGACATTCCTTCAGCTCGACTCGTAGAAAAATGAAATTAAACGGGCGAAACAGGTGTTTTGAAACAAGGGTTCCGCCTCCTAATCCCAAATTATAATTCAATTCAATGCGAGGAGTCGTCCGTGATTCACCTCAGGGCTTTGACGAAAACGTTCTCGTTTCTCTTTCTGATGACTCTGCTCTGCTGCGGCGGAGGCGGTGGCGGCGGCAGCGTCACCGCCGTTCCGACCACGCCCGCGCCGACCGTGAGTTCTATCGCGGTGACGCCGAGCAGTCCGTCCGTCGCGGCGTCGACGTCGGTCCAGATGACCGCGACCGCGACCCTCTCCGACAGCACGACATCGAACGTCACGTCCTCGGTCACGTGGGGGAGTTCGGATTCCGGAATCGCGAGCGTGAATTCATCCGGACTCGTCACGGGCGTCAGCGCGGGCACCGCGACCATTTCCGCGCTTCACTCCTCTGGTAAGGAAGGCTCTCAACAGGTAACAGTGACGTCCGCCACTGTTATTTCCATCGCGGTCACGCCGACTACGCCTAGCATCGCGACGGGCGCGACCCAGCAGATGGTCGCGACTGCGACACTGAGCGATTCGTCCACCCAGGACGTGACGAACTCGGTGACGTGGTCGAGCGACCAGACGAGCATCGCCACCGTAGGCGCGGGCACAGGCCTCGTCACGGGAGTCTCCGCGGGAACCGCGAACATCACCGCGACCCACGCCTCGTCGAGCGTATCGGGCAGCACGATGGCGGTAGTCACCGCGCCGACGCTTTCGTCGATAACCGTTTCGCCTGCGAGCGCGAACATTCTCGTCGGCGCGACGCAGGCATTCACCGCGACGGGAACGTACTCCGACAGCTCCACCCAGGACCTTACAAGTAGCGTCACCTGGATGAGCGACAACACGAGCGTCGCGAGCTTCTCCGGCGCGACTCTTACGGGAAACGCGGCGGGAAGCGTCACTGTAACCGCGACCGACACCGCTTCGAGCATTTCTGGAACCGCGAGCGTGACTGTCTCCGCTTCGGTTTCGTTTTCCTCGACCATCCTCCCGATTTTCCAGAGCAGGTGCATCACGTGCCATCCCGGAAACGGAGGTCTGGACCTCTCATCCTACGCGGGAATCTCCGCCGGCGGTAATTCCGGACCGGCATACGTCGCGGGCGATTCGGCAAACAGCAGAATCGTCAAGCGCGTCGAGGGCACGATCCAGCCGCGGATGCCGCAGGGGCAGTCGGCGCTGACGTCGTCACAGATTCAGAACATCAAGGATTGGATCGATCAGGGAGCGAATAACAATTAACAATTAATAGTTAATAGTTGTTTGTTATTGTGCTGGTTTGAAATATTACTATTCTACTGGATCGATGTGTCAAGAGGAAATCAAGGAATAAGGACAGAAATGAACTTCAAACCGCGAATTTCAGTTTTGGGATACCTAACTTTGTTTTTCGTTGTGACTTCCAGAGTCGCGCCAGCGTCGGAAACCGAAAACCACGAATCGACGTTCTCCGCTGGGGGAGAGCAAACTTCTGAAGAGTCGCCAAGCGTGGAAGAAACGCTGGAAACTGGCTCGCCAAAGTCGCTGAATGACGCGCTCGACGAAAACCGTTGGAGCTTCAGCGGGCACTTCGCGGTTTCGAACTCGACGGTTCAGCCCGGAGGTCCGAAAACTGACGGAGTGCTGGTGGAGGAGGGCATCGTCGGCGAAGTCGGCGTCACCGCGAGCTACCAGTATTCCGAGAAGATTTCCGGCACCTTCCAGGGCTGCTACGGCTGTCACGGCGTCGAAATCGAAAACGCGTACGGCGAACTGAATCTCTCGGACGCGCTTCGGTTCAAGGCCGGGAGGTTCACGATACCCTTCGGCGCGGCGAGCCAGCGAGTTTCGTCTGCGGTGCAGGAAACCGTCAGCAAGCCGCTTCCGTATATGATGGGGAACATGGTCCGTCAGAGCGAGTTCAACCTGAGCGTCATTCCAGCGCCCGCGGTCGATAACGGAGCGGAAGTCTCAGGCGGCGTCGAAGTCTTTGAAGGCGCACAGCTTCGCTATCACGGCTACGTCGTCCGCGGATTCAAGGGATTCTCGCCCGACATAAGTTTCATCGCGTCGAGGGACTTCGAGGACAACAACGCCGACCCCGCGGGCGGCGCGAGGCTCGCATTCGAAGCGAGATCGTGGTCCTTCGGATTCTCCGGATTGCAGGGGCACTACGATCTGGACAGTAAAAGACTCTACCAGATCGGCGGGTTCGATCTGACTTTCCGGCTGGACGAGGTTCGGGTACGCGCGGAAGTCGCGGCGAGGCGGACCGAGTTCCAGAGCGTCACGGGCCGCGAAGATGCGTTCTACAAGCGCTCGTACTGGTTGCAGGTCGATTTTCCGGTGTTCGAAGGTTTCCGCGTGGTGGTTTCGGGAGACCGTCTCACCGTCGACGGAATAAATCTTTCCGCGGGAGGTCCGACGACTTCCCTCGCAGCGAGCGTCACCGACGAGCATAACCGCGTCCAGCGCGCGACGCTCGGTTTCGTGTACGATTACGACGGAAGCGCGCTGTTCAAGATCGAGGCGGAACGCTGGGACTTCAGCGACTTCGAGCAGGTCTGGGTTTTTCAGGCAGGAGTTGTATGGCTGTTCTGAGGAACATAGCGCTGCTTTCGATTTGCGTTCTCGCCGCGTGCGCGAGCGAAAATCCCACGCCGGGCGATCGTCCCGCGGACGAACCCGTACTCGAATCCGGTGCCTTCGCGAACTCCGCGGCGGGGGATCTGACTGTGCAGCTCTGCACGAATTGCCACACGTTCACGAGGGTCGAGCGCGCGCTTGAAAAAGACGTCAACTGGGACGCGCTTGTGCTTCGAATGGCGCAGAAATCGAATTCCGGAATTTCAAGCGGCGACGCCCGCGAGATCGCGGCGTTCCTGAAATCCTGGAAAGCGGAGTAGCCTCGGTATTCGAATTCATCGGGGACGATCGCTATCGACTCACGCAGGGATGCTCCTTGGCGCCGTTGGTTAAAGATTTGCTTCCGTCTCGCCTCGGAAAGTCGTCTGTGGTTTAATTCCCCGAAATTCATTGTTGTCAACTTTGGGGGCTTTTGATGAAAGTACTTGTCATCGGCGGCGGTGCGAGGGAACACGCGATCTGCGCTTCGCTCGCGAAATCTGTGCGGATAACCGAACTCCACTGCGCACCCGGCAACGCGGGGATCGCGGAGATCGCAAGGATCGCGGACGTCAGCGCTTCAAACATTTCTAACCTCAAGTACTACGTCAAGCAGCAGGGGATCGATCTGACCATCGTCGGGCCGGAGCAGCCGCTGTGTGAGGGAATCGTGGATTCGTTCCGGGCGGACAAGCTCCGGATTTTCGGGCCGACGAAACGCGCCGCGGAACTCGAAGGCTCGAAGATATTCTCTAAGGAGCTGATGAAGAAGTACGGCATTCCGACCGCGCGGTTCGAAGTGCTCGATTCCGCGCAACGGGCGCTCGAAGTTCTCGAAGCGTTCGAGCTGCCCGTGGTCGTGAAAGCCGACGGGCTCGCCGGCGGCAAGGGCGCGGTCATCTGCAAGACCAGGGATGACGCGGAAAAAACCATCCACGGAATGATGGAAGATCGCATGTTCGGTAGCGCGGGCGAACGCGTCGTCATCGAAGAGTTCCTCGAAGGCACCGAGATCAGTCTTTTCGCGCTTGTCGACAAATACACCGTCGCGCCGCTGATTCCAGCGAGGGACTATAAACGCGTCCGCGACGGCGACGAAGGGCCGAACACGGGAGGCATGGGCAGCTTCGCGTGGATTCATCTCCTCGATTCGAAGACCATGAAAAAGATCGAGGAGGAAATCCTCGTGCGCACGGTGCTTGCGCTCCGCGCTGAGGGTATCACGTATAATGGCGTCATTTTCTACGGTCTGATGCTGACGAGGCGCGGGCCGATGGTGCTCGAGTACAATTGCCGGTTCGGCGATCCGGAGACTCAGGTCGTGCTGCCGCTGATTCGAAACGATCTTCTTGATCTTTTCGAGGCCACCATAGAGAACAAACTCACCGACGTCGATCTCGATTTCAGCGAGCAGGCGGGCGTGTGCGTCGTGCTCGCGAGCGAAGGCTATCCGGGAGACTATCTGAAGGGTCGCACCGTCATCGGTCTCGATAATCCGCTTGGAGACGACGTATACGTTTTCCACGCGGGCACGAAAAAACTCGGCGACAAGGTAGTCACCACCGGCGGGCGCGTTCTCTCCGTCTGCGCGCTCGGAGATTCGATCGAAGCCGCGCGGAAAAAGGTTTACGAAAACGTCGACGTAATCCACTTCGACGGCGTGCATTACCGCACGGACATCGCTGCGGGAGTTAAGAGTTAAGAGTTAAGAATTACGAATAAAATTACTGACTACTGACTACTATTCCTAATTCAGGTGATTTCCCTCTTCTTCTGAAAGAAGTCGGAAAGCAGGAACGCGCATTCCTCTTCAAGGACGCCTTTCGAGATTCCTATCTGGTGGTTCAGCTTGCCGCCGCCGATGACGTCGAAGACGCTGCCGCAGGCGCCGGTTTTCGGGTCGAAGGCGCCGAAGACGACGCGCGCGACTCTTGCGAGAATAAGCGCGCCCGCGCACATCGAGCACGGTTCGAGGGTCGTGTACAAAGTCGCGCCGAGAAGCCATTTGTGCTCGATGGCAGCCGAGGCCTGGGTGATTGCGAGTATCTCCGCGTGAGCTGTCGGGTCTTTCAGCGTCTCGACCTGATTGTGCGCCTTTGCGATCAGCTTTCCATCCTTCACGATCACGCAGCCCACGGGGACTTCGTTTTCGTCATACGCCTCCGCGGCCTGCCTGAGCGCGATCTGCATGAATTTCAGGTCATCTTCGTTCTGAAGCGCGTTTTGAATATCCGGATCGAACATTTCCCGAACTCCGCCCTGATTGGTAACAAATGAAAGCATCGACCGCACGCGAAAGTATCCGCGCTACTTCGACGCGGTTCAACGAGCGTAAGAACAATAGTACGATAAATTCGTAGACGGCACGAATAAAATGTTCAGTTCTTGTCGCGTTCCTTGTCGCGGAAATGAATGCGCAGCGGGATTTCGGAATACGGGAACGCCGAGCGGAGTTCCGCGCTCAGGTATCTCGTGTAGTTGTCGTCGAAAAGCACCGCGCTGTTCACGAATATCGCGAACGTCGGCGGCTTCACGCTAACCTGGGTGCCGTAATACATCTTCGCGGACCTTCCCTTCGACCGCGGGAGCCTCTTCTCCGCCGCGAGTTCGAGCACGCGGTTCAGTTCCCCCGTCGGACACCTGAAGCAGCTTTGGTCGTAGAGATCGAAGATCGTCTTCCACAGACTCTTCGTGTTCATCTTGTCCTTCGCCGAGATGAAGTGCACGGGAGCGTACCACATCTGCGTGAGCGTTTTCTGGATGTAGTCGGTGTACTTGCCCGGGTCGACCTGACGCTCGCGGGCTATGTCCCACTTGTTGATGACGATCACATACGGCTTGCACTGCTCTACCGTTTCCCCCGCGATGACTTTATCCACCCGGCCGATTTCCTTCATACAGTCGATGACGTGCAGAACGACGTCCGCGCGACGAATTGCGCGCATCGACCTCGCCTGGCTGTAGAACTCGATCGAATCGGCGAGAGCCTTTTTCTTGCGCATTCCCGCGGTGTCTATGAAGATGACGTCGCGATCGCGCTCCTTCATCCGAATGTCTACCGCGTCGCGGGTCGTGCCGGGAATATCGCTCACTATCATCCGGTCGACGCCGGTAAGGACGTTTACGAGCGTCGACTTGCCCGCGTTCCGCGTCCCTACGACCGCGACCTTGACCGCATCCTCGTCGTCCTCCGGCTCTGTGAACCTCTCCTCCGGAAACATCGCGAAAATCTTATTGAGAACCACGTCCAGACCCTGACCGTCCTTCGCGCTCACGGGGTGAGGTTCGCCCAGGCCGAGGCTCCAGAACTCGCTGGCGGAGGTTTGCTGGAGGATTTCGGTCTCCGCCTTGTTCGCAAGAAGAATCACCGGCTTTCTGACGGACCGGAGGCGTTTCGCGATCTCTTTGTCGAGCGGATGCTCGCCCGCGCGGGAATCGACCACGAACAGCAGCGCGTCGGCGCTTTCGATCGCGACGTCGATCTGCTTCTCGACGTGGCTTTCGAGCGCCATCGAATCGACGATGCCTATGCCTCCAGTGTCGACGAGTTCGAAATGCCACGAGTCGCGGGTGATAATGACGCTGACGCGGTCCCGCGTGACTCCCGGAGTCGGCTCGACGATGCTGATCTGCGAACCCGCGAGATAGTTCAGCAGCGACGATTTCCCGACGTTGGGCCTGCCGACGATAGCGATGATTGGAAAAGACATATTGGGCCTCGGCAGGCATTGAACACGAATCGCGCTAACAAAGCAAAGAGGAATTCCACCAAAGTCCGCCTTCGAAATTGCCGATAACATGGAAGGCAGGTTCCTGCCTTCACGTCCGCAATCCCACGCACATCCTCTAAGAATCCTCGAAAGGACCAGAATGGCGAACATCCTCGTTCTCGATAATCCGGGCTATTACAGGTACCTCCTGAATTCGCTGCTGAAAGCCGGCGGGCACTACGTCCACGTCACACAGAGCGAGTCCGAAGCCGCGAATCTCACGCTGACCGGGATTTTCGGCGTGCTCGTGGTGAACCTCGAATCTCCGAGGGAGCCGGTCATCGAAGTCCTTGCGAAAAGGCGCGAAGTCATTCCAAATCTTCCGACGATCGGCATTAACGCGGGCGCGTTCCGCGAGGCGTACCAGGAATTCGAATTCTTCTCGCTGTTCCAGCAGCCTATAAGGCTCGGGAAGATCGCGGACAGCGTGCGCAAGGCCGTTCTTACCCTAGGCGATTCGAAGTCCGGAAAGAGCGTGTTCAAAGTCGACGCGACCAACGAGGCGGAAATCTTCACCAGTAGCAAGAAAAGCTACGTCTGCAACCTCAGTTCCATCGCGGCGGGCGGGTTGACCCTCCTCCCGAAGCAGCGCGCCGCGAACAAGGGAGTCTACAAACACCTTGCCTCGCTCGATCCGGAGAAGGAATATGAAATCAAGGTGAGCGCTGGAACCGTGGAACAGCCGCGGACCGACGAATTCAAAGTGAAGATCGCGTGCATCCTGAGCGCGATGACAGAACTCCCGCAGATCGGACTTTCTCTTGTCCGCGAAGAGGGCGTGCCCGCCCCGCAGGTGTTTTCGGACTACCTGCCCGACCGCTTCCCGCAGCCCGCGGCTGCGCCGATCGCGACTGACCTCCAGGCCGCCTAATTATCGAATGTACTTTTGCGCCCAGGAGCGCACCTTTCGTCCGCCGAGGACGTGGAAGTAGCGCAGCCGCTGGATGGTGCTCTTCCCGAAGCTGCTGAGCGGAATGTAGATCAAGTGCCGGTGGTGACGCTCCGCGTGCTCCTTCATCCGCTTCGTGGGCGGATTTGCCGAGACGTACGCGACGTAACGATCCCGCGAATGAAGGCACGCGGCGAAGACGAGTTTTTCCATGCTGCTCTTCGCGCCGCGGAACCGGCGGTCGCGCCAGACGTCGCCTACGAACTTCGGCGGGAAAATGAACAGCGCGCCGCCGTAGAACGCGCGGGCGATCTGCGGGCCGACGAAATCTTCGAGGTAGTTCGTCGCGTAGAATATGAGGGTCGATTCATTGTCGTGTTCCGCGTC
This sequence comes from Planctomycetota bacterium, assembly GCA_024653775.1. Classification (GTDB taxonomy): domain Bacteria; phylum Planctomycetota; class UBA8742; order JACQVU01; family JANLHZ01; genus JANLHZ01. Next base: position 7,926 of record JANLHZ010000160.1, on the reverse strand, counting down.
CCAGGTGAGCTTGAACGGGAACCTTCCGTCCTCCCGGTCTTCTTCGAAGATGAACACCACCGCGCCTACCTTCCCTTTCGAAGGCGGCTCCTCGCGGACGTAGATCTTTTCGCGGTGGAGGTTTCGCATCGTTTCGCGAATGTCGAGGCCGTCCTTGAAGCTTGCCTGGAATTCCTCGACGCGGACGAGGTCGATTCCCGCGAGTTTGAGCGCCCGCGCGCGGACGTAATCGGTGAACCGCTCGATCACGTCGTCCTCCGGAGGGTACGAGCACGTCGAGTGCGGATTGAACGACCTCTGCCATTCCTGCTGCTTCTCCTTCGGCGGCTCGAGATCGAGCTTGATCCGCTTCCATTCCTTCGCGGAGCCGGGGAGTCGGCTGAAGTAGTCCGCTGGCTCGCCATTTAGTTCGATCGTGCTTTGTGTAGCGCGGAGGGTTTCGTAATCCGAGTCGATCGCGAGGTACGGATAATACTTCGCCATCTCCATCAGTTTCGCGGCGAACGCGCTTCCAGAGACTCCCTTTGCCGCGACGGCGAGCTGATAAAGCTCCGGAGTCAGCCGTCCTCCGAGGAGCGTCAGGTTCCGCGCGAACTGAAGCAGGTTCTGGAACGACGAGATCGACACGCGGTAGAAACTCTCCTTGTTCGCCTTCTGATATTCCGCGCGGGTGGCGAGCAGAAGCTCTTTGATTCCGTCGAGCTGCTCGAATTCCTCGACGCTCAGATTCCCGCGGGACTTCTCGTACAGATACGTCAGGTAAGGCATCTCGCCAAGCAGGAAGTAGAGCGAATCGACGTGCGCGGCGCGAATATCGACGACCATAGGCGACTCTTCAGATTTCGGAATTACTTCCCTCACCCGTCGCTTCGCGCCACCCTCTCCAGTGGGGAGAGGGAGATCCGCGTCGCGGAAGTCGCGATCGCGAAGCCTGCGCGCGATTTCGGACCCGTGCCGGAGGCCGCAGACGAACAGCACCTCGCCGAATTCGATCGTGAGCGCGTCGAGTGACCTCGCCATAGATGCCTCGCGTCGCCATGAGGTCGATTCCTCCGGAGCTTTCGGGATGAACGGATCCAACGCCAGAGTGAACTTCGCAAAGCCGAGACCTTTGATCGCGTATTCGTCCGGGAGATTGTAGTCGTTCTCGTCCAGGTCGAATGTCTCGATATCGATGAACCGGAGTGGAGTCCGTTCCGCGTCCGCGAGCCGGATCGCCTCGAAAATCGAATCGCACGGATCGGCGGTCAGAACGCTGTGGATTCCCGTGTACTCTTCGAGCGTGATCGAGTGAATAACTGGAAGCAGACGCGCGATTTCGATTACCTCGGGCCTGAGCGAGTCCGGAAGCTCGACCGCCACGGCTCCGAACCTGCGCGAAAGGAACGCGCGCCTTGCTTCGAGCGCGAATGCGAGCTTCCCATGCACGCTCGGAACGAAACACACGCCGCTCTGCCAGAGCCGGCCGTCAATGATGTCGAATGGCGATCTCTGGCTCATACTTTTGGTGGATACTGCTTTTCGATGTATTTCACGCCGGGGACGCCCTCGAAGTCGGAGTCCTGAGTCCAGAGGGTGGCTCCGCATTCTAATGAAGTCGCATAAATAATCGCGTCAGCGAGCGGTAACTTAAACTGGACGGAGAGTTTAGCGGCGCTCAGCGCGATATCCGCGGACAGTTCGACTACCGATCCCGTCGCCATCGCATAGAAACACTTCTTCGCGTCTCTCTCGTTTCGTTCCCAAAGGACGCGCTTGAATACCTCGTAAATCGAGATTGTGGGCACAATCAGGTTTGGAAAATCGAGTATGGCCGGTTCGAAAAAGTTCGCGTTCGTTCCATTATCGAAGTATTCGAGCCAGCCAGAGGAATCAACCACGTTCATACACGATCCTCATCGCGATCGATTCTAGTGTCGATGCCCTTCAGAAAGCCCCGAAGCGATTTTACGTCTACGACGGGTTCTAAAATTATCCCTTCAGAGCTTGATGACACCTTTATCGTCTCGCCGGGTTTTATTCGCAGCGCATCGCGGATTTCCTCTGGAATCTCAATTTTGAAATCTGGTTCGATTGTCGCGTATGCCATTTTCGTCTCCAAAGTTACGTCCTCGGTAATCTTACCGCATGCGGGTCTATGAGACAAACGTAACTTCCGTTCATCCTTTCACCGCGCCCGCCGTCAGTCCTGAAATTATGTGTCGCTGGAAAACGAGGTACAGCACCAGCATCGGAAGCGTGAGGATCGAGACTCCCGCGAGCAGAAGACTGTAATCGACGCCGTGTCTTCTAGTCGCGAAGCTCGAAAGCGCGCGCGGGAGCGTCGCGAGATCCTCGTCGTTAATGTACCAGCTTGCGAGCAGAAACTCGTTCCAGAAGCTGAGCGAAGTCACGATGATCACGGTTGCGATCGCGGGTTTGATCAGTGGGAGCATTATGTGAAAGTAAATCCCGAGCGTGGAACAGCCGTCGATTCGCGCGCTGTCCTCGAGGTCTTTCGGAAGCGAAAGGAAGAACGCGTGCATAATGTAGATCGCAAACGGAAGCTCGAACGCGATGTATGGAAGTATCAGCGCGAAATAGGTGTCGAAAAGCCCGATGATTCGCAGCTCGTGGAACAGCGGTAGCAGATACGTCTGCGTCGGGATCACCATTCCGACGAGGAACAGCAGCAGCAAGAAGTTCTTGCCGCGGAACTCGAGCCTCGAAAGCGCGAAGGCAGCGAGGCTCGAAACGACTATCAGCCCAAGAACGCTCGCTCCGGTGACGAGGACGCTATTGAATACGTATCGATCGAAATTCCCCTGCTCGAAGGCGTTCGAGTAATTCTCGAACCTCGGAGTCTCCGGAAGCGCAAACGGCTTCTCGCGAATCTCGTCGCTCGTCTTCAGCGAGCTGACGAACAGCCACAGAAGCGGCCCGAACATGATGGTCGCAAGGATGGACAGAAATGAAATTCGAAGAGCACTTCTCTTCATACTTCGATTTCTTCCAAAACGATTTCTCTGCCCGGAAGATTTGAAAGGTCATCAGGCTTCAACATTTCGGAGATCGCGTCCTTCAGATTTTCCCCGGCTTCTTCAAGCGTTTGCCCCTGAGTTATCGCGCCTGGAACATCGTCGGTCCACGCAATCCACCACTCGCCGTTCTTGACAAAAGTCGCTTTGTATTTCATAGGTGCTCCCACGCGAAAACATATCACAAAACGCCGCAGAGCGCAAACTGTCAGATCCAGCGTATCGCCGCGGATCCCCAGGTGAGTCCGGAGCCGAACGCGGCCATAACGACGAGGTCGCCCTTCTTTATCATTCCCTTGTCCAGCGCCTCGCACAGCGCAATCGGAATGCTAGCGGCGGTGGTGTTTCCGTACTTGTCGATATTGACGATGGACTGATCGGGCCTTAGTTTCATTCTCCTCGCAACCATCTCGATGATTCGCGCGTTCGCCTGGTGCGGAATGAACACGTCGATATCTTCTATTTTGAACCCGTTGTGGGTAAGCGCTTCCATGATCGCCTCCGAGAATCGCTGAACGCCGATCTTGAAAAGTTCCTGACCTTTCATCTGGAGGAACTGCAGGCCTTCGTTATAGATGCGCTCGTGTTCTCCTTTGGAAATCGGATCGTAACTGCCGCCCGCGGGGACGTACAGAATTTCGTAGTTGCCTCCGTCGGCGTGGACGTGGGTCGAAAGGATTCCGCCTTCCTCGTCGGTGGGTTCGATTACGACCGCGCCGGCGCCGTCGCCGAAGAGGACCGTCGTCGAGCGATCGCTTGGATCGAGACGGTTGGAGAAGAGTTCCGCGCCGACCATCAGCACGCACTTGTTCATCCCGCTCTTGACGAATTTCTCCGCGCAGGAAAGCCCGTAGATGAATCCGGAACATGCCGCGACGACGTCGAACGCTCCCGCGTTGACGGCTCCGAGCTTCTTTTGAAGGATGCAGGAACTCGCGGGCAGAACGTAGTCTGGCGTCATGGTGCTGAAGACGATCAGATCGATGTCCGCGGGCGTCTTCCCCGCTTTTTCGAGCGCCATTCTCGCCGCGGGTTCCGCCAGCGCCGCGGCTCCGACGAACTTGCGATCCTTCACCCACCTGCGCTCCTTGATCCCGGTGCGTTCAACGATCCACTGATCGTTCGTGTCCATCACCTTGGAAAGATCGTCGTTCGTAACTACGTTGTCCGGAACGTACCATCCGGTACCCGTGATTTTAGCGTTCGGCATGAAAAGTCCTCTCTACTCTGGGCGGCATTTGCACCGCTCGATATTATCAGAGCCTTGTCGTGCTAATGAAAACCAAAATCAAATTTGCCTTGAAATTCAACAGACTAGTATACAATAAACTAAGTTTAACTGACCCAGGAGCGTTTTGATATCGAAAAAGAAACTGATCAGGCTGCTCAGGACCGCAGCTTCGAGGACGATCCGCAACGGGATCATCGTCACGATTCTGTGCACGATCTATTACTTCGCAACGTATTACCGCATCGACAGCCTGGGCGTCGATAATAGCGAGGTCGCGAGCGTCACCCCGAATTCCTGGGTCGTCGCGCGAAAATCCGTGCCGGTGGAGGAGTTCGTTCGTGGCGACGTAGTCGAACTGAATATTCCCGAATACGTAAGCGATCAGAACAAGTTGTTTCTCGCCAGAATCGTCGGGCTCCCAGGCGACGTCATAGCGTGCGACAAAGGCGTCTGGACGGTCTCGGGCAGGCAGGAAGGCGTCACCGTCGACGAAAATCTGAGGTTCAAATCCTACGCGAATCACATAAAGTCCCCAAATGGGTTGCACTTCGCGCCGATGACGGTTCCGGACGGCTGCATTTTCGTTCTGGTCGACGACAGGGGCGACACTAAATTAAAGGCTCGGGATTCCAGATTCCTCGGACCTCTTTCGGTTCACATCGTCACGGGATACATCGACAGCAATGATTAAATTCCAGGGCAAACAAATAGACGCCAAAAGCATCGCGGAGATATCGCTTTCCCTGGTGTTTGTGCAGTTTATCGTCTACTTCGTGGTCCACGCGATCGTTAATTTCGGGTTCGCGTTTTCCGTAACCGCGGGACTTGACGCGCTCGCGCGTGGCGATCATTCGCAAGCGGTGAATTCTCTGGGCAGCGCGGAGACGTTGTCCGGAGGGTCGGTGGTTATTCACGAAGCGCTGGCGATCACGTCGTTCGCCGGCGAAGGAATGGCGGGCGCGGAAGACAGGCTCTCGAAGATCGAACGGCTTCTTCCGCAAGCCGCGATTACGGATCTGGACAAGAGACGGCACGTTTCGCTGAACGTTTCCCGCGGCCTCTTTTACATGAGCGAGGGAATTCGAGACGAAGCGCAGTTCGAAAGCAATATCGCGCTCGCGGAAGAGAATTTCCAGAGAGCGCTCTCGTCCGATCCAGCGGGCGCCGACGCGAATATCGGACTCGCATGGATTTCGTATCTGAAATTCGAAAACGATCGCTCATTCGAAGACAGACAGAAATTCGCGGAATACATCGAGCGGGCTTTCGAAACCTCGAAAATCAATTCCGGCGCCAGAACCACCCTCGCGCTCGGCTACAACCTCCGGGGACTTTCGCTGATGCAGAAAAACGACGGCAGTTTCTATGAAGCGTTCGTTTCGTTCCAGGGCGCGACACAGTACCGCGCTGCGTACTTCGATCCCTACGTCAACCGCGAGATTGCGCTCGCGGAGCTTTTCTACAGGCTAAGCCGCAGGCAGGGGACGTTTCTCCCCGAATACGATCCGAGCCATTACTTAGAGCTGATGGGCGGAGACATTGTCAAAATCGCGAGGCTCATCTCGAAGCGTCCGGGCGCAGAAGCGGAAGAGCAGTACGTGAAGTCGCTCAGCCGCGCAAGGGCGATGCTTCTGAACGCCTACGGGCTTTACATGTCCCGACTTGGCGGAGATTCGAAGTCCGCCGCGATACTCGCGTTCGAGAAGGCTTCGGAGTTGTATCCGGAATGGCCGCTTCCGATGCTGAACGCCTACCTGTGCGCGGGCAAGTGGTACTCGGCTTCGAGAGAGACCACCGACGGGCAGATGGTGCAGATGGGGTACAGGAAACTACAGACAAAGTTCCCCTCCTATATCGATCAGATCGCGTCGAGCGATCCGGAGCAGCTTTTCAGAATGCTCGAAGTAAGGCTCGCGTCCGTGGAAGCAGTCCACCCCGCCATTCGCTCGGAGGATCTTAGGACGTATTATCAGCAGTTCGTCGATCTGAAAAAATTCCTCGACGCGCATCCGGAGCTTGCCGAGCAAAACGGAAGGAAATTCAGGTACGATTACATCGAGCGGATAATGACGCTTCAGACGCAGGTCCATCCCTGGCTCACTTCCAGCGTGCAGAGGACGGTCGAATTCCAGATCAGCGTGGGCGAAACGCTGGTGAATCCCGTCGTTCGCGTGGGCGCCGAAGGCGGGGACGCGGCGATCGATCTGATAAAACTCCACATCGAGATGATCGATACGCTCGTTCGAAACGCGAGCGAATTCCCGCAGGAGGAGGAGGAGGGCTCCCTGAACATTCTTCTTTCGAATCTTTTCCAGTACTGGGGGAGACCGGAAACGGGACCGCGAACCGCGCTCCACGGGAAGACTCCCGCGGGCGAGAAAAGTCTCGCGCTCGTTCTGCTGGAGTCGTGCGAAAACGCGCTGCGGCATATGCAGCGAAATCAGCAGGCGGATATGGTTGCGACCTACAGAGCTGAAGTCCAGAATGAAATCGACAGACAAAACCGAAGAGGCGGGTGAAGGGAAGATATTCGATGAGATGCACGTACTGCGGAAGTGAAAACAAGGGCAGCAACGCCTACTGCGTGAACTGCGGTAAGAAGATCGAGCTTTCGCACGACCAGGTAAACGACTTCGCCCAGGAGGAAATCGAGAAAGAATCACAGAAGTCGATAAGCGAAACCACTGGTAAGCTGCTTTCGAGAACGTTCTTTGTTTTTTGTCTCGCGTTGCTTGCATACATCACATCGAGGATGGAAATCTCTTCGATCGAAAACGTCGTTCTCACTCCAGGCGCGAAATTGAACCTCGAAACCCGCGGCGTCTTCTCGAACGATCCCGGAGCGAAGAAGTCCCGCGGTTCGGCGATCGTCGACTTCGACCCGATGAAGCACCAGGAAGAAGCGGTTTCGCCATATTCGGAGTAATCGTACATTAAATTCGTGCCTGACACGAGTTTAATGTACGATAGATCAGAACTCGACCTCGCCCGCGGCTTCTACAAGTGTCGCGATCTCGCCGTCGTAGAGATAATCGACAAGCGATACTTCCTCCGGGAGTTCGTCCGGCAGGTGCGCGTCTTCAACCTCCTCCGGTTCAGCCTGAAGCTCTTCCGCGGGCGCCTGATCCTCCGCGGCCTTGCTGCCGAGGAATTTCGCGCAGGCGCCGTTCGAGCTGCACGAGTCGCAGCCGGATTTTCCGGTCTCGGGATCGACTTTGCTGCACGCGCCGCCGCCGGAGCCGCAGCCGCCTCCGCCTCCACAGCAGGAGCCGCCCGAGACGTCGCCACCTTCGACCTCGAAGACGGTTCCGCACTGAAGGCAGCGTATCATTGCGCCCAGATAGTTCGTCGGGATGGTTCCCTTCGAATCGCAGTACGGACACTCTACTTTGTAGGATTGAGCCATCTTTAGCGGGTCAGGATCGAGAGCTTGCAAAAATCGGAAACTTCACCGCGGGAGTCTAACAGCGGGTTCTTCGACGCGCAACCATCTGGCGCGAGAGAAATCAAAGTACGTACACTGTTCACCACAAGTTCGTGAAATGCTGAACAAAAAAACAGTAAGATCGGTTTTCGCTTTTCTTCAGCGCAGAGACGCGGAGAACGCGGAGGCTCGCGGAGATACCGACACTTTTCGACTATTTTGTCCAGCTCTGACTCCAGGCTCAAAGACCGCAT
>JANLHZ010000153.1 GCA_024653775.1 Planctomycetota bacterium | reverse complement strand
GCAGGATCAGTTCGCCATCTTGAATTTAATTCCTTTGCGCCTTCGCACCTTGGCGTCTTTGCGCGAAGTATTCCACGTGGGACCGCGGACGTCCTCGTCTGCCTTCACCGCCGCTCGCGAGTAATCTTCATGTGCCGGGCACTTCGAGTTCGTAGTGGCGCCGTCAGGCGTTTATATGCCCTCACGGGCACACTACAAACCTGGGAAGTGCGCACGTCCTCGTCTGCGAAAAAAATAAACAAATGCGCTGCCTTATAGCTTCAACAAGTGGTTCTGTTTATGCGGGTAACGATTTCGAACCACCCGGAGCCGTCAAGTTGCCGTCGAGTTTCTCCGGCGAGGCGAAGGTTTCGGGTTCACCGAGGGCGCCCTCGATCCTTTCTCGCTACAGCGGGAAGGAAAGAAAGCTGAGAACGAAAGGATCGGATGACAAAGAATGCCGTCCGCGCGCGCGCGCGCAGTGCGGCACTATATAAAATTCTTCAGTAGACAACTTCGCGGCTTTGCGTGAAACATTTTTCGAATCGCGAAGGTTTTCTGGATCGTTTCGCGTAAAGGCGCCACGGATCGAAAGCGCAAAGAATAGATGGCGCGCCCCGTGAACGGTTTCCGCTGAAGAAGGTGAAGCAATAAAAAAGGGACGCGCGAGGCGTCCCTTTTTCGAGTAGATGTATCCGCAAGTATTACCTGCCTGTCGTGGTGACGTTCAGAACCCGGCGGAGGCCGTCGCGGAACACGACGACTTTTACGCGGGCGCCGACGCCGATGTACGTGCACTCCGCGCGGAGGTCGCTCATTCCGGCTACCTGATGATCGTTGATTTCGACGATGATGTCGCCTTCCTGGAACCCGGCGTTTGCCGCGGGGCTTCCCGCGCTGGTTCCGAGAACTTCGACGCCGCCGTCGATGCCGAGAACCTCGGCGGTGTCCGCGTCGATGTCGCGAACGCGGAACCCGAAATAGCCGCGCTGATTTTCAGCGAGGGGAGTGCGGGTTTCCGCCGGAGCGGGGGTCGGAGCGGGCGCGGGAGTGGTCACGCGGGGAGTCGTAGTGCGGGGAGTCGTCCTCGGCGTGGGCGCGGGAGCCGGCGTGGTCGTGCGCGGAGCCGGGGTCGGAGCCGGGGCGGGAGTCGCCTCGGGAGCCGGAGCGGGCTGCGTGTTTCCACCGCCCTGCTGTCCGAACATGCGGTCCATGAACTGATCGAGCGACTCGTTCTGTCCCTGCTCGGCGTCAGAGATCGACGGCGGAGCCTGCTGCTCGTCCGGCGTTCCCGGCGCGGCCTGGGGAATCATCTCGCGGAGACGATCCGGAAGTTGCTCCGGTCCGCCCTGGCCGCCGAAGAGGTTCTGGAGCATGTCGCGAAGACGGTTCATCGCGCTTCCGGCCTGCTGTTGAAGGTCCTCCGGGACCTGCGGGAGGTCCGGAACCTGCGGCACTTCCGGAATGTTCGGAACGCCCGGCGTGCCCTCCTCGACCTGCTGTCGAAGTTCATCGAGCGTGCCCTGCAGTTCGTCCATCTGCTGCTGGAGCTGGCGCATTCTCTGCTGAATTTCCTCGATCGCACGACGGACGCGTTCCTCCGGGTCTCCGTTCCTGTCCTGCGCGAACGAAACCGCCGGGACGCCGAGAATCAGCGCGAAGGCGATAATTGACAACAAAAGCTTCCTCATAGAAATTTCCTCCTATCGGTTTCGAAAAATTTTCAGGCAACAAAAGTCTGACGGTTTGAATATAGATACAAACATGGAGAGTGGTTGTGAGCAATATTTGTTCAATAAATTAAGATCGGAGCGGACGTTTGGGACAAAACGGCCCGGAATCCGTCCCGCGAAACCTTGGCGATCGCATCAAAAGCGCTTCTTTACGCCGGTTTGAAGAAAACGCTGAACGATGTTCCCGCGCCGACACGGCTTTCGACGACGACGCATGCGCCGATGGACTCGATGATTTCTTTCACCGCGGCTAGTCCGAGGCCGCGATCTTCGCGTTTCGTCGAAAAGTCCGGCTCGAAAATCTTCTCGATGGATTTCTTGTCGATTCCCGCGCCGGAGTCCGAGACTACCAGTTTCGGGAGGTGATTCCCGATGAGCTTCGTTCCGCAGAGGTTGCAGGTTTGGGCCGCGGCTGAACTTTCGCGCCCCGTCCTGACGATTACCTTCCCGACCGCGGCAATCGATTCCGCCGCGTTGATGACGATGTTCGAAATGACCCGCGTGACCTCGATGGACCCCGCGACAACGACCAGATTTTCGTCCGTCAGTTCGAGATCGATCGCGATGTCCCGCCTGATCGTCGGTCTCAGCAGTTCGACCGTTTCCCGTGTGATTTGAGAAAGGTCTACACGCCGCGCCTTCGCCTTGTAGCCGCGGGTTTTTGCGATCAGAAGAGCGTTCAGTTCCGTAAGTTTGGTGGCGCTCGTAATGATGGCTTCCGCGTAAGCCCGAAGCGGCGAGCCTTCGTCCAGGTCCGCGCGAAGCATCTCCGCGCTTCCGAGAATGGTGACGAGAATATTGTTGCAGTCGTGCGCGATTCCCGCGGCGAACTCGCCCGTGGTGTTTGCGCGCGGACTTTCGACCGTCTTCGCGGACGGAGCGATTTCCGGCCCAGCCGAGTTTTCATTCTTTGGTTCAAGCTTAGGTGTCATGTCACTCCCCGGACAGTACGTGGGCGATAGCGTCTATTTCAACGAGGACGTCCTTCGGAAGCCTCGAAACCTCGACCGTAGCCCGCGCGGGATACGGCTCGTGAAAGAACTCGCCGTAGACCTCGTTGACCTGCGGGAAGTCATCCATATTCTTCAGATAGATAGTACACTTGAGCACGTCCTTCGGCTCCGCGCCCGCTGAGAGAAGGATCGCCTTCAGGTTCCGGAGGCACTGCTTCGCCTGATCCGTGGACGTCGCGCCGTGGATTTCTCCGGTTCTCGGATCGAGCGCGATCTGCCCGCTGACGAAAACCCACTCCCCGAGCTTTACGGCCTGGCTGTACGGCCCGATTGCCTTTGGAGCGTCATCCGTGTGTATGATCTGATTCTTGTGCATGTTTGAATAGTAGTCAGTTGTCGGTAGTCGGTAGTCAGAAAAGAGAAAACGATTATGTTCGACATTCAAGCTGGATGAAGCGCTTCGCGAAGTTTTCCGCGAACAAACTCGATGGTCGACTCCGGGATTACTCCGGCATCATCCTTGATCGCGGCGAGTGCGGACACCACGAGGTTCGGCTCCACGTCGACGGGGCTGATGGGAGACATCAGAGTCGCGCTGAACTTGTTTTCCTCGCTGTACGCGAACTTCAGCCCTGCGCCGTCGATGTAGACCGCCGCCCAGAATCCGAGGCTCCGGACCGACGGTTTTGCCGCGGGCGCTTCGGAAATATCCGTAATCGGTTCGCCGCTTGCATTATAGAGCTTTCGGAAAACGAGCTGGAACCCGACGAACTCGTGGGAATGGTCGGTCCAGACGAACAAATCGCCTTCGCCTTGCTGGTACCAGTGCTTCAGGGTTTGTCCGCCCGGAGCCTGGGTCAAAAATCTGGTATTTACGTGATAGTATTTCGGCATCGAATACCGTCAGCGGCGTTCAGAGACAGTTACGGTTTCACAACTATCTATTTGTACCAGATTTCGGTAACGAGTGGCAATCGTGTCCTGGCCTCGAATATTCGATTTTTCGTAACCGTTCACCGGGTAGTTCGCAATCTATAGTGGGAATCTGTTCGTAGTGTGCTCGTGAGAGCATATTTTCAATATAGCAGAGGATCAAAGAAACGCCTTACGGCGCTACTACGAACACGAAGTGAACGTTCGGTGAACCACGTGGCACGGACGTCTCGTCCGTGTTTCCACGCCGGTTATTGTACATGTGGCACCATCAAAACATGGCTGTCAAATGGGGTTGGTATAAGAGCATATTTTCAATATAGCAGAGGATCAAAGAAACGCCTTACGGCGCCGCTCGAACAGGAACTACACTGTAAACAGTTAACGGGCATTTTATTTGTCTTATAATAATGCTGATAAACCTATAAAATAACTCAGTATAATAATAATTTGGCTTAAAAGATTACGACTAAGGCTTAGGTAAAATCAAAACTTAAGAATCGAACGCCAAAAACGTTTCTGTTCAGAAAAGTTTTTGACTGATCACGGCGACGTCCGCCTTACGTCAGCGACAGCAGCGCCTCGGTCAGCAGCAGCGCGTCGATATACGGCGTGGACGCCTTCGAAATCAGCTTAGTGTCGATGATCGTCACCCCGAGGGATACGATTTTCTTTTTCTCGATCCCGCCCGGATACGAGCCTTTGCGGGAGTCGAGCAGGATGAAGTCTAACACCGAACCGTGGCAGCCGGGGTCTTCTGAGAGGTACGACATCAGCCGTTCGACCGCGTCGGACAGGCTGAGTCCGGACGCTTCGATGTCGAAGCCGCAGTTCGGGACGTAGACCTTAGGACAGCCCGCTCCCGCTACCGCGGAGCCGACGCCCTTCGGAAGCAGGCACGCGACGATGCTTGTGTAGAAGCTCCCCATCGGATAGCAGATTAGGTCCGCGCCGCGGATCAGGTCGCGCATTTCGGGAGCGATTTCCGGTTTCGCCTCGTCGAGTTCCGTCCGGCTTTTCGAAAGGTACAGTCGCTCGATCGGGGACGTAAGCGGCTTCGTTTCCTTCGCGGTGAGGTTGTGCTGCTCCATCACGATTCGCGAGTCGAGCAGTTTTGCCGCGATGTGCAGCGGGTCGCCTACGATCGGCTTGACAGTGCCGCGGACCTCGACGAGTTTCGAGAACAGGAACGTCACCGCTTCGATGTCGCGATCGTTGTTCAGATAGCCTCCGGTGAGGATGAGGTTTCCGATGCTTGCGCCGAACAGGTCGAAATTCGACGGCATCCGCTCGAGGAAGAACCGAAGGTTGTTGCAGATGATCGAGCGCATCGGATCGGGCACCGACGCGACGAGATTGTCCTCGCCTCTCGTCATCTGATCGAGCCTTTCGCGGAGTTTCGATTCGTCGCCTTCCTTCGGAAGACGGTAGTTGAAGAGATTGTAGATTTCTGGATGCCCGAGGAGTTTCGTGTCCGCAAGCGCGAGAAGCCTGTTCCGGAGGTCGCCGACGCTGATCATGTCGAACGCGTCGCGGAGTTTCGCGCTGCTGCCGCCGGAATCGAACGGCGTTATCAGATGCACGGAGTTGTGCGTGTAATCCTTCAGAATCCGGCTAGTGTCGCGAAGCGCAGTCCCGCCGCTGAAGAACAGAATCCGCGGGCCGAGGTCGGGCGAACGCTGGCATCTCGCTACGCGGAGCACGTCCGGAACCGTCGCAGTCCGGGATACATTGACTTTCGTTACTGCTTCCGGAGCGGCCATCGTCACAACCTCGCGCGATTGAAAGCGGGAGTATAGCACGCCCTACGGAATCGTTCAACTTGGCGGACATCTTCGCTTTGGACGCGCGTCCTTAGTCCCTTATCAATGAAAACATCAGCAAAACGAGACGATTTCCTTTACGTCCTCAGCGCAGAGACGCAGAGGACGCGGAGGCTCGCGGAGAAATTAGATTGGCTTTATTCACTGTTTGCTACAAACATCCCACCCCTGACGGGGTTAATTTTATCGATGCCGCGATTGTGAAAAAATCTGTGTCAATCGGTGTTAATCTGTGGACAAAAAAATGAATCTGCCAAATCCGCGTAATCTGCGGATAGTTCGCTTTGATTCCGGCTCATCCGGGTTTGGACACGGAACAAAATTCTTCAGTTTAGTCCACGGCATTCTTTCGACAACCTCACGATCTCAGGGGGTGGACAGCGCGAAACTCAAATCCTGGAGTTCGACCGGCTCGCTGATTCTTCGTCCCCGCGTATCGCCTCCGCGCTTTATGAACAGCGGCACGTTCCGCGACCTCCTGGTTTCCCCCGGACTGAAAAAGCCGTGGTCGGACGTTACGACGATCGCCCCGGCGTCGAAAGTTCCCGCGTTTTCGATAGCCGCGAGAAGTTCGCCCAGGACCTTCGCCGCGAACTTCGCCTGCTGGAGATAGAACATCGTATCCCGCGGCGAAACGCCGACGAGCGGATCGCGCAGTCCGTTTTCGTCGAACACGAACGGCGGGTGCGGAATCGAATAGTGCGCGAACAGAACCACGTCCTTCCGGCCCGCCGCGATTACGGAAAGCACCGATGAATGAATGTCTCCGTGAAGACGCGCGTAATATTCCTCGCGGTAAGTAACGATGCCAAGCGCGCCCTTGAACGGAACGTACGTCTGCTCCCCGATGTTGTAAAGATGGCAGCGCGCGCTTGTAGCGAAGCCGTGGCGCGATGAATTCAGGAACGGATACACGACGGAGATCCCGGCCATCTCCGTAGACGTCGCCATCGACGGAAGGTTCGTCGCTCCGTAGCCATCTTCTTCGCGCCGCCGGATTTCCCTCGCGAAGCACAGAGGGATGTTCGAATAATCGAACTCGTTCCCGATGTAAACCACTTTCGATCCACCGCTCGACAGTCGTTCGAGGAGCTTAGGTCGTCCGGACCTGAGGCTGTCCGACTGCGCAATGATTCTCGGGATGCTTTCCGCAGTGTTGTCCGCGGGGCTGATCGCGTTTTCGTAGTATTCGGCGCGCTGGATAAACCTCGAAAGCGCGGGAATATCGTCCCGCGCGAAGATCGATTCCTCCACGACGCTGCGATCGAAGCCGTCGAAGAGGATTACGAACGCGGGCGACGTCCCCGCGACGTCCGTCTTCGGATAATCGAGCGCAAAGTCCGGTGAGTCGAACTCGTACTGCTTGAACGTCAGAAAACTGATCGTCAGGATTATGGGCAGAGGAAACAGAAGTTTCGCGATCACCTTGAGCGCTGAAACCGCGATCCCATGAATTCCGGGAACGACGATCAGCGCGCCGGTGACGAGAAACGCGATGTCCCTGAAATATCTCGAAAGCAGGTGAAACGGCGCGGTCGTCTGGTTCCGCCAGATTATCGACACCGCCGCGATTATGAGCAGCGCGATGACGGGCGAATCGACAATCCGGATCGCGTATTTCCGCGCCTTCGCGAAATTCCGTAGCAGCCTCGATGCCGCTTCCCGGACCAGAAGGAACGCCACGCCGAAGATCAGCGCGAGCAGCACGATCTCGAAATACATCGAGTGCGCGTAGTGCATGGACTCGCGGTTCGAAACGTCCATCAGCAGCCGGAGGTACGGAAGGACGACTACGTATCCCGCGAGGAACGCCAGCGCCGGCTTTCTTAGGAGGCGAAACAAAATAAAGTTCCGTTTCTGCATCACATCTTCGCGACATCTTCACTTCGCGCTCAGTCGCAAAATCCTCACCGTAACTATGGCTACGACTCCGGTTTTGCTTCCTCACGCAAAGCGAACCTGTCGTAAATCTGAGCGCATAATTCAAAACTTTATTTTGTCTCACCTCCTTAGCGGCGCGAGCATCCGCAGGATTCCGCCCGGGCTGACTCGATCTGACTTCATCCCGCCCGCGCGGCGCCGAGCGCTTCCGCGACCTTCCCGACGTGATTTTCGACCTTCACGTTCTTCCAGATTTTCGCGAGGTTGCCCTTCGGGTCGATCAGGAACGTCGAGCGGATGATTCCTTCGTAAGTCTTGCCATAGTTCTTCTTTTCGCCCCACGCTTGGTAGCTTTCGGCGATCTTGTGACCCTCATCGACAAGCAGAGGGAAGTTCAGTTCGAACTTGGTGGTGAACTTATCGTGGGACTTCGCGTCATCGGGTGAGCATCCGAAAACCACCGCGTCCAGCTTCTCGAACTCCTTGCGGGAATCCCGGAACGAACACGCCTCGACAGTGCAGCCCGGAGTATCGTCCTTCGGGTAGAAATACAGCACGACCCACTTTCCCTTGTAATCAGAGAGTTTATGGGTTTTTCCGTCTTTGTCCTTCGCCGAAAACGCCGGCGCTTTCTTGCCTTCCAGAAGTTCAGCGGTCATATTTTTCTCCTTCGAATTTTTGTGTGGATCGTCATTATCTAACACGAACGGAGGCGGAATCGCAACGAATTTGGAATTGCCGGAGACGGAGGGGTCAATAAAGCTGTCTGTAGATAGAATTCAGCGCAGACGTGGACGGCCGCACTCCAAGGTCCGCGCGGACGCGCGTATTCTGGATTCGCGCTTCATCCTTGGCGTCCTGATTGTTAGAATCGCGCGGACTTCGTGCTAAGGGGCGCTGGTGAGTTTCGCGGACAAACTTATTCTTGGAGACGACTACGTAATCGAAGAGCACGCGCGCTTCGAGGTCATAAGGAGGAAGGACGTGCCCGCGGACGCGATCCTCGACGCGGTAAGGCAGCACCGCGAGCACACCTACGAAGGCAACGTCCACGTCATAAAGCAGGACGTCAAAACGCAGGTCAGCCGGGTGGTGATGCGAAAGTTCGACGGATCGAGCGCGGTCGTGAAACATTATCCGCACCGCGGTATCTTCCGGAGTTACATTCACCGCGTATTCGGCCATCCAGCGGAACGCTGCTTCAACGGTTACAGACATCTGGAGCGCGCCGGTTTCCACGTTCCTCCGGTGTACGCGTTCGTCAGCAAGATGGCCTTTGGCGGAGTCGCGGAATGCCTGCTGCTGATGCAGGACGTCCACGAGTGGGGCGAGGAATTCGACCGTCTGTTCTATGCGCTCGTCGCCGCGGGAGAAGACGGAAGGTTCGCGCGGACGAAGGCGCTCACGAGTCTCGCCCACGAACTTAGAAGACTGCACGAAGCGCGCATAGTCCACGGCGACCTGAAGACCTGCAACATCACGATCGAACTCCGGGCAGAAGGCGACTATCGCATCGGATTCCTCGATTGGGACGACGTGCGCTTCGGAGTGGAGATCGACGAGGAGATCGTCGCAAGAAGCTTTGCGCAGATTCACGCGAGTCTGCCGGGGAGCCTTCCGGTGAAGGACCGCATCCGTTTCGCGCAGGAATACTTCGGCGTAAGGAAACTCGAACGCTGGCACAAGCGGATATTGTTGCACTCCGACGAGATCGCGCGGGCCCATAAAATCGTTTACGTTACGAGGGAAGGGGATAAGATAGAAACATGGTCCAGATAGAATTCGAGAAGGATAGAAGCCTCGAAAGCTACGACGTTCCGTACGCGGATTTCGTCGAGGACTTCCGCACGATCTTCGGTCAGTTCCTGGAGATGGACGCGCTGATGAGTAAACCTCCGGAAGAGCGCGGGAAGGCGGAGGACGAATCCGCGCCGAATCCGGTGGACGACACTCTTGGCCTCGTTTTCGATTATCTGAGCGGAAGGTTCAGCGACAAACTCCAGGCCCCGACGGCGTTCAAGATTTTCAGCGCGCTGTGTCTGTTCATCCTTTCGAGACGGGTGGACTTCGTGAAGGCGAATCTGCTTTCCCCTGACGGCGCGTTCAGCGAAAAATTCCTTGGCTGGGCGCATCGCGCGACATACGACGACGTGACGAACGCAAGCTCTAAGCCGGACCTCACGATCGACATCTGGCGGTAACGCTGGCTCAGGCGTCATATTACATTTTATTCGTGCCGTCTACGAATTTTATGTGTGAAACCGCGTGAACGTTCGGTGATCCACGCCTTATTGAAGCGTCTACCTGGATTTCTGGGTGTGGCACGGGCATCTTGCCCGTGGAAACACGGACGAGACGTCCGTGCCACGTGGTTCACAGAACGTTCACCACGCTACAGCAACTCGTGCTTGATTTTCGCGAGCTGGTTTTTGAGTCGCAGAATTATCCGCGAGTGAATCTGGCAGACGCGGGACTCGGAAAGCTCGAGCACGATCCCGATTTCCTTCATCGTCAGTTCCTCGTAGTAATAGAGGATGATGATGTATCGCTCCTTCTGCGAAAGTCCGCGGGTGATGTACTCCATCAGTTCCTTGCGCTCGAGCCGGGAGATCGGATTCGACGCCTTCTTATCTTCGAGGATGTCGATCTTGCGGAGGCTCTTGTTTTCCTCGTTGTCGTCCGTCGTGCGGGAAAGGCTGGTGATGCTCGCCGCGGTCGCCTGCTGGAGGAGGTTGTCGAATTCCTCAAGGGTCACGCCAAGCTTTTCGGCCATCTCGTAATCCGTGGGCGCCCGGCCGAGTTCGGTTTCAAGCTCGTGCTGTGTGCTTGCGATCTGACTAGCCTTGCTTCGAACGAGCCTCGGAACCCAGTCCTGGCTGCGAAGATGATCGAGAATCGCGCCCTTTATGCGAAGGGAGCAGAAGGTTTCGAACTTCACGCCCCTCGTGAGGTCGAAGCCGTCGATGGCGTCGAAAAGTCCGAACACGCCCGCCTGGATGAGATCGTCGAGTTCGAAACTCGGCGGAAGCTTCACCTTTATCCGGTCGGCGATGATTTTGACCTGGTTCAGATACCGACCGACAAGCTCGTTACGGAGTTCTTCATCCCCCGTTTTCTTGTATTCTTCCCAAAGTATCTGTACGTCGGTAATTTCGGACGTGTCACTCACGTGAATGTTCCTCCAGAGCTGAGGCCGCATGGTTTTATGCGACCTGTACTATATTTCGAACGATGGATTTTTCAAAGCTTGTAGAGGTTTAATTTTGCCGGAAGCTTATCGGGCAGAAGTGTTTCGGGCGGGATTTCGAGGAGCGAATCGTAAAATACGATTCGATTATTACGTAATATACCTTACGATTTTCGAATATGCAATCTCCTGCCGAAAAATATTCGCGCACGCCGCCGGCAAATTAGGCCCTACGGAAAATGTTTCCGGGAGCCGAATAAAGTTGGAGCGGTTGGCGGGCGCTCATCCTGAGCGTGAAAAAACATGGACTAGACGTCCGCGCCACGTTTTCCGCCATAGCGCCTTAGACGAAGGAAGTCTGCCATGAAAATAAGATCCACGTTGTTAGTTCTTTTCGCAATCGCCCTGTTCGCTGGAACGTCGTCCGCGATCACGAAGGAGGACTTGGCCCAGGACGTCGCGCGTATTCTCGATGCTTCCGCGGTGCGTGGCGCGAACGTCGGCGTGATGGTCCGCGACGCCCAAGGCAGCGTCATTTTCGAGAAGGACGCGCGCGTCCCGCGGATTCCCGCTTCGAATATGAAACTCGTTACCACCGCGTGCGCGCTCGATCTTCTGCGCGAAGTCGATCCGGACTTCAAGTTCGAAACCGTCGTCCGCGCAGTCGGCGCGATCGAAGGCGAAGTCCTGAAGGGAGACCTTCACCTTTTCGGCGGCGGCGATCCGAATCTTAGCGCGCGGTTCAGTCCCGATGATCCGCTTGCGGCTTTCAAGGACCTCGCGGGGCAGGTCAGACGCACGGGAATCGCCAAGGTCATCGGGCAGCTCGTGATCCACGGGGAAGCCTTCGGTCCGGAGTTCGTTCATCCGTCGTGGCCCAGGGATCAGCTTTCGGAGTGGTACGAAGCTCCCGTGAGTTCGATCGCGTTCAACGATAACTGCGTCGACGTGAAAGTCCTGCCGCCGCGGAGGGAAGGCGAGCCGGTGACGGTCGAACAGACGCTTTCGTACTATCCCGTGGTGAACCGCTGCGTCGTGACTTCGAACGCGCGGGAACATAGCGTCTGGATCGACCTCGACCGAGAGAATAAGCGCATCATTGTCGGCGGAAAGATTTTCAGCCAGAGCGCGGGAGTGACGAAAAGCCTCGCGGTTGTCGATCCGCTCGACTATGCGGGCGCCGCGTTCAAAAGCGCGCTCGCGTCATCCGGAATCATGGCGGAAGGCGGAGTGCGCCTTGTTTCCAGTGGACCATTCGATACGAACGTCGGCGTGGAGGTCGCGTCGTACGCGAGTCCGCTTGGGCAGACTATCGAGATCACGAATAAAAACAGCCAGAATTTCTATGCCGAGTGCCTGCTGCGCACGCTCGGAAGATATATCAACACGCCGCTGCTTGCGGAAGCTTCGGAGAACGCGAATTCTCGCGGTGAAAGCGCGGCAATGAGGTTCTTCGCGGGAATCGAGTCCGTGCAGCAGCAGCCGCGGACGAACGATCTGCGCAGAATCCAGATGACCCTCAGCGTCGGCTCGAACGGTAGCGGCAGGACCGCGCTCCGTAGGATTCTGACTTCGCGTCTCGGGATCGAAATTCCGGAAGGCGTCATTTTCGACGACGGCTCCGGGATGAGCAGGAACAGCCGGCTGAGCGCGGATTTCGTGTGCTCGCTGCTTTCGAAAATGAGCGCAGGCGAGCGAGAAGGCGAGTTCTTCGGATCCCTTTCGTCGATGGGGGTTTCCGGAACTCTGAAAAGCCGCGGGGAGTCGTTCCCGACCCTCGGATCGGTGCTAGGGAAGACGGGAACGCTGAACTCCGTCAGCAGCCTCAGCGGCGCGGTAAGTATAGGCGACAAGATCGAGGCGTATTTCAGCGTCCTCGTGAACGATTATCCTGGGTCCGCAGGCGCGGTGAAGGACGTTCAGGACCAGATCGCGTCGAAGCTCACCGCGTACGTCCTCGACAGCATTACCGGACTCGCCGGGGGAGGGAACCCGTGGGGAAGAATTCCGCCGGGGCCGGAGGCGACGATCGAGGAGTTCCGCGCGTTCGCGAACGTACACGGCGAGATCGCGATTCCGTCGATCATCTACGTCGCGTCGAAAGCTCCCGCTGCGAGGAAGAAGGAGTTCGCGGCGCTTCTCGCGGACGTCTGCGAAACGCTCGGCCACTCCGCGGCTGCGGAGCGCTACCGCAACGCGTCGGAGTAGAGTCTTAGAAACTATCGTAGGCGAGCGACATCGATAATTCGGAGCCGTCAAATGAGACGTTTGACGGCTTTTGCGGACGAGGACGTCCGCGGTCCCAGGTGCCTACGATAGTTTCTTATTAGTTTGAGGCTCCTAAGCATCTCGATCCTTCTTTTTCGGGTATGGGCGCTGGAATGCGAACTCAAGACGAATCGGGCCGACGCAAACCCACATTTCGCACCGCTACATTAGGACGAAGCGTAACGAGACGCCCGCGACGATTGCGCTACGAACTCGATTGCGAAAGTTTCCATTTTGCCGCGCCGCTGAGAATTTCATCATCTTCGTCCTCGGCGATTCGCCCAAGGATCGTGGCCGTCTCCTCGTCCAGTTCCGCCGGGAGCGACAAAATCGTGTGGTAAAGAAATCCGCGGCGTTTCGCGCGCCACACGGGCGTTCGCCTGAAATGTTCTCGAAACGACTCCGCGGACAGTTCAAGCACGTCCTTTTTCGTCAGCTCCAGCGTCTCTTTCCGCGGAGCGAACTCCTCGTGCGCCTTCACCTGCACGCCGCGGTTGTACGGACAAACCTCCTGGCAGACGTCGCAGCCGAAGATCAGCGATCCAGACGCGCCGCGCGCAGCCTCCGAAAGCGGCGGCTTATGTTCGATGGTCAGGTAGGAGATGCACTTCGTCGCGTCGAGTTTGTAAGGCTCCGGAAACGCGCTTGTCGGGCACGCTTCAAGGCATTTCGTGCACGTCCCACAATGGTTGGTCGCTGATAGCGAAGGTTCGAGATCGAGAGAAGTGAAAACGACTCCGATAAAAAAATAGCTTCCGCGCCGGCGGTCTAGCACGAGGGTGTTTTTCCCGATCCAGCCAAGGCCGGCCCGCTCGGCAAGCTCTTTTTCCATCACGGGACCCGTGTCGACGTAGTAGTGCGCTTCCGTCCCCTCGGCGCGGAGCAATTCGACCAAGGTCCGAAGCTTCCCGCCGAAGACGTCGTGATAGTCCGAACCGTGCGCGTACCTCGCGACGCTTCGCAACACGCTGTCTTCCGGAGTCTCCGGCGGAAGCTCATTTGCGTAGCAGAGCGCGCACACTATCGCGCTTTTCGCCCACGGAAACCTGATTCGCGGATCGTTTCGCACGTCCAGGTTTCGTTCGAGATACTCCATCGTCCCGTGAAACCCTCGGCTTAGAAATTCGCGATACTCGGGTTCCCTGAAAGCCTTTTCCAAAGACGCGGCGCCGACTCGGTCGATGCCGAGGCCCCGCATCACGTTCTTGATTTCGTCGAAATTCATGGCATGCGCGAAATACCGCTTACGGACACCCGCGGACAAGGAAGGCGTAAAACCGACAGCTAAAGAATCTTCGCGAGTCCGCTCGCGCCCGCGGTGGCTACAAGGATGGTGAAGTTATCGTCCGGGTAAAGTCTGTAAATCCACTGCACGCCGATCACCTTCTTCATCCGCGCGACGAACGGTCTGAAAAGCGCGACCACGTGTTTCGTGAAGCTTTCGACGCTTCCGACGAACGCCGCGATGAAAAGAAGCTGCGCCCACGAGAATTCCGCGCGCATCAGATTGCTCGTGACTTCGCCGCAGACGAATGCGCTCGTAACGAAGACCAGCAGCCCGATCTGCGTGACGTAGCGGAACTTTCGTTTCGAGATCTCGTACCTGACGAACGCGCTCAGCGGGTCCGCGATACCAAGTATGCAGACCGCCATCACGATCACCGGATCGCTGCACGTCAAAGCGAGAAAGAACGTCCCCCACAGATAGTAGAACGACGCGTTGAAACCCGACTCCTCCTCCTTCCGGAGCCACGAGCCGAAGATGTTCTTGAACGTCTGGTTCTCGATTTCGCTGCGGAGCCGCACGAATTCCATTATGGTTATCAGCATCGAACACTGGAACGCTACAAGCACCATCAGCGGCCGCGAGTAGTCCGCGTACAGAAAGAACAGCAGCAGAATCAGCCCGCAGCCGAAAACGTGCCAGAGTTTCCGCTTCGGGTTCCAGGTGTAACCTGTGACCGCGCTGTCGAACTCTTTCGCTTCGATTTTCGACATGCCGTTTCCTCCAAAGCCGGATGGATCGATTCTATTCCTCCCCGGAACGGTTGTCCAGAGTTTACGCAGCGGCGAGCGTCAGCCCCTTGTACGCGCTCACGCAGCCCGAAAGCGAAAGGATAAACATCGAGATGAGAAGAGTAGCGCGATTCGACTCGAGTGTGAATATGCTCCGCTCCGCCGCGAGACGCCTGGAGGTCATCAGCAGCGCGGAAAATAGCACCGACGACACCGCGAATCCGAAAACGAAAGAATTGCCCTGTAGCTCCTCGCCGTAGCCGAGAAGTGCGAGCGCCGAGGGCGCGACGAGACAGAATAGAAGTCCCATGGCCGCGACGACGCTGAATACGGACGCCGTATCCCGGAAGTCCTTGTACTCGTCCGAGACAAACACCGTCCCCCTGCCGCACGATTCGCAGTGAGCGTCCTTACCGCCGGCGAGCTTCCTGTCGACGATCCGCGCGCATACGAGTCCGCCGCCGCCAAGGAAGAAAAACAGAAGACGGAGACTTCCATCGATGGCGATCAGCGCCGGAATCATCCCGAAAATCAAACTGAAAATCCCGACCACCGTCAGTCCGGGCGAAGTCGCCCTCGCGGCGCGCACCCCGCAGCTTCCGCAGACGGAAAGGTCCGGATCGACATCGATCGACGCGTGCTGAGATTTCTTCAATTCCTCCGGCTTCGAAGTTTCGTCCTTGACGTACTCCTTGATAAGCGCGGTTTCGATCACCCGCGCCGCCTGGAAGTACTCTTCCTCCGTAATCGCGCCTTCGTCCCTGCGGATTCGAAGAAGCGCAAGACGATGCAGCAACTCATCGCGATCTCCCTTCGCCGCGCTTTCAATGGTCGCCTGGCGGAGTCTCGAACGCTTGCCACGAAGAGTCGTGAAAATGAAAAACACGCAGATCGCGACGAACACGACGAATTTCAGCACAGTAAACACTGGACTTGCGGGTTCTGCGCCGGCCCCGGCTTCCTGCGCGAGGAACGAGAACATAATCGTCGGCAGCGCGAACGATTTCAGCGTCGTGCCTTCTTCGAGGTCGCCAAGGATCTTTTTGTACTCGGTCCGCTTTTCGCTTAGCACAGGCGCGAGATCCTTTTCGATCTTGTCAAGAGCCTCGAGCGCGACGATCGCATCCTTCGCCTGCACGCGATAGTTTTTGCTGAGCGCTTCGAGGTCCGCATCGTCGATCTTCTCGCAACTGTGCTCGAACTCGAGATCCTTCAGCGCCCTTAAGGCTGCGTCCCGGCGCTCCTCGATAATCTTTCTGGAACTGGACGTCGCTTCGTCCGAGAACCGCTCCTTTTTCGACGCGAACGGCACCAGCACGAAAAACCCGATGAGAAAGCTGAAAATCCCGAGAAGCATCGCTTCGGTGATGAATTCCATCTTCGAAAGCACGACCACGATAAGCGCGGGCGCAGCGAGCGCAAGTAGCGGATAAACGATATTCAGCGACTGTTTTTTCACGTCCCTCGATTTCAGCGGTTTATGGAGCGCGAAGTCTATCGCGCTTTTCGTGCGCGTTACAAGCAGCATCGATTTTTTGCGCCGTCAAATTGAAAACTATCCGAGGCTCCAAGTCGAAGGCGACTTCGGACGAAACCAAACATCCGCGTTCATTCTTGTCGGATAGACACACTCGCGGTGTTGGTTCGGTAATTCACGTATTCTGCCATCTCCGCAGGATCAGTTCGCCATCTTGAATTTAATTCCTTTGCGCCTTCGCACCTTGGCGTCTTTGCGCGAAACGATCCCATAATCTCAGGTTTCGAAAAATATTTCACGCAAAGGTGCGAAGGCGCAAAGAGGAACAAGGTGCGGCGCTATTCGTTGCTATATTGCGGACGGGACGGCCGCGCTACCATCCGCCAGCGGCTCACGGTCAGGAT
>JANLHZ010000152.1 GCA_024653775.1 Planctomycetota bacterium | reverse complement strand
CGCAAAGACGCAAAGGTGCGAAGGCGCAAAGGAATTAAATTCAAGATGGCGAACTGATCCTGCGGGGATGGCAGAATACGTGAATTACCGAACCAACACGGATAATATATCGTTTAGTCGTGTCCAATTTGGACTCCAAATTGGACTAAGCAAATAGTAATGTTTTATCGACCGCTTCGATCCGCCTTTCTTTCTTTTTCCTTCCCGCCTGTTGCGAGAAAGGATCGAGGGCGCCCTCGGTGGACCCGAAGCCGCCGCCTCGCCGGAGAAACTCGACGGCGATTTGACGACTCCGGGTGGTTCGAGATCGTTGCCCGCATAAACAGAACCAGCCTGCGTTAGTTTGTACCGCACTCCGGACTTACCTGCTTATGCGCGATCTCGAACCTCCAGTCCCTGCTTCTTCTTGTTGCAACCATACTTGTTGAAGCTATAAGGCAGCGCATTTGTTTACGGATTTTTTTTCGCGCGGGAATGATGGGACTGTAGTCGTCTCGCCTACAGCAAAAAAATAATGCGCGGACGAGGATGTGCCGGTCACTTCCGGAGTGCCCGGCACGATCAGTCCGCGATGGGCTTACGACTCTAAACCGCGGTATCTTGCGCCATAAACGTATGGTGGAACGTCCCGGATTTCGACGTTGTCTATCGTCGATAACAGCCCGAGTATGTCATCCCGGATACTGGATTCGTGGTCCCCTCCGTATCTGGCAGCGATCCGCATATAGAATTCTGGCGAATCCCGGAGGAAATCCCGCGCGCCTTGCAGCGCGAGGATCTCCGCTCCGTTGATTTCGGCGGAGACCAGCGTGGCGAGATCCTTCACAGGGTAGCCCGTCTCGCGCAGGATCGTGTCGAGCTTCTTCGAAGGCACGACGTCGAAGTTCTGATATTTGGACTCCGACGACTGAATAAACTGGTCGTGCAGGGTCTCGTGGATGGAGTTGTGCTGGAACTGCTTCTTGAACAGTTTCAGTTCGCCGTCGTGATCGGAGACCGCTGCATGCACCACGCGAACGTTTTTCAGTTCGTTCGCCTCGACGTTTCTTTTCAACAGCTCGAAACACCCTGGAGACGCCTCGACGGCGACGACCATCCCGTTTTCTCCGAGCTTTCTCGACGCCTTGATGGACGCGTAACCGAGATGAGTTCCGAGGTCCACGAATCCCCAGCCCGGATAGAGGTGGCTCGTCTTCGGAGGTTGATGGAACATGCTGTTTTCGCGATGATAGTACTGCGCCATGTCGAGCGCGACCTTCATGCATTCCTCGGTGAGCTTAGGCGGAAGGACGTCCCGGTTCTCGCGAAACAGAGCCGACTCTCCCGGGCCGCACGGATAAGAATAGAAAATCAGTCCGTTCATCAGCCGAATGAAAGGCGTGCCGTCGCTTTCGATCCCGCAACTGTCGATGTCGAACATCCGAATTACCTTGATGTCCACCGACCGCCAATCGAAACTTGTATGATCGAGCGGCTTTTTCATCTTCTTCCTGAGCTTTAATTTTATGGTCTTCAGCAAACGAAGCAAACTGAATGAACGACTTGCGCTGGATGAGTTTTCTGCCATTTGCGAAGCTCTGTGCCGAAATCTACAACTTGAACCGAAGAATGCAAATTTAGCACCCGCCATCGTCCGGATCAACTTGCATCGATCAAACTTCGTTTCCGCAAAGTCCGGCTCGGAGCGCCGCGACGAAGGCTATTGGCAAAGCCCGATGAGTTCCTTCAGCGCGTCGCTGTCCTTTGCCACAAGCTCCTCGACGCGATCGCGGTTGACGTCCGCAACGATGATCTGCCCGATCTCGGTGTTGACGTTCCCGTAGATGCCCATCTTCTGCATCCCGGCGGTCTGCGCGAGGTTGTCGTCCGTCGGCGTCACGTAGTGAACCGCGAGCGCCTTGTACCTATGCAGCAGGAACAGATGCGCGAGGGTCATAAGGCGCTTCCTCTTGAAACGGTCCGCGCGCGTGTTCTGATCGCGGACGCTAAGGAACGTGCGCTCCCTGCGGTCGGTGATAGTCGCGAAGGTGACGTCGAGCGCCACCTCTTTCTTCTCGTCCAGGATTTGAAGCTCGAGAAGGTCGCTTCCCGACGTGTGCGGGCGCAGGCGCACCTTGAGCTTCTCGCTGATGTCGTGCTTCTTTCGCCAGATGTCGAGCCAGCCCTCTAGAACGCTCGGCGGGACTTCCGTCTGCACGAGGTGCTGGTACTGCGTCGAGCCTTTGCCCATCGCCTTCGTCGCGGCAGTACGACCCGTGCTCGCCATCAGCGCCGCGTCGGCACGCGGTCCGCCTACAAGAGTCTGCGGCGTGCGATACGGCGATCCGAGCAGACGAATCTTTCGCTGCAACCGCGCGAGCGCGAGCATTCCCTCGTCCCGAAGCGCCACGCTGAACTCCTCTACCGCGACGCCGTCTACCTGGTGGCCTCCGTAGGTGATGAAGTTGAACACGTAGCCGAGCTTCCCAAGTTCCTTCGGGAACTGGCGCATCTCGTCGTCGGTCATTCCCGTCGTGTCCCAGTTGAACGACGGCGAAAGGTTGTATGCCATCATCTGCTCCGGATGTACCGCAAGCAGCGCCTCCGCGAACTCTTTTGCGTCGTGCAGGTTTGCGGTTTTCGTCTCCATCCAGATGAGGTCGGAGTAAGGCGCCACCGCGACCGAGCGCGCGACGGAATACGGAATCCCGCTCTGTATCGCGTAGTAGCCCTCGGGCGTGCGGGGCAGCTCGCAATCCCAGAAAACGCCGAGGCCGAGGCTGCGGGCCTTCTCGCGCGCTTCCGCGAAGGACGCGCCCGCCGCGAATTTCTTCCACTCGTCGACAGAAAGATCGAACTGCGAGCCTTCGCTCAGATGGAACTGCATCGCGTCCGCGACCGCCTCCGAGTACGTCTTCACGCCAGCGTGGAGGTTCCACGCGTCGAACACCTCGCCGCTGACCTTGTCGACCGTCTGGTCCAGCGGCGCGCCTTCCTTCACCATCTTGATGCCGCCATCGACGAGGACTTGTACGCCGACGCGCTTTCGCCACGTAGCTGCGTGCTCGTACTGCGCTTCCGAGATGCGATACAGAAGATGCCCGCAGACCTCCTTGATTCCAGCGTTATAGAACTCGCGCAGCACCGCGAGGGACGAGACCTTCGCGCTCGGGACGTCGACATTCGTCGCGCCGAGTACGAAAGGATGGTCGCGCTCGTCGCCGATGCCGTCGAGGAACGACGCGTCCTCGCTGTCGGTGCGCGCGACGATGATACCGGGCACTCCCATCACGTCGAGCTGGAAACGCGCGGTGTTGAGGCGCTTGATCTGCTCGAAAACCGGCACGAGAACCTTGCCACCCTGGTGGCCGCACTTCTTGCAGCCGGGCTTCTGATCTTCGATGTGGTAGCCAGGGACGCCGACCTCGACGAACCTGCGAATCAGGTTGCGAACGTGCGGCTCGCCTCCGTGACCAGTGTCCGCGTCTGCGATGATCGTCGGCGTGAAGTCGATCTGCGGAGTGTTCTTCCGCTCTTCCTCGCTCATCCGCGCACGCGCGAAGCGCTGGTTGCGGTCCGCGGTGAGCAGCGCGCGCACCAGTCCCGCGGCTTCGTCGGGAACCTGCGAGAGCGGATAGCTCGCGAGGTCTGGACCCGGGTCTTCGGAAAGCGAACCCTTCGCGCTGGTCGCCCAGCCGCCAAGGTAGATGCCCTCGATGCCGAGGCGCTTCATCGCGACTGCCTGCCCTGGGGAATACGGTCCGAAAGTGGTGATGCTCTTTCGCTCCGCGAACAGCTCCCGCAGGCGTTTATAGAACTTCTCCGCCGCGTGCTTCGCGACCGAGTAGTCGCACGGAACGTCGCCGCGCTGCTCTACCACCTGCGACGCGGTGTGCAGCCGTCGAATGCCCTTGAATCTGTCGCTGTTAAACCAGGATAGAGTTTCCTTGATCTCTGTGTCCAAAGTGTCCCCCGTATTATGATGTGGCGCGCCGTTCCCCGGATAAAGATGAGGTGAGTTTTCAATTTACAACAGTCAAAGCTGGGCCGATACACCCAGCTTCGACAAATGAGACTTGAACTGCTCGAAGTCGGCAGATTCGAAAAGAGCGCGATGAATGGCTTTGAGCGCATCGATATTCTGGACCGAACTAACGGACAGCATGCAACTGGCAGCGTCGGGACCGAACTTTATCTGCAAAAGGTCCGCAATCATATCGAGCATTCCCTCGACCTTGCCCTTCTCGATGCCCTTCTCGATGCCCTTCTCGATGCCCTTCTCGATGCCCCGCTCGATTCCCTTGTCGACACCCTGCTCGTATACCGTCTTTACCATTTCTGCTCCCTGCGGCGAAACCGCGTCTCTTGTGATTTCTGCAAGTTTCTCCTGCTCGACATTCTTCGTATAGCTGATGAATGTGATCGTCAGGAACAAATCCCGTCTATCCGCGCTTGGGCCAAGAGTTCTCAGCGCCGTCTCGATACTGAAAAGTATATCCTCGGGATTCCGCGGCATCAAGATTTTTACCATAGCCTTGACGGCGTCGATCCCCCTGACTTCGTCATCGGATATTGTCGACAAGTCGATGAAATTCACGTCGCCGGCGGGAATGAAGGGCAAGAACACCGGCTCGACATTGACGAAACACTCCCGAAGGTTCCTCGGCGCGTTCCACGGTTTTTCTCCGTGATAGAAAATCGTGGGAACGATGAGGTGCAACCCTTCCGACTTGTCCTCCTGCTGATTCCAGTGCAGAGCCATATACACCAGAATCTGCAAAACTGCGAATTTTTCCGGACAGCTCTTATGCTCAAACAAATTGTAGATATACCGATTTCCATTACGTGACCGGCACCTTAGCATCACGTCCGCAAAATATTCCTTCAGGTGATCTGGAACGTACGAACACAAGACCAGCTCCGCAACTCCAGGTTCGAGCGCATCGACGATCTCCTTCGCCTGGTACGAAGCGAGCAAACTCCATGCATTTTCTTCCCTGGACATCATGCCCTTGAAGTATGCATCGTAAGGATTTGGGATATCCGGCATTAGTTGGCTCTCAAATTCGGGAGTTGTTACGATGCGCGGAGTTCACTTTGGCGGAGAAATCTCGAAGTCGAGATTTTCCGTGATCCGGATTCCCTCGTTTCGAAGCGCGGCGATGTACTTCTTGATCCTAGGCAGCGCCTCGTCGACGCTAAGCACATCGAGGTTGATGTTCAGCAGATCGATGAACCACGGCGGCTTGACCTCGTCCAGCACGTACGCCTCGACTATCGCGCGGGAAATCGGGAGAGTCGTGATTTTAGATGCGTCGTACACGTCCTTGTCTTTCGCTTTCAGAAGGCGCTGGTATTCCTCCTCGAGAAGTTTTTCGAAAAGCGCCTTTGTAAACACGTCGCCTTTATTCACACCCGCGGAAGCGTCGTCTTCGGTCATCGTTCCGCACTTGTGGAGCCATTCCCAGAGGATGCTCAGACGGATTTCGCCGGTCGCCATGTCTTCCATCAGATAGAGGATGTCGTCATTGTCGAAATACTCCGCGGGCTTGAGCGCCGCGGCCTGCATTCCCTGACCGAATGCGTTGCCGTACTGAAGAGCGACGCTGAGCAGGTTCCTCGCTCCGCCGGCGGTGCGCGGTGCGGGTTCGAGCGCGATGAGCGCTTTCGCGTCGTCCTTCGTATACGTGAGCCTCGGGAACTCGAGGCCCATCTGATTGTCCTTTCCGACCTCCTCCCACACCGGACGAACTATCGGCACCATCTTCCAGTGCGCGACCCATTTTCCCGACGCGCCGGATTCACGCTCGCGCCTTCCGCCCGCGACCGCGCGCTTCATTCCGTCTTCGACGCCCTTCGGAGAGCCAACCGGAATGTTCGGCTCCATCCCGCCCTGCCATAGCGCGAAATTGCCGTTCAGATCCGGAGTGTTCACCGCCCGTCGGACGCGGTCCTCGTACGCGCGCATATACGCGTACGTCATCGTGACGGCTTCGATGTTCGGATTGACGAAGCTCCGGTCCCACGTCAGCGCGTCAGATACCGCGTTTATGTAGTCCCACCGCCCTGTGTTGAATCCGACGAAATGAGGCGTCAGCGCGGCCCGGATTTCCATAAGCTGGAACGTCGCTTCGAGCTGCTCGATCAGCACGTAGCACTTCACGGTGCCGACTTCTAGGCACAGGTGCTTCTCGAGTCCGGAAATCATATCGTTCCACAGCGCGGCTTCCTCCGCGGTCTGGATTTTCGGGAGGTACAGCACGATGCTGCGTCCCTGATCCAGAAGCGTACGGTAATTGTTTACCACGTAGAGGCACATATCGACGATGGACGCGGAAAATCCATTTCCCCGATCGACAATGGAAGCGTGGACGCGGACATGGCGGTCGTCGAGATGCAGACCACGCGCGCGGAAGATGCGCGTCGTGAAGTCTAGCTGTTTGCGGAAATCCTTGAACAGCGCCTTCCCGAGAAGTCCGGCTGACCATTTGTTCATTTCGACGCCCACGCTTTCCGCTACTTTCAGAAACATCGGATCGTAGCGCAGCGCGATTTTGAGATTCCGCTGGTTGTCGAGAGCCATCGTGGACGTCTGTCCGAGCGCGTCCTCGCCGTCGAACATCCAGCCGTCGGCGCCGGAGAGCAGCGCGTACGCGACGTTTCGCAGGCTTTTATCGAGCGGCGAGCCGGGTTTCGCGGCGGGTCCGGTTCCCTGAATCCACTGGCGCTGAAGATCCCGTGGAATCACAGATCCACGAAATTTCCCGTCCCGGGCGTCCTGTACTTTTATCTCCGTCCTTCCTATGGTGGACTCCGGGTTCAGGAAGTCGATGAGTTCCTTGTTCACCGCCCGTCGCGACCTTCGCTGATGACGCTCCGCCATCAGCCTTACACGATCGTTATTAAAGCCCGCGATCGCTTCCATCGCGTCGATAGCCTCGTCGGTGTACACGTCATTGTACTCCTCGGCGAGATTCCCGCGGATTTCGAGCGAGCCGTGACGCGACGGCTTTGCGCGTGCCCTGGAATCAAGTCCGGATGATGTCTCGTTTGAACTCATTTGAATCCGATCCACTTAAAAAGGTTGCGCGATTGAATCCTGAAATTCTATTGTCTGCAATCCATCGTTCAAGGAAAATCAATAACAGTGGTAAGTGGTGAGAAAATGCAGAATGCAGATTTCAGATTTCAGATTGAACTTCTGCATTCTGACTTCTGCATTCAGCAATCCGAAATCTGAAATCATGCCCTCGGAACAAGATTCAAAATTCGCAGCAGCGGCCGTCGAAAAGGGACATCTGAACACAAGTTTCCTTTCGCAGGCGAAATCCGTTCACGACGATTACAAAGTCGCGGGGGAGAACAAGACCCTCGCTGAAGTCTGCCTCGAACTCGGACTGCTGACCGAAGAGCAGGTTCAGGATATTCAGAACGCGCTCAGAGGCGATCCGGAGGAAGGCACGGCGTTCCTCGATCTTAGCGAAGTCGGGACCTCAGCGGACAAGGTGTTCGAAATTCACGAGACTTCGGTAGACAGAACCGCGCAAGAGGAGCGGGGAGAGACCGTCGACATCGGGTTTGGAACGTCCACGGACGACGGTGCGAAGGAAGACCCTGGTTTTCGATCCGACGAATACAAACTCACGAAGCTTTCTGAAACGTCGACGCGCAAAACCAGACCGACCGTGGGAACCATCGCGGAGGACACCCGCGAGCGCAACTTCGGCAAATACGAGATCATTCGGGAACTCAGCCGGGGAGGGATGGGCGCGATCCTGATCGGCCGCGACGGGGAAATAGACCGCGAAGTAGCGATAAAGATCATCCGTCCGGACGTCACGGTTTCCCGGAGTCATCTCGCGCGGTTCATGATGGAGGCGCGGGTTCAGGGGCAGCTAGAGCATCCGAACATCTGCCCGGTGTACGAACTCGCTTGCGACGAGTTCAATAATCCATATTTCGCGATGAAATTCGTCCGCGGAAGGCCGCTGTCGACGATCATCAAGGAGGGCGCGTCGCTTCCGGAGATGCTAGACGTCTTCCTTAAAGTCTGCGACGCGATCAGCTACGCCCACGCGAAGGGAGTCATACACCGCGACCTTAAACCCGAGAACATAATGGTAGGCGAGTTCGGCGAAGTACTCCTGATGGACTTCGGCATAGCGAAGATCGTCGGCGAAAAGGACGAACTCGAGAACGCAGTGCAGGTCGATCGCGCGGAAATCCGGAAGATGCTCGACCAGCAGCAAGGCAGCCGTCACTCCGGGCAGACGCTGAAGACCATGGACGGCGGCGTGATGGGGACACCCGCGTATATGCCTCCGGAGCAGGCGGAGGGCAAAATCAGCAGGATGGACCAGCGCAGCGACATCTACTCCCTCGGCGCGGTGCTCTACGAGATTCTGACGGGCGCGCCGCCTTTCGAGGGGAGTCCGTACAAGATCATCTCGCAGGTGATCTCCGGGAATTTCGAAAAGCCGTCGAAAAAGAAAATCACGAATTACCAGCTACAAAACGCGACTGAAAAAACCGACACGACGAAGCTGACCGCCGATAGCTCGCTTCAATCGAAAATCAAAAATCCGAAATCAAAAATCCCCGGCGTTCCGCACGAACTCGAAGCCGTGGTGCTGAAGGCAATGGCGACGAATATGGAGGATCGCTACGGCAGCGTGGAAGAGCTCAAAAAGGAGATCATAGCCTACGAGGAGGGTCGCGCGCTCAAGGCGATGAAGTACAGCTATTTCGCCCTCGCGTGGAAATGGATCAAACGCAACCGCGCAGTAAGCATCCCCGCGGGGATCTTCATCTTTGCGGCGTTCGTCGTCGGCTTCATACTCGTATGGAGCGAGGCAGAGAAGCGACTGCTGGCGCAGGAGTCGGAGCAGCGAGAGAAGTTCATCGACGAACTGTTCGATACCGCGATCGAAGATTCGAAGGAAGCTCTGAATAACGTGAGCGCCTGGGAATTCCTTCGCGCCAGATCGACCTGGCAGGAGAACAGGCAGGAAACCGCGTCGGAGAAGGAGCAGAGGCAGAGGGTCCTGGACGCGCTTCTCTCCGCATGCTCGAAACTCTCCCAGGCGCTCGCGATCAGAAGCGAGGACCGCGTCCGGGAACGTAGAATCGAGATCGGAGCGCTCCTCGTGAAGGTCGCGCTGTCGGGAGAAGACTACACGCTCGCAACCCAGGCGATTCACGAAATCAGTCTGGTCGGATGCCCGGAGGAGAAACTCATCGCGCTCCGGACCGACGTCAGCGAATCCCGCGCGAGGCGCGAGGAACTTCGGAGCGAGCAGCGCCGCGCGCTCGATCATTACAGCCGCGGGCTGGCGTATATGATGAACTCTAATCTAGAGCGCGCGGTCGAGGAGTTCGATCTCGCCATCGAGCTTTCCCTTTCCACCAGCGACTGCCACTTCTACCGCGGAAGAGCAAGATACCTCCTCGGGAACGTCCCAGGCGCGAGGGAAGACCTCGACCGCGCGATTTTACTCGACGCGAAAAGCGCCAAAGCCTACCACCTCCGGGGGGTCACGCGCGAGGACCAGGGCGACAAGGTCGGCGCGATGGCCGACTACGTCGCGGCGATAGATCTCGACTCGAAGCTCCCCCTTTCCTACCGCAGCCGGGGCGAGCTTCGCGAGGAAAACGGCGATTTCGAAGGCGCGCTTTCCGACCTCGAAAAGTTCGTTTCGATCGCGCCGCGGAATACGGACCTTGAAGAAATAAACGGAAAGCTGGTGAAGCTGCGCGCGCGCATTCGCGATCGCCGCGTAGTTCCGACGGGGGAACTCAGAGCCACCGACGCAAAACTTTCGAGCGGCGCGTACATCGACTGGACCGACGTGCGCGTAGACGCGGGGCACAAGATCACCATCTCGCTGACGAGCGACGAGTTCGACACGATCCTGCTTTTCGAGGACAGCGAGGGAAATCAGCTCGAAAACGACGATTCCCTCGTCGTCGGCGGCACGAACAGCGGACTCGAATTCGTCTCGGAAAAGTCCGGAGTCTGCAAAATCGGCGTGTCGTCCTACGGAATCGGCGACACGGGAAGGTACAGGCTTCTCTACGAAGTCGTGCAGAGCCAGAGTTTCGCGGGCACCCTCGATTCCGCGGACCAGAACGCGGACGGGACTAGGTTCATCGAGTGGATCGAGGTGCAGGCCCAGCAGGGATCGAGGGCGAGGGTCACGCTCCGGAGCAACGACTTCGATCCTTACCTCATCTACGTGGACTCGAGCGGCAAGCGCTTCGAAAACGACGACTCACAGGAGGTCGAGGGCAACGGAAGCCGCGTCGAGTGCATCGCCGCAAAGGACGGAGTCTGCCGCATCGGTGTGACCACCTACGACGAAGGCGAATCCGGGAATTACCGCGTAGAGTTCGAGATCGTGAAAAAATTCGACGTCAGCGGAACCCTTGCGGAAGGCGACTCCCAGCGCTCAGGCGACAAGTTCGTCGACTGGACCGAAGTCCAGCTCGATCGCGGCGCCCGGCTGCTCATAACTATGGTAAGCGGCTATTTCGACAGCTACATCGTGCTGCGCGATTCGAATGGACTCGTCGCCGAGAACGACGACGATAGCTCGCCTGAAGGATGGAACTCGAGGCTCGCGTACACCGCGCCGCGGGCGGGAAGGTATCGGATCGGAGCCACGAGCGCCTTCGCGGGCAAGACCGGGAGCTACAGACTTCAGTACGAAATAATGGCCGGAGACGTGGGCAACCGCGCCCTCGACGAGTTCGACGAGAAACGCCCCGGCGGCGAATTCATCGAATGGACCGAGGTCGAACTCGGCGCGGGCAGTACGATAACCGTAACGCTGACCAGCGAGGCTTTCGACACGTATCTGGTCCTCCTCGACGCGCGGGGTAACGAAACGTCGAACGACGACGATGCCACCGCGGGCGGTTCGAACAGCCGGCTCAGACACGTCGCGCAGATCGCGGGCACGGTGCGCATCGGAGCGTCTAGCTACAGCGCGGGCGGAACCGGAGCCTACCAGCTCGAATGGGAAATCGAGGAGGCGGTCGCTCCGGACGACGAATGGTCCGGGACGGGCGCTCTCGAAGCCAGCGACGAACAGCGCGAGGGAAGGTTTATCGACTGGAGGACGGCAGAACTTCAGCCCGGCTGGGAGATTACGATTACGTTAACGAGCGAGAGTTTCGATACCGTTCTGTACCTCGTCGGCCCGGATGGTAGCGAGTGGAGTAACGACGACTCGGAAGAAGTCGGCGGCACGAACAGCAGATTGAAACACGTCGCGTTGACGGCTGGGACGTATCGCATCGGCGCAAGTTCGTACGAGGAAGGCGCGACCGGAGATTACAGCCTCTCCTACGCCATCGTTCGCGGCGAAGTTCTGGAGCCTTCGTGGATCGAGGAAGGCGCGCTCGCGGAAGGCGATCAGCTTCGTGACGGGAAATTCATCGACTGGTACGAGGTTGAACTCACGATAGACACGAAGATCGTCGTAACGGTTCGCTCGGACGATTTCGACACGTTCCTGCTGTTCGAAACTGCGGACGGGCAAACTCTCGAAAACGACGACAGCGAAGCCGCGGGCGGGACGGGTCTGAACAGCCGGATCGAGTACACCGCTGGCGTCACCGGCACCTGCCGCTTCGGCGTCACCACCTACGAAGCGGGCCTCCAGGGGACCTATCGCGTGGAATACAGCGTTACGCGCGATTAGTCCTAGGCTACTTGCTGGCTAAAAACTCTTCAACTGTGAGTCCGATGTCTTAAGCGATCTTTCGAAGTAACGTTGGCGATATGTCTTTTCCTTTGTGAAAAGGGACGGTAGTCCCCCTTCCGTCGGAATGTCTGTACTGACGATGCGATCCTCGTCGCCTAACTTCGCTAAACCCTAGTTTCTTCAGGATCCTTACGACCTCGCGCGGTTTTAGAACAGGAATTGATCCCACAGGTTACCCCATTCGGATCGTCTGAAGCCCCAAGAATTCCGACTCGAATTCCGGTTCTCCGTCTTCGAATAACATGCCCAGCACTTCGCGAAGATTCTTCTCGAGTTCTTCTATGGTTTCACCCTGGCTGTGCGCTCCGGGGAGTCCGGGCACCGATCCGACGAGGATTCCCGTCCCCGGATCGCGTTCTACGATGTAATTGAATGTCCGCATATTTGTTGACCTTGAAGATGATGATACTATCGGAATCGTCGCAAGTCAATTCAGCGGCTCCGTGCTTCTGAGTCACCACCTACGAAGCGGGCCTCCAGGGGACCTATCGCGTGGAATACAGCGTCACTCGCGACTGAAGATGCTATACTTCAGTTACGAGACCCCACGTTGGAGCCAACTACCTTTAAATATTACAAAAAACATTAGCCTGTCCCGATCGATTAATAATGCCATTGACGCATTTCACTGCATGAAGCGTGCCGAACAGTATTGAGCGTGTCCCGAATTATCCAATTACCAAACCTTTTTTATAAAGCCATAAATCCAATACAAAATCGGATAGAGCAAGATCGTAATAATACCACGTTGGATGATCCTCTCTAATTCAAACTCCCATAGCCTGTTGTTTAAGTTGTTTAAAAAATCCGGAGCAACTTCTACACCGACAGAATTTAGCTTCTCAAGAGCCTGAACATGCTCTTTCAAGTTTTGCTCTAGATTTAATTTCCACTGATGCCGAACAGCGAAACCTGAATCATTTCTGTAACGATACTCAATCCAAAAATTGTAGACAACTATCGATATCAAATAGGAAACTACCAACAGTAGAATTGGCTTGGCGTATCTTCTCATAAAATTTAACAAATCAGTTAATCAGATTGACTCTAACACTAGTAAAACAGATGAATGCCGCACCAGAAAACAAGTTTACATTATTTTCCCATCGGCATCTTTCAATTCGCTTTTCCCAATCTCCAGCCCAGCCTTGCTGTTGTGCACTTATACAAAGATATATCGCTTCATTATAGCGCTGCTCTTTTTGTATGCGTTCGGTTAACCATGTGGCACGGACGTCCCGTCCGTGTTTTCACGGGCAAGATGCCCGTGCCACATGCAGGAATCGTCGCAGACGACCCTATCAATGTGTTTCACCAAACGTTCACTATAATCTGGAATGATGACTACGGCAACGGGAAATTAAATTTCAGTTCCTACGGTGAATAACACGGGTTAGGACGTGCGTCAAAATAAGTTTACGGATTTCGCGCTCAAGGGTGGTAATGCACTCGACATAGTTTATAAGGTCAGCACACGCGCGTCAGCCGACATCGATATTTCGATCGACCAGGATTTCTCGCCAGAGGAGAGAGAATCGCTTCGCGATCGACTATAAACTGCCATCCGAGAAACGTTTCGACTTGAAGGCTACCATATTTTGGATTTCAAACTGGAAGATCGACCGCCTGATATTTCAGAGGATATGAAAAGTTTCTGGGGTGGATACGAAGAAACTGATGCAGGCAGTAAGGCGCAACATCGAGCGGTTCCCTGATGACTTCATGTTCCAGCTATCCGAAGATGAGTGGGATTCTTTAACCCGTGTTATTCACCGTAGGAACTGAAATTTAATTTCCCGCTGCTGTAGTCATCATTCCAAATTATATCACTTTTCGACGCGGGGAATGCATGG
>JANLHZ010000059.1 GCA_024653775.1 Planctomycetota bacterium | reverse complement strand
ATTGTTTAGATTCGACGTTCTTGGTCTAAGCCGCGAAGACCACGACCGCGGTCACGGTAACAATGACGATCATCACGACGAGGACAACCCCGGACGCGGACAAGGAAACCAAGGCAACGAAGGAGATCATGACCGCGGCCACGGAAACAATGACGACCACCATGATGACGACAACCCCGGCAGAGGGCACGGAAACCACGGTTCAAATGACAACCCCGGTGGTGGGAACGATCACGGGGACGATAGCGGAGACGACGGAAACAGAGGTCACGGGAACGACGATGACCATCACGACGAAGACAACCCCGGTCGCGGTCACGGAAATAACGATGACCACCACGATGATGATAACCCCGGACGTGGACAAGGTGGAAATGATCG
Organism: Planctomycetota bacterium; assembly: GCA_024653775.1. Taxonomy (GTDB): domain Bacteria; phylum Planctomycetota; class UBA8742; order JACQVU01; family JANLHZ01; genus JANLHZ01. The sequence continues at coordinate 31,042 of JANLHZ010000059.1, read as the reverse complement.
AAGATGATTATCGATAATAAGAAAACATTTTCCGCGATCGACGACACCCATGCGGAACTGGAATTCGTGTCCATCGACCCCATAGCCCCGAACGTACTCCCGATTGACTACGAAGCGGAGTTTTTATTTAAACCCAATCGCGCGGGGATAAATATCGAATACCGCATAAAAGTCAGGACGCCGCGGGTTGTTATCGATCCTCTCCCGCCAGAGGTTGTTTGTACCGGCGAGGAGATCACAACGGCGGCTCATTTCGAGGACGCGGGCCTCAATCCTGACAATATAGTGTTTTCACTTTTCCGGAAGATTGGAAACAATTTCGAGGAATACGAAGCGGAAGGAGCGGTTGTCGAGGTGATTGGCAATTCGAAGTCGGCGACGTTCGCGTTCCCGGAAGCTGGCAAGTACAGGGTTTATGCGTCGTTTAGAACGCTTACCGACGCCGACCTCGCGAATCCTGCTAATATCGCGCAGGCGGATATTAATGTTTACGGGCTTAGTGTCGTGGGGCTTGGAGTCGCAGTCCAGCCGGACGAACAGATAGACGTGTTCGCGAATGTCTCGGGGCCAGTGGGTCAGGTTTTAGGACTTGCGGCCGCCATGTCTCATATTAGCGGCCCGCAGATTTTTAGAGGTAGCTTTCCAATATTCTCTCAGGTAATCGTGAGTCAGCCCGGCGGTAATGGTTTCGAAGAACGCTCCGCTCTGTTTCCGCTTACTGTGAAGTCTGAGGGTGAACTCTTTAACGAAATCGATCCAGATAATCCGAGTGTACCTGCGGTGTATAGGTTTCAATTAAATATTGTTCCTTGCATTCAAGATGGCGAGTTTCAGCCGCCGCCGGTGCAGCCGCCGCCGCCAACCCCACCAGATTTGTTTCTCAATGGTATTATCTTTGATTGGGAAAAGACTTCCTCGATAAACGATAGCATTGGAGTGCGAAGGGTTCGAGCGAAAGGAGATGAAAGTCTTTTTGATATACCTGACACACCGGAAAGCCCCGGTTGGTCACCAGACAACGAGAACGAAGGTGTCAACGCAGGTGCGGGAACATTGCAGGATCGTAATTGGGAGTTCCGTCGCATCACGGCGAATACCTCGCAGGACGCTTTTGATGTCGGCGTGGGCCAGGACAATCTTGAGCGTTACGGCGATTCTCCAGCGCTTTATCGTTGGGGCCTCGAGCGTTTCGAGCCAGGTGGAACGCATATTTGGGTGAAGTTGCGCATTCCTGACGATGTTCGCGAATCTATTCCAGAAGAAGATTTTCCCTTGCGACTCCTTGTTCGAGCAGAGGGCACGGAACTAAGCGTACGTGAATTCGCGGTGTATTTTGAACGTGATGGACGCGTTACTCTCGCTAGCGGTCCACCTGCGCCGTGGGAGGACATAGGATTCGTTCCGCTTCCGTTATCTTTCACGAATATGCCTGGTGGCATCGGCCGGCATGATGTGGAATTTGAATGGTTCTTCCGTGAAGATGACGGGGGCGCTTCCACGCCGATAAAAATCCAAGTCGGTGAAAATGAACGGGAAGCGGTATCGCGGCATCGTATATACATGATTCCTGGTCCACAGGATCCGGTGTCACCTTGGGAAGGAGACTATGAAATACGCAATATGGAACTTCCCGTTGGTCAACAATTTTTCGGATACGGTTATTCTAAACCGTGGACAGAAATTCTTGATTACGCTTGCGAAATTATGTCGGGAGCTTCGACACATCTCGAAGCTCTGGTATTGCTCGAAGATTATCTTTACAATCTCGATATCACAGGACCGGCTCGGGTTATGGAAACGATATACAAGACATCCAGTCTGTTTTTTGCTTCTGGTACGCTAAATGGGTGGAACGGGAAGGACATAAATCCTTATAGCCTCAAAGGTTACTTTGAGCGTTGGATTAATCCAGAAACTATTCAAATATCGGATCCTAAAGGTAATGCTTGGGCAACTTCGTGCTTTGATCAAGCAGGCATATTCGCACTGATGGCGCGAGTCGTTGGGATAGACGCACATATGAATTTCGCCGAGCCATTTGCCGATAGTTACCGGAGACCGATCACTGTTTTCGGACATCCGAACACGGGAATGGCGCGTCCGGAATACACCGGAGTATTCGGCGTCCACGCTTACAATTCGGTCGGCGAATCTCGCTACATAGATTGGAATGGGAATGAGGTCGATCCTGCTAATCTGAACCAAGGGCAAATACAGGCGTTAAACGCGCGGGTAGCAGCAAAGCAGGGGGTTCTCGGAATCGGAAGCGGTCATGTCTTCGATCCACTTACCCGTTATTCTTTCGCTCCACAGCAAAATCCGCCAGCGGATTATAGAGCAGTTGCGGGCATTCCAACCAATGAGGTTGATTTCTGGCGTTACGTGATGGATAGGGATGGAATTGACGTTGGACAGCAAGGGACAGAAGCTGCAAGGGATCGCAAACGAGAGCGACGACTGCAAATCGCACTTGGAAATATCGGAAGAACGGGATTTGGACTTACTTCAGTTGTAATCCAATTTGAAGAAAGAAAGGAAGCGGGATGAATACACATCGGATTCAGGATAAACTATATTTCTTATGGCCGCGTCAATTCCATAAGGAATTTAACTTGGCAAAGTTTGTAATCGTTCTATTTTCGGTCTTGTGCATGTTGCCGCCATCGTCGAAAGCAAGAGACAATGACCAAGCTGAGGGTTTTCGCTTATCGGAGCGTTCACGCGAAGTGCAGGAACGGTTTGAATTCTCCCCACCCAGCGAAAGCTGTCTTCTATTGGATGGAATAGACGATGGTAGTGCGGTATTTCGCGATTTGAGCATGCGTTCGACTGAAATCTCCCGTCGCGTTGACGGTACTGGTATTTCCCGTGCTCCGAACGGGGATTGGTATAGTAACACTCGTCTAACGTGGGGGTTCAAAGGATTAAACGGAGGAGATTTTTCTATAGGAATCAAAGCTACAATCAGCGGAGGGAACTGTTTAGGTACATATAAAAACTTCCTCGATGGTTTGCATAGTAGCCATCCTCGACTAGCAGAGTATCAGTCAGCGGACGAAACTACAATAGGCGAGCTCTGCGGCAACTTTATCTATGTCTCTGTTGCGCCGATCGTTTATTATCAATTTCATAACATCACACTCGCGATCGAGTGGTCGGAAAGCATGCCTATCGATGATGCCTGGGATATAATCCGACGCATCGACGAGGGATTGAACGCGCAGATTCGCTATCAATCGCTTAATGAATCGCCATACGCGCCGCAAGTTCATGTCGAAGCTGACGAATACCTGCTCCAGCAAGACGATGAAACGAACTGGCGTTATGAAATCCACGATCCGGTTAGCGGTCGAACCTTCAACGACGCATCTTTGTTTATCGGTGATGAAATACAGAACCCCAGAAGCCGGGGCTATACTTGGTGGCGCGAGGGAATGCCACTACCTCGAGAACTTCCAATATACACATTTGAAGATATTTACATCCGTCATTCGGAAACGCCTGCATTCCTTCCCTCCCTTCCCGATGACCCGCTACGCTTTGTTGCGCCGGAACAACCCGGGGAATATCCAATGGGTTTTACCGTTGCGAATTTACGGGGGATCGCGCTATCGTTTCCAGGCATCATCATTCGCGTCATAGACGAAGACGGTACGCTTCCCGTCGTGCGCGGCGGCTTCTATGGCTGGGCTTGCGATAACGATGAATGGCACTTCGTCATCACGAAAGTAGATGACTGCGGAGATTCTCTCGACAGGGATAACGCTTCGGCACAGAATGGTAGATCGGGACAAACCTTAGTCGATGCGCCAGATCACATTACTGTGCATTTCCGCAAGCAAAGCGCGAACAGCTTTATTGACGATGAGACTGTAGAAGTAGACATCCCGTTGGAACGTGTGGATAACCACGCCGCGCACTATCGTACTTCTCAGCATCTTGACCTTCAGCTTCATAGTATCGCTTTTGAAATCGACGGGCATTGGCAAGGCGAAGCGCAGGTAGAAAGTGGACCATGTATTGATGAAGATCATGGAGAAGACCACGACCGCGGCCACGGGAATGACGACGGTCACAATGACGAGGACAATCCAGGCAGAGGCCACGGAGACCAAAGCGACGACGGGGACCACGACAGAGGGCATGGAAATAATGATGACCGCCACGACGAAGACAATCCCGGACGCGGACAAGGAAACCGGGGCGATGACGGGGATCGCAACCGCGGACACGGTAACTAAGACGAACCTCAGATAAACCGAGTGCCTGAGAAGAATCCTTATCATCATTCCGTATCCGAACTGATAGAATCCTCTTTGCACACTCCGGAGGTTTCAGATGAATAACGCAGCGAAGTTTCTGTCACTGACTGCGCTTTTTTCGCTATGCGCGATAATCGTCAGCGCTACATTTGCCGACGTCCAGCCGCCACGGGGGACTCCGCAGCGAAGGACCGGAGGCGAGAGCTTTCCGCCGCTGCCTTTGCCCGCGACTCCGCTGCGCAGAACCGAGGAGAAGCACCCGCCGGAGCCTCCGGTGCTCATTGCGCGGATTCGATACGGAAGCGCGCGCACCGTCACGATCAACGGTGCGGATTATCGCTTCGAGGACTGGAACACCGACCCTGGCGCGCTCCGCGGACTTCTTCGCGAGGCTCGCGCACAGCTTCGTCTTCAGTATGGCGAGCGGTCCGACCTCCCGCTTGCGCAGCTCGACGCGAATCCGGCTCAGATTCCGATACTCTATCTCACCGGACATATCGCGCTCGATCTCTCCGATGTCGAAATCGCGAAGCTCAAGGCGCACATCGATCGCGGCGGGTTCCTGTGGGGGGAAGCCTGCTGCGGCGAGTCCGGATTCTCGGACAGCTTCCGCGCGCTCGTTCGCAGGATGTATCCGGACCGCGCGATGACGAGATTACCAGCGGACCATCCGCTGTTCTATTCGTTCAGCGGACTTCCGGAGAGAGTCCGGTATTCAAAGGACGCGGAAAGCGAACGACCGGACGGCAAGGTTTATCTCGAAGGTCTCGATCTTGGCTGCCGGACCGCGGTAATCCTTTCGCCTTACGATCTAAGCTGCGGCTGGGACGATCACGATCACGAGAACGACGAGATGGATCACCCGTTCCGCGCGGTGATGCGAGGAGACGCGGTGAACGTCGGCCTCGCGATGATCGCGTACTGCCTCGACTACCACCAGCTCGGAAGGTTTCTCGCGGAGCCTCACGTCTACTACCAGCAGGACGAGAACGCGCGCGGGGAGTTCACCTTCGGGCAGATCGCGTATCCGGGGAACTGGGATACGGACCCGAGCGCCGCGGCGAATCTGCTCACGCTCGTGCAGGAGACAACGTCGAGCCGGGTGAGGTATCAGAAGCGCGAAGTGCGGCTTGCGACGACTTCGCTTGCGGAGTTCCCGATACTTTATATGACCGGCCACGAAGACTTCAGGTTTTCGGAAGCCGACGTGCGGAGTCTGCGCGAGTACCTGAGCGAAGGCGGGTTCATGCTCGCGGACGCGTGCTGTGGAAGGCAGGAATTCGCGATTGCGTTCAAACGCGAAATCCGTAGGGTGGTGGGGGAGGCTTCGATGGTGCGGCTTCCGATGACGCACTCGATTTTCCATTCGATCTATGATATCGACAGCTTCGGATTCACTCCGTTCGTGAATCAGAACGATTCGCAGGGAGGCGGCGATTTCGCGCTCGAAGGAGTCGATATCGAAGGCGCGACCCGCGTGATCTTCAGTTCATTCGACCTCGGCAACGGCTGGGAGATGGTCGATCATCCATTCACCCGCGGCCTCGACACCGAAACCGCTCTCAAACTCGGCGTCAACATTATCGTGTACTCGATGACGCACTGAGCTTGGAATTTAAGATTTTTAATTTGTGAAGTGGCCAGCAACGATACGTTCAATCCGTAAGCAGCCCGCGATGATACAGGAACCGCTGCATTCCGACTGGGTTGATTTCGCGCTCGACGGTGCTGGTGCGCTCGTCATCTTCGATAAACTCCCGCAGATTGTCGACCCGCGCCTCGTAGTCCCCGTGGCCGAAGCCGAGGAAATCGATGTAGCCTTCCCGCGACTTCGAAAGCTCTTCGATGCGCTTTAGGTAGTCGAGACCAGAGTGGGGTCTGTATCCGAACGGCTCGTCGTCGCGGATACCCGCGTCACGAATGATTTTCAGACCCTCGACGTCCGCTTCGAATTCCTTCTCCGCGGGGAGTCCGGTGGCAACCGCGCTCGCGACTCCTTCCACGAAGCCCGTGAAGAGATTGAAAACGTCCTTCGCGATCTTCACTTCGCGAACGACCGGAATCGCGTCTACGGTATCGCTCACCGCGCCTGTCACGTCCGACACCACGGGAAGTTCCACCGTCATCTGCGCCGCGGTAAGGGGGAGTTCCCACAGCATCGAAACGTATGACGAACTCTCGAGTTCGTCGAGCGCGTGGCGAAGCGTCACGTGGGTGATCTCGTGCCCGAGAACGAACGCGAGTTCATCCTCGTTTTCGAGGCTCCTCAGCATCCCCGAAGTGATGACGATAAACCCTCCCGGCAGCGCGAACGCGTTGATCTCCTGCGAGTCGACCACGAGGAAGTACCACATCCCGCTCGCGTCCTCGCCAAGCTCCGTCGGACGGTACGGAGGCGGCTGGTTCGCGGCGAGATAGTTCCCGAGCATGTTCACGTAGCGCTGAAGTTCCTCGCTTTCGTGGATTTCCGTCGGTTTGGTTTCGCTCTCCGGAACCCGCGCGAGGATGTCGACCAGCGCGCTCCGACCTATGAAATACTCGTGCTTCGGGGTAATGTCCTCTATGCAGAGAACGTCGTCAAGAGTGTCTTTCGCGCCGCAGGAAGCTAGCGCCAGCGCCGCGAGCGCAAGCAGAACGAAGCGTCCAAACGTGCCAGTCGCTTCCAAAGTGACTGGCACGTCGCGCAACTCCATAGATGCTCCGGACAAAGCACCACGCGAAGCGGGAAGTTCATCCTGAAATCTGGAATCCGGCATCATCGTTCCCTACGTCGGAAGGCGAGTCCACAAAAAACCTCCCGCGAGCAGGAACGTCCCGATCGGGCCCCAGATGGCGATGTTCGCGGGAATGATGTCCTGCCTTCCGAGACTCTGACAGAACAGCACGAGCAGATAAAAAATTCCTGCGACGGAGATGCAGATCAGCGTCGACGCGAAGTAGCTCTTCGAACGGGTCCGGAGAAGGATCGCGACGCCGATCAGGAACAGCGCGAGACTGTTCAGCGGCGAAGAAAGCTTCACGCCGAGTTCGAACCTCGCCTCCGGAGTCCCTGTCTCGATCAGCTCGCTTAGACTCTGTTCGAGCGTGCTGCGCTGGTCTGAAAGATCCTTCGGAGTGACGTTCCCGAGAGTGAAATCATTCCACTCGTCGAACGATCTTGCCGAAATGCGATCTCCGTTTTCGTCGAACTGAAATTCGTAGCCGCCTGAGAGATTCCAGCTTCCGCCTTCGCGACGCGCGTTCCATACGGCTTCCCGTGCGTATATCTCCGCGTCCAGGGAGCCGCCTTCGCGGATCTTGTAGACGTATAGATGCTCGACCTTCCTGCTCGCTCGATAGTACGCCTCGACCCAGAACTCCACTCCGTCCGATCCCTTCACGTCGAAGAAATACTGGTTGCGGATGTCCTTGTCCGAAAGCTCATGCTCTTTCAGCTTCTCGTCGGCGTAGGGTCTGTAATATTCCATCTCGAAATAAAGCAGCGACACGAGCGCGACGGTGATTATCGGCATCGCCGCGATGAGTCGCCAGATGTGGACTCCCGCGCTCATGCACGCGACGAGCTGGTTCCCGCGCATCAGCGAGGTTATCGCGAGCATCCCGCCGCCGAGGATCAGCACCGGGTAGAGCACCGTTACAAGGCTAGGCAGCGTGTAGAGATACCAGAGTCCCGCGGCTCTGAGCGGTCCGAGGGGATGCCGTTCGAAATCCGCGTAGTTCGTTATGAAATCGACGACCATGAAAATCCCGATGAAGAACGATCCGATCAGAAGGAGCGACATCAGGTAATAGTAGGCGACGTGGCGGTCGAGAAGTCTCATCGTCTTCGCAAGTATAACCAGATGATCCACGCGGTGAGAAACAAAAGTATCACGGTCGACCAGCACGGCAGATAGAATCTCAGGAACAGCGTAGAAAAACTCTTCTGCGCCATGTCGGTTCTGACCGCGCCTTCCGTCAGGACTTTCAGCAGCGCCGCGCAGAAGAAGTAGCCGAGCGAAGGTGGAAGTATCGCGGCGGCGTAGAGCAGGAACCTGTTTCGCTTGCAGATGGCGAGCGGGATAAGCGCTCCGAGCAGCGCGAGGGGGATAATCGCGATCGCCTTCGAAAGCCTCACGTGGTTTGTGAAAACCATCGCGAATGCGCCTATGTGCTCGAGGCCGGATTCAGCGTCTTCGTTTTCCGCGGAACGCCTTCTGGCGAGTTCGTCCGCGATTTCGAAACTCGTGAGCCCGACGAGCGTCTTCTGTCCTTCGCTCGCGAGTTCCGAGATGACGAGTTTGTGCCCGAACGCGCGACCACGGTAGAAAACGTGGTTGTCCGCGGGAATCTTCCCCCCTGTCTGTCTCGCGGGGCGGTGGATGAATCCGTCCGCGACGTCGACGCTCAATGTCGCGGTGGCCTCGTCGAAGGTCAGCCACGCCTTGTCCGCGTGAATGTAGACCTCGGTCTTGCTCCGCGCGAGATTCTCGTCATCGAACTTCAGCTTCGTCATCTGGAAGTCTTCGAACACGCCGCCTTCGAAGTGCCTGTAGCTGAGCGCGACCGTCCCGAAGCGCTGCGCCCATGGCCCTTCCGGAAGTTTGTTCAGAATTTCCTCGCGTATGAAAACGTTCTTCGCCTTCCCCATCAGCTCCCTCGCCCGCGGCTCGAAGAACGTAAGGTTCGTAAGCGCAACCAGCGCCACGAGTATGCCGAGCAGCGCCGCGGGGTAGAGAATCCTGCGCGTGGGGATTCCCGCGCTCCGGATCGCGATGAATTCGTTGTCGAGGATCAGCCGCGAATACGAAAGCGCCGCTCCGACGAGAATCGCCAGCGGCAGCGCCGCGCTTGCCACCAGCGGCGGAATGTACTTCAGAAGACTCAGCGCGAAATCGAACCCGAAATCCTCGAATCTCGCTACAAGCTGCATCGCGTTCCCGAGGAACATTATCATCCCGAGGGTCAAAAACGTCACAAGAAACGTTATCGAGACCTCGTATAGAATTGAACGGTACAGCAAACGCATTGGAGGAAATTAATAATTAACAATTAATAATTAATAAGGCTCTACCCCGAAGTTGTCTAGATGACAATACTAACAAGAAATCAGTGCATTATTCTTTTTTTGTAATGTCTGATGAGATCCGCACGTTGGGGGCAGTGAATCGTAAATCATTGATGGAGTGAGAGTTACGGCAATCGGAAGTGAACGCTTGGTGAAACGTTAGCCGGACAAGTATTCAAACCTAAATTACCTCATTTACTAAAACACGTGGAATGCTCTAAAAACTATGTTTTGAAGCCATCTACGCCGTTTCACGGCATTCCCGTTCTAGACAAGATAGGGGTAGAACCATTAATAATTGAATTGTGATAACCGATCTCTGAGCCTTTCAAACAATACTGCTTTGTCTTCGTAGGGCTATTTGGGGCAATTTCAAAAAATTCTCAATTGTTAGTTATTAATTATTCAAAACGGTATCACCACCGAAAGTCCATACGCGATGAACGTCTGGTACTTCCTCGGCGTCGTGATCACTTCGACGTCGCTTGCCGAGGGGTTTGCCGTGCTCGTAGTGCGGTAGAAGACAGGGAACGTGTTTCCGCCCTTGTCAAGCTCGCGAATGATTCTGATGGTGAACAGCGTCTCGACGTCCGAGCGCCAGCCGAGCATAAGCCTGAGGTCGCTGGTCCTGCCCTTCGTGGTCGCATCCTCCGGAGTGTACCTCGAATCCGCGCCCCTGATTCGCGGAATGTGATCGAGATCGTGCTCGATGCTGATGAACTTGTACCGCAGCTCCGCCTTCGCCACGAAACCGCCGAGGCGGAGAGTCGATCTTCCGCCCAGAATCCAGCCCGCGTAGCCCGCGTCTTCGGGCAGCCAGACGTCGTCGTCGATGTCCTCGTAGTCCTTCGGGATGGAGAAGTGTTTCACCTGGAACTCTTCGACGGAATGGGTCCGCGACTGAAAACCTGCCGTGACTCCCGCGAGCCAGCGGAGGTCGAACACGCGCCCGATCTGGATGAGCGAGTAGCCGATCATCGCGTTTATATCCGCGTCGGTCCTGAAATTCTTGTGCGAAAACGCCCGGCTGGTGATTTGATAGTCGTCGTCGAACTTGCTTGTTACCCCGATTCCGAAATCCGCGCTGAAACTGAAGTCGCCCCAGTCCGTGTAGTCGAGGCGGAAATCCCCGCGACCCACCGGAGCGCGATCCTTGTAATGAGCCTGCGCGCCGTTCGAGTTTTCGTCGATCTTGAGAGTTCCGAACACGAAATCGAAACCGAGCGAAAACTCGTCGTCGTCCACTCGCGCCCTCCGGCGTTCGTAATCCCGCTTCGGTTCGTCGTCCTTAATGACGTCTTCCCTGCGAATGCGAATCGAGTCCCTTTCGTTTCGAGCGCGGGCGTCACCTTCTGTTTCGTTGAAGAAAATTCTGTTCTGCGTTTCAGAGTTCTCGTCCAGTTCGTCTTCGATCATCTCTTCCGCGGCTCGCCGGTCGCTCGTCCGCGGCCTCGATTCGCGCGACCTCGATCCCCAGTCGAGGTCGTCTATGTCGATCTCCCTGGAATCCCTTGCGACCGCGCCGGGGCAAAGAGTCAGCAGTAAAAAGAGCACTGCCCCGAACCGTGCCATCAGTTTTCTGGTTTTCATCTTACTCGTCTCCGGTCACGGGCTGCGTTTCTTCCCCCGTGGATTCCGCCGCGTCAGGGTTTTCCTGCGCGGGTTCGCTTTCAGCCGGGGGTTCGCTTTCAGCCGGGGGTTCGTCTCCGGACTCCTCCGGGAATAGTTGTTCGAACCTATCGTCCGCGTCCCTTCTATGCCTTCGCTGGCTGATCTCCTCTTCGCTTTCGCTTCGCGAATTCCTACGCTGATCTTTATCGATGACCTCGAGACACACGTCGGATAGATTCTTCGCGAAGTCCTTCCGGAAATGGTCGAAGAACTCCGCTTCCACCTTCGGCGGCACGTCGTTCATTGAAACGAGGCCCAGCACGATGTCGAGAATACCGAAGGGAGTGAGCCACCCGATTCCCGCCGCATAGCCGTAGAAGCCGTTCGTGTAGCGAATGTTCGCGTGGTGGTAGATTTTGTCGTCGAACACTACGTCGCCGTCCGGAGAGATTATCGTGATGTTCGCGACGATGGAGGCTTCGTATCCGAGTCCGACGGATCCCTGAAGCACGATTATCGACCCGGGCCAGATCAGCCAGAAGTTCGACGGATTCGGCTCGAAGATAGTCTGGACGTCCACGTCGACGTAGTAAGCGTCACCACGGGAATGCTCGCGATCGCCGTCGTAGACGCCGAGCACGTCCGGGTGCTTCGCGAACGCGGGTTTCAGTCCGTAGAGCAGCGTTCCAGCGCTCCATCCTGCGTACGGTCCGATGACGATCTCCACGGGAGTTTCGAGGCTAGGCGTACCGTCTATAAAATCGCCGGTGATTTCACCGACCTCGAAATCGTGAGTGCAGCCCGTCGCAAGAAGCGTAGCGAGCGATAAAACGAGAAGATGTTTCATCTACATTCCTCCGAGTAAAGATCCTGCGTGATTGCGTCCAGCGCAGACATTAAATCATATCGCGCGGCGTTGTCATCACATCTTCAGCGTATTTTGAAACACGTTGGCGTTTCCGGAAGTCTTGACATTACATTATATTCGTGCCGTCTACGAATTTTACGTAATATTTTTCGGCGCAGACGATGGCGGAAGCACTCCCGGAACTTGGGATAGTTTCTAAAAAGAGGCACATTGCCATTTCGAAGCGCCTGGCACGTCAATCCGTCGTAAACAGTTATATCGTTTTTTCGGGTGACGTCGCAGCCGCCTTGTTCCAGTCGCCGAACACCGTCCCCGGCGGAGATTTGCGCCGTCCGATTCTGCGCACGCCGAAGTCGTATATGAACCCCGGCATGTTGCCGAGTACGTATTTCACGAATAGCGAAAGTCTCTTCGGGAAATGGACGATGCGCTTTCCCCGCTTGATGCCGCTCAGCATGCACCGCGCACCCGCCTCCGTTTCCATCAGGAACAGCATCTGTCCGGGATCGTTCTGCGCGGTCATTTCGCTTTTTACGAATCCAGGATTCACGCTGACAACCCTGATCCCTTTCCGGCTGAGGTCCACGCGAAGGCTTTCGAGAAGCGTCATCAGGCCCGCCTTGCTTGCGCTGTACGCGCCGGTTTCAGGAAGGCCGCGGAACGCCGCGAGGCTGGATACGCCCGCGATCGTGCCTTTCTTTTGCTTCAGCATGATCGGGATTATGTGTTCGAGATAGTAGCACGGTCCCATCAGGTTTACGTCGAAGGTGTATTTGAAGTCCGCAGCCTTGAACTTGTGTCCAGGCGTGTGGAGTCCAACTCCGGCGTTCAGGATGACCCAGTCTATGCCGCCCCAGGCCTGGTTGATCGTCTCGACGTGTCTTTGCGCGTCCTCCGGACTCGACGTGTCTCCCGTCAGAATCATCGGAGTGCCCCCTGCGGCCCGGACGGCTTCCGCGACCTTTTCTAGCCGGTCCGCGCGTCTTCCGGTGATCGCGACCCGCGCCTTGTCCGCGCCGAGGAGCTTTGCCATCATTGCGCCAAGCCCGCTGCTCGCGCCGGTTATGAGAACTCTGTAGCCTGGAGGAACGTACATCGGTGAAATTAAAAATTAAGAATTAAGAATTAAAAATGGAAATCTGCGTGATAGCTTTTAAAGCAGAGCGGCTAACGCATGGATTTTCTCGATTATTGAGAACCTTGGATTCAATCTCAACGACCAATTCCTAATTCTTAATTTTTAATTCTTAATTCTTAATTCCGATGAACGCTCCAATGGTGATGCTTAACTCCGAGATTCCGAGCGTCCGCTCCGGCGCGTCGCCGTTTTACTCGGAGGAGCTTTCGAAGTCGTACATCTACTTCTACCACCTCGCGAATAGCGGCGAAGGCGAGCCGCTCTACTTCGCAAGCGGATTCGACTTCCGCGACGATGGCTGGGTAGAAGGCCACTGGGTCCCCGACGGCGGACGATGGCACCCCGTCTTCGAGCCGGTGCCGATCGGGTTCTGCTTCGACAAGATCGGAAACGTCCTTCCGCACTACGAATGGGTCATAAACAGGCTGATCCAGCTCGGCGTCCCGATTTTCGGACATGTCGGGCTTTCGAGGTTCGTCAACGACAAATGGCTCTGCTACCAGGAGTTCCCGACTGCTCACGCGCTTACCGCTCTTATAGACAAGGACGGACCGTGGGCGCCGGAACAGTTCATCGAGTTCTTCTCGATGATGGATAATCACTACGAGCATCATCATAACTGGTCGATCCTGAAACCAGTCAACGGATGGGAATCTCGCGGCATCTACCTCGTCGCGCGGCACCCGGAAGGACTCTCGCTCCACGCGTTCTGGGGCGACGAAATCCACGATCAGGGACAGATCAATCACGCGCTCCACCAAATAATGACGACGCCTTACATCATACAGGCAAGGCTCGACCGCCACGAAGGCATCCCGGAAGTCGGACTTCCGGTCGAACGCCACGACGTGCGCTTCATTTTCATGATCGAAGATCGCGGTCGCGCGCGCTTCCTCCAGACCTACACGAAGGCGTTCCCCCACGGCATGGTCTACATTCCGATGGACTATATGCCGCAGGGAGCGTTCGAGGTGATCGAGCCGGTGGCGAACCGCGTGGCGGAAATGTTCAGCTACGGAATATTCAGCGTCGACGTGATGCGCGACGTCAGCGGGAGCTGGTTCCTGACGGAACTGAACGATCAGGTCGGACTGAACACCGACTTCGCGAAGGAAGACGACGTCCGCGGGCAGACCTCGCTGATGCAGGAATATCTCAAGGAAATGCGGTTCATGCGCCACAATTTGCATCTTGAAAAATATCGCTCCCCGATATGATTTAGAGTTTTTTTAAGGTCATAATCTCGATTCGGGATACAATTGTGTGTTTTCTCACCGAATTCGGTGAGGGACCGCTCGTCCGCGTTCACCACGGGCGCCGACTCCCGCGCTATCGAAGTTTGGGTAATATCCTGAATTGCTTTGCGGGTTTGCTAAAAGCATGAGTATGCCGGTTGAATTCGGAATGAGCCGAACTTCCGTCCGAGGAAAGCAATTCACATTCAGGAAATCGAGGAGCCGCGATGAAATCGATCACTATTTGTTTCGTTCTTGCCGTTTTTGCCTCAGGATGCAGCAGCGTTAAACCAGCCGTGGAATGGGACGACTTCGGCAAGGAGTTGTCGTCGGAATACAAGGAACTCTGGAACGTCAGGGTCGCCGTCGGAGACGTGACGATTTCTGAAAAGAGCGACTCTACGGAAGATCGAACGATTCCGGTAAACGCCGAGTCGTTTCGCGAGCACTACGCGAACGCGCTGGACCGGCTCGACGTTTTCGAATCCGTGGTGACTGTCGGGGATACGCGCGAAACGTCGAAATCGAAATTTCTTTCGCTCGCGAAGGACGAGGCCGCGGACTTTCTGATCAGTCTCAGCGTCGATCGCGCCAGCCTTCGATTCGGCGGCTACGAGAATTCCGTTTACGCCAGTGTGCCGCTGTGGGTTCTGGGCGGAGTCTTGAGCTGGGGAGTCGACGACGAGAGATTTTCCATCTACGGCAGATTGAAGGCGGATATCGTCGAAGTCAAAACCGGGAAACACATCGCGGAAAAACGAAGCGTCGGCGTTCTATCGGGCGAGGACTCGCTGAGTTTCTTCGACAGGAACAGTTCGATACTTCGCTACGTCATTTCCATCGTCGTCCCGCCAATGCTCCAGGGAGCGGATGAAGATCGCGTGCTCGGCGCGCTTTTCATGCCTGCTATGATCGATCCGACGAGGGAGATCGTCCGGCTGATGATGGATCGTGGCGAACATGATGACGAATCGGCTGCGTCCGAGGACGTCGAAAGTGAAGCGGAAGAGACTCCAGCTTCGTCGGAAACGCCGTCGGACGAGGCGGACGAAGCTGAGTCCGCCAGGGAGGAATCGACACCCGAGGCGAGCGCCGCGGAAGAAAGCGCGGTGGATGAAAGCGCGGTGGATGAAAGGGCGGTGGATGAAATCGCGGAGAATCCCGCCCCTGAGGAAAGTTCAGAAACGGAAACGAGCGAGGAGAACGAAAATGGTCAATAGTAAAATCCAGACGGCTTTGTTTGCTTTCGCGGCGATTCTGTTCTCCGGATGCTGGGGGCCTGGGCCGCTGATCGGCGGGATAGTCGCGATTTCGGACGGCGGCTCGTCTGATTCATCGTCAGCCGCGGCGGCGCCGACCCTGGCGAACGCGATTCAGGGAACCGTCGTCAAAGGTCCGGTTTCGGCTGGAATCGTAAAGATTTACGAACTGAACGCGGATGGGACGCCCGGAACTCTGCTTACGACCGCGTCCACCGGATCGGACGGAACCTTCACCGCGGACATTGGCGGCTTCGACGGGGCGATCTTTATCAGCGTATCGAGCGGGACGTACATCGACGAAGCGAGCGGCGAAACGATCGACATCTCGGCATCCGATAGCGCGCTCGAACTTGCGATTACCGCTGGCGAGCGGATGCAGAGCGCGGGAGTCGCGGTTACTCCAGTGACGACGATAGCTTCGACCCGCGCGCGTCAGCGGATGGCGTCAGGCGCGCCCGCGGATACGGCGATCGCGGAATCCAACGCCGAAATCGCGAACCATTTCGGGCTTACGAACATCACCGGAACCGCGCCGGCAGACGCGCGCGCAGGAGGGCTTGTTCCCGGAAGCGAGGCGGCAAACTACGCCGCGGTTCTCGCGGGGATTTCGCAGGAGGCGCGCGACATTCAGAATCAGAACGCCGGATCGACGGTGACTTCGCTCGATTTCGTAAAGGCGCTCGCGAGCGACTTCGAAGACGGCGTCTTCGACGGAAACGCGAGCGGTTCTGTCGTGATCATCGGAGACCAGACCGGCGTGAATCTCAGCGCGAACGCGACCATGGCGGACCTCGCCACCTCGATAGGCACGTATTTTACCATGACGAACACAATCTCGGGCGTCACCGCGGAAGACCTCGCGCCGCTAAGGGAGACCGTGACGAACGCTTCCTCTACGCCGAGCGTGCCCGCGGTTCCGATCCCAGCACTGCGCGTTCGGGACGTCACGTCCGGAAGCTCGGAATGGACGAACAGCAGAGACGTTCGCGTACACATTTCGAACGACGCTGGCGTCACCGCGTGGCATCTTACGGAGACTCAGAATTACGCTCCCGCAGCGACGGATTCCCGCTGGAAAACGACCGAGCCGACTTCGTTCGTGCTTACCCCAGGCGATGGCGAAAAGACTCTCTATCTCTGGGTCCGGACGAGCGCGGGCGTGACGAATTCGGGTTTCATCAGCTCGAGCATAACTCTCGACGCCGAACCGCCGACGATTGCGATAACGTCGCCGACGGCGGGCACGCAGCTTTCAGGCGGAAGCTCAGAGACGATCTCGTGGTCTTCGAACTCTTCCACCGGGACGGTGAAGGTGGAGTTCAGCACGAACGGAGAGACGTTCTCAGGTATCGCGGACGACGTAGCGATCGTAGGCGCCTACGACTGGAAAGTGCCTCAGGTGGATTCGACCATTTGCCAGATACGGCTTACCGCGACGGACCCGGCAGGAAATAGCGCCTCCACGACCTCCGCGGTTTTCGGTATCGCGAGCACCGCGCCCTCGGCGCCGGAGGTGAACGCGGTGGCGAGTCCGACGAAGATGGCGAACGTAACGCTTTCAGGCGTGGCGGGCGGCAACTCGACAATCCGCGCGAACGTCGGAAGCGCGACCTTCGAAACGACTTCGAGCGCGGCGGGTAGCTGGTCTCTCGAAATAACTCTCGCGCAGAATTCGGTGAACGAGATTTCGGTCGTGGTTATAGACGGGCTCCAGCGGATTTCGGAACCGACGACGCTCAGCGTAACTCACGACGGAGTGGTCGCGGACCCAGTTGTTGACGGAGTTACCTCACCCACGACCGCGACGCAGCAGATGATTACTGGAACCGCGGAGGCTGGCGCGGCGGTGTCCGTCAGCGTAAACGCCGCCGCCGCGATAGTCGCGACCGCGAGCGCGCAGGGCGACTGGAACGCGCTCGTGACGCTATCGCAGGAACAGACGAACACGATCAGTGTCACCGCCACCGACGCCGCGGGCAACGTTTCGAACGCGGTCGTCGTCACGATCACGCACAGCTCCTCCGGAACTCCGCTATTCGTCGCAAGCGGCGTAAGCGCGTCGGGCGACTACGCGCAAGGCGCGAACATCTGGATCGGGAAATCGATTTCGAACACCGGCTCCGCGCCAGGCGCGTGCGCGTTTTCGCTTTATCTTTCAGCCGACCAGACGATAACGACGAGCGACTACCTCGTGTACTCGGGAGTAACCGCGAACATCGCCGCGGGCGCGGCGGACGAAGAAATCATCCAGACCGGCACCGTCCCGGCGAGCATTCTTTCCGGCAATTACTACGTCGGACTGATTGTTACTGACACATCTGCCGGAACTCCCGTCACCGCGTCAAGCAGCGGGAATCCCGTTCGAATCCCGTGGTCGGCAACTTCGACCGAAAGCGCTCCCGACGCGAGGTATCGTCATTCCGCTGTCTGGACGGGAGCGGAAATGATTGTCTGGGGCGGTTCCACGAATTCTAGCCCGGAAGTCTACGCGAATACCGGCGCAAAGTATAACCCGGATTCGAACGCATGGACAGCTATTTCAACCGAAGGCGCGCCTTCGGCGCGATACGATCACGCTGCGGTTTGGACCGGCTCCAAAATGATAATCTGGGGCGGATACAACGGTAGTCCGCTTGGCGACGGTGCGGCTTACGATCCAGCGTCGGACTCGTGGAGCGAGATTTCGACCGCCAATGCTCCAGAAGCGAGATATTCGTTCGCTTCCGTCTGGACCGGAAGCAGGATGATAGTCTGGGGCGGCGGGGGAAGTACCGGCTTCGATGGATTCCTGAATTCCGGCGGCATATACGATCCGGAGACGAATTCATGGACGACCACCACGGACGTAGACGCACCCTCCGGAAGAAAGGACTTGGCATCGGTATGGACTGGCTCACGCATGATCGTTTGGGGCGGATTCGTGCGGCTTCCGGAGAATTCCTTTCAGGACGATTACACTAATACTGGCGGGGTATACGATCCGGTAACTGATTCCTGGGCCGCAACGTCGACTGTGAACGCTCCCGATATTGCCGCCTGGCATAGGATGGTATGGACCGGATCGAAGATGATTGTGTTTGGCGGACGTTATGGGGAAAGTGCGTCTCCGGATTGGTACAACGTTTTCAGCGCAGGAATTTACGATCCTTCCTCAGATACCTGGGCCTCATCTGCTCAGGAGAACTCAAATCCCACCAGAGAATCACCGTCGCTAGTATGGACGGGGAATCGTATGCTTACCTGGGGTGGATCTTACGCGCCTGATGTCGGCTGGCAGTATGATCTCGCTGCCGATTCCTGGACGCAAATTTTTTCCGCGGGTCAGCCGAGCATACGGAATTGGCATTCCACAATCTGGACCGGAAGCAAAATGATTGTCTGGGGAGGTACAGACGATTCCGGAGCGACCGCTTCAGGTGGATTGTATTCACCCGGAATTAGTGAGGTAGTGTTGCCTTCGCCTTCGGTGAACGCGCTCCCAGCCGCGACGAACGAAAATCCGATTACGGTTTCCGGAGTCGGCGTGGACGGTGCGACTATCACCATCGCGGGAGGCGCGGACGTTGCGACCACCACCGCAGGTTCGAACGGCGCGTGGAGCGTTTCCGTAAACCTATCCCCCGACGCATCGAACACGCTGAACGTCATGCAGACCGTGGACGGCTTCGATTCTTCCGTCGTCGTGGTCGTTATCGTACACGACAACCAGGCTCCAGTCGCGCCCACCGTAACAAGCAGTCCGCCCGCGCAGACTACGGACACTTCCGTTACTCTCAGCGGCACCGCGGAGCCGGGCGGAACGATCACCGTCACCGGCGGCGCTCAGATTGTCACTATCGCGGTCGACTCCAGTGGCAACTGGACGCTGATCGTCGAACTGGCCGCGGATCAGGTCAACGACCTGCAGATCACTATCACGGACGCCGCTGGGAACGTGTCGGACGCGTTCGGCGTGCAGATTACGCACAGCACGCCCACTGCGCCGGTTCCGGTGGTGAACTCGGTAACCACGCCAACGAACCAGAATCCGATCACCGTCACAGGTACGGGCGCAGCGGGCGAGGGTATCACGATCACTGGAGGCACGCAAACCGCGACAATCTCCGTCGATGGCTCTGGTAACTGGTCGGTGCTTGTCGATCTGAGCGCGAACGCTCAGAATAATCTGTCTGTCACGCAGACAGTCGCGGGGATCGTGTCGGACGCGGTCGCGGTATCCGTGACGCACGACTCGATCGGTCCGGACGCGCCAGTTGTAACCAGCAGCCCGCCTGCGAGCACGACGTTGCAGACGCTCGCGCTTTCGGGCACGGCGGAGGTGAACGCCGCGATTTCGGTCACGGGCGGCGCGCAGACCGCGAACGCGACGGTGAACTCATCTGGCGCGTGGTCGGTGGATGTTACGCTCATCCAGGACGCGATCAATAACCTCGCGGTAATCGCCACAGACGCAGCGGGGAACGGGTCGGACGCGGCGACAATCACGATCACGCAGCAGCCCGCCGCGCAGGTGAACGCGGGGCAGTGGGTGAACGAAAACGTGGGAATTTCAGAGAGAATAACGCAGGTTTACGGGATTACAAATGACGCGCTTTACGCTGTCGCTGATGGCGGACGCATTTTCTTTTCCACCGGAGATGGGACTTGGACCGAACAAACTTCTGGGACTACCGCCGCTATTCATGGAACCTGGGGACCAAACGCTTCCGATGTAACGGTTGTTGGTGCTTCCGGAACGATGCTCCACACGACAGGCGACGGAACGTGGACGCCGCAGGCATCTGGAACGACTACCGATCTTTCCGGCAATTGGGGAACCAGCGCTAACGATGTCTACAACTATGGATCTACCGGAGTTCTGATGCATTTCGACGGCTCCGCCTGGAACGCGCAAGTCTCCGGCACAACAAACGTTATTCGCGACATGTGGAGCACGGACGCATCGAATGTGTTTTTCGTAGCCGATGGAAGTGGAACGATCGCAAACTCCACCGGCGATGGAAACTGGACTTCTCTCCCAGATAACACTACGCAAGGTCTGTTCGGAATATGGGGTAGCGGCACATCCGACATTTATGCGGTGGGTAATGGTGGGACGATACTTCATTCCACGGACAACGGTCAAAGCTGGATCCCGCAAACATCGGGCACTACGAATCGCATTTGGAAAATTCGAGGTTATGGCGCGAACAATTATTACGCGGTCGGTTCCGGCGGCACGATTCTCCATTCCACCGGCGACGGTACCTGGACTACCATCAACGTTGGCGTTACAACCGAATTCCGGTGTTCATGGGTAACCTCCACCGGACACGTTTACGTAGTCGGGAATTCGGGGTCGATCTTCCATTACTACCCGGCAAGCGTCAACCCTGCTAGCGGAACGCAGTCAGGTGGCACTCCCGTGATGATAACCGGTAGCGGCTTCCAAGTTGCGGGCACGACCAACGTCACCTTCGGCGGGACGAGCGCGTCGCAGGTGATGGTCCATTCGACCAACGCGCTGACCTGCGTCGTCCCCGCTGGCGCGAGCGCCAGCACTGTTGACGTTGTCGTCACGAATCCCGACTCGACAACCCTCTCTATCCATAGTGGATACACCTACGTAGCGCCGCAGGTGATGTCGAATGCCGGGAATTTCACCGATATCTCGTCTTCGTCAGGATTGTCGTCTGACTCATTTGGTACTACCGGCGTTTCCTGGGGCGACTTTGACGGCGACGACGACCTTGACTTGCTTATCTGCAATCCAGACGGGAATAATGGATTGTACCGAAACGATGGTGGAACGCTCGTTGCGATTAGTGGATCGAATAGTGGCCGCACCGCGCCGTTTGCGGATTTTGACGGCGACGGCGATCTGGATATATTTATGACTCGCGAGCAGTCCGCTGCTCAGATTCTCCTGAATGATGGTGCGGGCTCGTTTTCGGCAGTTTCTTCAAGTGTCGGCATCGATGATCCTTCAACTACATCAAATCAGGCGGCCTGGGCGGATTATGACCTGGATGGGGATTTCGATGTGTTCGTAACGGTACCAACAGGAGCGAATCGATTCTATCGAAACGACGGGGGCACGTTTACCAATGTCGCGTCTTCTCTCGGAATGGCGTCAAGTATACGTAGCGTCGGCGCGACATGGGGCGACTACGACAACGACGGAGATCCGGACCTTTTTCTCGCCAACGATTTCGGCAATCTCGACGTCCTTTATCGAAACGATTCCGGCAGCTTCACGAACGTTGCGAGTTCCGCAGGCGTATCCGGCGCGTCGAATTCGACGGGATGCGCTTTCGCGGATTTCGATAACGACGGCGATCTTGATCTTCTGGTCACGAGATACAATGCTACCAGCTTCGTGTATCAAAACAGCGGAGACGGGACTTTCACCCAGGTAAACGGTTCGATGGGAATCACTGACACGTTCTTTGGAGACAGCGTTTCATGGGGCGACTACGATAATGACGGCGACCAGGATACGATGGTGGCAAATCGAAATGGGCAGAACGCGCTTTACCGGAATGACGGAAGCGCATTTACAAGAGCAGATACTGCTGTGGGCCTAACTTCGTCACATCCAACAATTGGCGCTTCTTGGGGCGATATTAATAGCGACGGGAATCTCGATATCGCATTCGGAAACCATCAGGTTGCGGATGAGTTATGGCAGAGTGGCGGGTTCGGAGGAAACTACATCTACGTGCGCTGTCTGACGGACGCTTATGGAAACGCAACCGATATTTCGACCGAAGCTAAATTTGATGCAATAGGAGCCAGGATTGATGTGAATCTCGACAACGATGCCGACTTTCCACTTACAAGTGGACGAACTCTTCGCAGAGACATCGAATCAGGAACCGGTGGGCGAGGTGAGAGCAAACTAATCGCCCATTTGGGGATAGGAACGACATCCACGGTTTCCGTCAGAGTTACGTTCGTTGACGGAACTATTGTAATGTACACCGACGTCGCAGCGAATCAGAAGATCGTCATCCGCGATAGATAAGGATTTCCCTAAATCCTCGATCCTAGAACCTAAGTGCGTGTAAATAAATAAATGACCGAATATCGCGCTCAGATTTGTGTCATGTTTGTTCGGTGCGAGGAAGCGAAACCGGAGGCGTAGCCATAGCTACGGTGAGGATTTCGTGACCGAGCGACGGGCAAAGATGGCGCGAAGATGTGATGCGAGATTTGGTTAGTTATTTTTTTACACGTCCTAACCCCTAAACAGCGGGTAGATTTCGTTCATCACCTGTATCGCGCGGTCGACGTCAGAGTCGTCAACGTCGCGGTGGGTGACGAAGCGCATGCCTTGGCCCCAGAGGTTCGACGCCCACACTCCGCGCTCCATCAGAGCCGCGTGGAATGCGTTGTTCCGCTCCGCGGGCAAACCGAATTTGAGTACGAGGATGTTCGACTCGACATCCTCTGGCTTCAGCGGGAAGCCGGGGAGTTTCGCGAACTCCGTTACGAGCTTTTTCGCTCTGCGGTGGTCCTCCGGAATGTTCTTCGGACCTTCCGTCAGCGCGATCAGCCCCGGCGCGGCGATCACTCCCACCTGCCGCATTCCGCCGCCGAAGCTTTTGCGCTGCTTGCGCGCCTTTTCGACGGTTTGCGCGTCTGCGAGGAAAAGACTCCCGATAGGCGCGCCGAGACCCTTCGAAAGGCAGGAGGTCATGCTGTCGAAGATGCCGGCAATCTCTTTAACGTCCACCCCGAGGGCGCACGCAGCGTTGAAAACGCGCGCGCCATCGAGGTGGAGTCGCAGGCCATGGCGAGTCGCGATTTCGCGGACGCTTCGCATGTAGTCCATCGTTAGCACAGAGCCGCCGGTGGTGTTGCCGGTGTTTTCGAGCGCGATAAGCCGCGTCACGGGGAAATGGATGTTCTTCGGGCGGATGCACTCCTCGATCTCCGCGAGCGGCATCGCTCCGCGAACTCCCTTGATCGGATTGACCTGCACGAGACTCAGCCGCGCGATTGATCCCGCTTCGACGTTATAAATGTGCGCGCCCTTCTCGAGTATGACCTCGTCGCCCGGACTCGTCTGCGCTGCGATTCCGATCTGATTCGCCATCGTTCCGCTCGGGACGAAAACGCTCGCCTCCTTGCCGAAGACCTCGCATGCTGCGCGCTCGAGTTCCTTGACCGTCGGATCGTCGCCGAGAACGTCGTCGCCTACCTCGGCGTTCATCATCGCCTCGCGCATGGCTTTAGTCGGCCTTGTGACGGTATCGCTTCTGAAGTCGCTGATTTTTGGCATAGTAGTCAGTAGTCAGTAGTCAGAATTTCAATTCTTAATTCTTAATTCTTAATTCTCAATTCTCAGTTCTCAGTTACCCCGGTTCGCGCTGTCGATGTCGTCTGCCGCGCCGTCCGGCTTCCCGAACTCTCCGTCCGGACCCGCGGAAGTGATTTGGAACGTGTCGCCTTCTATCATGTACCGATACGGATGCCCCCAGGGGTCGACGATTTCGCTCGATACCGCCCTTTCGAACGAGCCGTCCCATTCGTACTTTGTGGTTATCGTCGGAAGCTCGATAGTGGTACTTGCGGGATAATCCTCGATCGCGTCCGCAAGTGATTCCGGAAGAGAGCCGTCGCCTCGACGGATGTAAGACCTTACGACTTTATCGAGGGACGCAATCTCCCTCTTCGTCCTGTCTATGCTGTCCTGGTTCGGCTTAGCGACCTCGGTTTCCTGCGTCGCGATCTGCGCCTGCTGCATGGCGTAGCGGTTCTGCATCCAGAGAAATCCTGCGGGATCGCTCCCCGGCGGAAGCGCTTTCGGCGGAAGAATGTGAGGTCCCGCGAACAGCCAGAAAAGATAAAGCGCGCACAGCAGACCCGTTATCGTTCCGATGAATCCGAACACTCGCGCTAGCCGCGCGGCGTCGAGTTCGTCGTCCGGCGCGTCTCCCGCTTTTACAGCTCGAATTTCTCTCAAACCGAGAACCCACGCCGCGAACGGTATCGGCACTAGAAACGGCAGAATCAGTCCGACTACGGAGACGACGAGCGCGAGGTTTCCGCCGGGTTTTTTGGGATAGCTTTCGTCCGCGCTTGCGAGTTCTTCCGGACTCTGGAACTTCGCGACCCTCCCGCAGGAAATGCAGCGAAGCTGTCTGCCGAGCAGATCGGTGTTCACTTCCGCGGCTTTGCCGCAAACGCAGATATGAAGAAGATATGCAGACATTGGCGCAAACAGCGAAGTAGTTACTCGATTTCATCGAGAAGTTGTTCGAACTCGTCGATAGTATCCGCGTCCGAGACGACGCGCTCCAGGGCTTCAAGCCTTGCGAGGCTCGGCTCTTCACAGATGAACCCGATCAGCTCAAGCCCGCGTTTCCCGAACTTTGTCTTGACTGCGATCCGAAGTCCTTTGAGTAATCCCTGCTCGATACCCTGCTCGATACCCTGCTCGATTCCCTGCTCGATTCCCTGCTCGATTCCCTGCTCGATTCCCTGCTCGATTCCTTCGGATATCGCCTTCGCGCGAATTTGTTCAGCGGTACTCATAATCACTTCGGCCCCTTCTTCCAGGTTCGTCTGTTTTGCAATCTCTATCACTTCAGCCTCCTTAAGCTCCTCGACGTGCAGAAGATAGTTGATATGCAGCGATAATTCTCCTCGATTCGAACCCTGCGCCAGAATTTCGAACGCACCGCGAACAACGGTCGCCCGATCCTTCGTGGATCGCTGGCTCCATAAATATATCATAGCGCGGAAAACCGGTTTGCCAAGAACCTTGCGCATATCGACTTTCGAGGCTTCGAACAAATTGAATTCGAAGTCCGGAAAATTCGGCTTCACCGCTTCGGGCACAAGGATTCTGTCCGGCAGTTTCGTACCGCCGGTCCAATCCCTCGACCCGTGGTAGATTACGGTGCAAAGTACGGAATGGCAGGGTTCGCCCACTCTTGCGGCGCGCTGCCAGATTCTTCCCATGTAGAGGAGAAGCTGAATCGCGACGTCATCGTCTGGATAACTCTTATGTTCGTAAAGGAAAAGGAGGTAGACGAAACCGCCTTGAAACGCGACTTTCACCAGAAGGTCCGTGAAAGATTTGCCGAGTTCCGTGGACGCCAGCTCGCCGGGAAGAATTTCGATGTCCGCAAGGTTCATCTCTTTTCTGAGTCCTGCGGAAACAGTGTTTTCGATCAAACTCCGGACGTTATCGAGGTCCGACACCACGGCTTTGAAGTGAGCATCGTGTGGGTTATTCACTTCCGTCATTCAATATTCCTCGATTTTGCGGAGTCCGCGTCTTCACTTCCGCCGCGCGGCGAACTCGGCGCTCGAGCTGTTCTTCGAAGTCTGCGGAACGAGGCGTTTCAGACGCTGGGTGATCGAGTTAGTCTCCGACACCTCGAGCGGAAGCAGCAGCGTAAACGTCGAGCCTACGCCGACGGTGCTTTCGACGGTGATGGTCCCACCGAGGTAGCTCATCAGCCGTCGCGCGATCGCAAGTCCGAGGCCGGTCCCACCAAACCGGCGCGTAGTGCTGCCGTCCACCTGCCGGAACTCCTCGAATATCGACTGGAGTTCGCTTCTCGGAATTCCAAGCCCGGTGTCGCGCACCGCGACGGATACGCATGGTCCGTGGCTCAGGTTCGAGTTTCCTGACTTTGCGCTTACGAGTGCGCTGGGCGCCGCGAAGACTCCGGAGTCGGTTTCCGTCAGACGAATGTTCGTTATTTGCTCGGGAACGTTTTCAAGCCCCTTTTCGTGAAACTTAGCGATGACCTCGATTTCTCCCGACTGGGTGAACTTCGCCGCGTTCGTGAGAATGTTCGCGATTACCTGCCTGAGCTTGTCGCGGTCGGTTTTGATTACCGGGAGTCCCTCGAAGATCGTCAGCCCGACCTTCAGCTTCTTGTCCCGCACGAGCGGCTTGATCGAATCGACTTCCGCCTGCAACAGCGACCTGAGATCGAGGTTATCGACCGTGATGTCTATCTTGCCCGCTTCGATTTTAGAAAGGTCCAGGATGTCGTTGATGATCATCAGAAGGTTGTGCGCGTGCCTCCGGACGACTTCGAGGTCTTTGCGCACGAACTCGCTCAGATTCTGATTCTCTTCGAGAATCAGTTCCGTGTAGCCGAGGATTGAATTGAGCGGACTCCGGAGTTCGTGGGAGGTGTTCGCAAGAAACGAGCTCTTCATCGAGTTCATTTCGCGCAGCTTCTCGCTCAGCGACTGAAGGTACTTTGTCGAATACTGGTACTGTTCGCGCTCGAGTTTGTGTTCCGCGCGAAGGTCGATGATTTTCTGTTCGAGCGAGGCTGTCCTGCCACCCATTTCCCTGCGGAGTCTGATCGCGAAGAAAGCGCACGCCGCGAAGATCGAGCTTGAAAGCACTATAAGCCACGTCCCGAATTTCAGAGTCTGACTCTCCACGTCGTATCCGCCCGCGAGGCCGGTGTAACTTCCGAAGCCCTGCGCCGCGGGAAACGAAATCGTGGTGATCGTCGCGACCAGCACGATTACAAGTAGCGTGAAAATCAGCGACAACAGAATTATTCGGCGACTATTTATCATGTTCTCGAAATATTGATTGTGGGAAGTCACTATAAACGTTTGGAGCATAGTTGTCAAAGACGGCGGTCCGGATACATTTTACAATGAACCTCGAAATCGACGTCAAAGTTCGCGCAGGCGCGTTCGAGCTGAACCTCGCGAAAAAAATCGAAAACTCCGTCGTCGGCGTATTCGGCGAATCCGGCGCAGGCAAGACGCTGCTCCTGCATTCCATCGCTGGACTCGTAAAGCCGTACTCGGGACGAATCGCGCTTGAAGGAAGGACGCTGTTCGACTCCGAAAAACGCGAATTCGTTCGCCCGAGCGACAGACGCATCGGCGTGGTTTTCCAGGAGAACCGCCTCTTTCCGCATATGACGGTCCGAGGGAATCTCGAGTACGGGAAGCACGCCCGACCGGACGGCAGGAACTCGCTTAGTCTCGCGGAAGTCGCGGAATTCTTCGAACTCGGAGAACTCCTAAGCCGGAAACCCGCGGGACTCTCCGGCGGCGAAAGTCAGCGCGCGTCCATGGCGCGGACGATTCTTTCCGGTCCGGAACTGATTTTGTTCGACGAGCCGCTGGCGTCCCTGGACCACCGTCGGCGCAGGAAGATGCTTCCGTTTTTCAGAAGGATGCGGGACAGGTTCAAAATCCCGATGATCTACGTGAGTCACGACCTTCGCGAGATTCTGCATCTGACGGATGAACTCCTCGTTCTCGAACGGGGCAGGGAGCTTGACTCGGGCAGTTTCATAGACGTCGTAAGGCGCGGAAGGTGCGCTGAAGTGTTCTACGAACTCGGGCTGCTGAACGTACTCGGACTCCGCGTCACAGGCGGAGGCTCGGAGCAGGGTTTCGCCACGCTCGCTTCGTGCGGAGCGGAAGAGGGCGCGCCTTCGATCGAACTCCGCGCTCCGTTTGCCGGGGCGAAAGCGGGGGACGAAGTGTTCGTGGAGATTTCTCCTTTCGATATCGCGCTGTCGACGGAGCGCATCGATCATATAAGCGTCCAGAACCAGCTCGAGGCGCAGGTCGAGGATATCTCGGACGCTCCGGAGTATTGCGCGGTGATACTGAGCGCGGGGATCAGACTGATCGCATGCGTGACCCGCGCCGCGGTTCGCGACCTTCGGCTCGAGAAGGGTTCCAGGGTCTGGTGCCTCGTAAAAGCGACCGCGATCAAATACCTCGATTGATTCGCGCCGCCTCTTCGCGTAATCTTGAGCGCTTAGCGGCGATTTCGTTCCCCGGCCGGAAATGTCACATTTGAGACCAAACCCAATATTATTCGTCTTCGCGCTCGTCTCGATCGCCGGTTGTCTGCCGACGGGCTGGAACCCGCCCGCCGAGCCGCAGTTCGGTCCGACGAACAATCCGCGCTCGTCCTTCGAATCGTTCTACGCCGCGCTGAAAAAGGACAATCAGGCCGCGGCGAAGCAGACGCTCTCGGACGAAGTCGCGTCGAGATTCAGAGTCTCGGGATCCTCGGAAGGCGGCCCGATCACCGGCGGCGGGCGAATCCTCTCCGGACCCGGCACGCAGCATCCGGAGGCGCCCGCCTTCGAAAAGTATTTCGCGGAAATGAAGCTGGTTTTCAGGGACGTCGTGCCGGAGTTGGCGCAGGTCTCGGAAACGGTGTATCAGGTGGACGCGGAAAGCAAACTCGTCCTGCCCGCCGAGATGGAGGAAAGGATCTTCGACGTGAGGCTGCTTCCGCTCTCGCAAGAGGTGGAAGAGCCTGAGCCGTTCAAGTACGCGACGGTTTTCGAGCACGGACTCTGGCGTCTCGATTATCTCGGTCCGAATTTCGCGCCGGGGCTGAACACGCCTTCCGGGATCGTGGACCATCTTTTCGAGGCGTTCCGGGACGGGAACAAGTACGCGATCCGGAGCGCGCTGACCGCTGAACTCTGGACAGATCTGAAAAGCCGCGCGCTCGAAGACGAAGGCAACTGGCGCGACTTTCTAAGCCAGACCAGCGATTTGTACTCGGGCACGCAGGTTTCGACCCAGGAACTCGAAAGATCGACACGGGACGCGAAACTGATCGTAAAAGTCCTTCTCGGCGAGGTCGCGACGCAGACCTTCGTGAACTTCGAGCTTACGAAGGTCCAGGGCCTTTGGCTCGCGTCATCCCTCGAATGGCTGGACGATTTCCTTTACAGACTGAGCGTCCGCGAAGGCTGAGCCTCCCACGCGGCGATTTCCGGAGCGGAATTGATTCGTGCACATCCCGCGCGGGGGTTGTATCATCGTTCGAAGGTTAAACGCATCTTTACGCAGGAGATTTTCAATGAAGAGAATTCTGGTCGTCGGCTTGTTCGTCTGTTTGTGTTTTCCGCTCGGAGCATTGGCGGAGTCCACCGAGCCGGACGATCGGAGCCTCGAAGAGCGGATCGCGGAACTGCGCGAGAAGTTCGAGCCGATGATGGTTCCGATGCGCGACGGCGTTCATCTCGCGACCGATGTCGTATTCCCGGAGGGCGAGGGTCCGTGGCCGTGCGTGCTCGTGCGTACGCCTTACAACAAGAACCAGCTCACCGAGCACGCGTTCGCGTTCCTCGAAGGCGGGATGGCGTGCGCAGCCCAGGATATGCGCGGCTTCTTCGCGTCGGAAGGCGATCTTTCGATTCCGTTCATCGACGACGGCTGGCTCTGGAAACAGGACGGATACGACAGCGTTGAATGGCTTTCGAAGCAGAGCTGGTGCGACGGACGCGTGGTGACGGTGGGCGCGTCCGCTCTCGGGATCACGCAGTATCTGATGGCCGCGACGAACCCGCCCGGACTCGTCGCGCAGCACATCGAGCTTGCGCCGGTGTCGCTTTATCACGGCGCCGCGCATCCTGGAGGTCCCGCGAGGCAGTCCCTGCTCGACGCGTGGCTCCCTGGCCGCGGATTCGAAGACACCGTCCGAAGGCTGATCACCGGGTGGGAACGCTACGACATCATCTGGCAGCAGTTCGACGCGACCACCCGCGAGTCGGAGGTTCACACCCCCGCAATGCACTGGGTCGGCTGGTTCGATCAGTTCCGCGACAGCAACATCGAAGGCTACGTCAGTCGGCAGTATCGCGGTGGCGAAGGAGCCCGCGGCACGCAGTATATGGTCATCGGACCTTGGGTCCACCGCCATCCGTGGGCGCAAACTCAGGGCGAAATGACCTTCCCGGAAAGCGCCGCGACCCATCCGTGGTGGAACACGCAGGATCAGGACAAGATGCGCATGGAGTACTTCCGCGAGGTGCTCGCGAACGGTCCGGAGCTTAAGGACAGGAAAAAGGTCGCGTACTATCTGATGGGAGACGTTGACGACGAAGACGCGCCGGGGAACGAATGGATCCAGACCGACGAATGGCCGGTCGAGAGCACGGAGCGAACGCTTTATCTGACGGACGACCACAGGCTTTCGAACGAACCCACACGGGGCAAGGATACCTGGCTTACCCTGAACCACGATCCGGACAATCCGACGGAAACCCTGGGCGGCGCCAATGAGCACATTCCCGCAGGAGTGTTCGACCAGCGCCAGATTTCGGGTCATCCGGACGCGCACGTTTTTACAAGCAACGTCCTCGAAGAGCCGCTGACGATCACGGGAATGGTGAAGCTCGCGGTGAAATTCAAGTCTGATGCTCCCGACTGCGATATCGCGGTCCGTCTGTGCGACGTCTATCCGGACGGACGCTCGATGCTGATCCTCGACGGAATCCAGCGGGCGGTGTACCGTAACGGCTTCGCGTCGATCAGTCCGCTGCTGCCTTTTAGAACGTACGACATGACTGTGAACGTCGGAAACATTGCCATCGCGTTCAATGCGGGGCACAGGATAGAGGTCATCGTATCGACCACGAATGCGCCGCGTTTCGGCCCGAACCGGGCAAGGAGTTGGCTTGGTTCTTCGAAAACCAAGGTGGACCTCCGGCTTGACACGGTGGACGGGCTTCGACTGATTCTGCCCGTCGTTGAAAACTGATCGCACATTTTATTCGTGCCGTCTACGAATTTTTCGTACTATTATGCGCGGGGTTAATAGTCATACATTCACTTCGTAGACTGGCCGAAGTGAATGTGCTATTTTTCGTATGCATTC
>JANLHZ010000055.1 GCA_024653775.1 Planctomycetota bacterium | reverse complement strand
TTTGACGGCTCCGGGTGGTTCGAGCTCGTTACCCGCATAAACAGAACCAGCCTACGTTAGTTTATACCGCACTCCGGACTTACCTGTTTTTGCGCGATCCCGAACCTCCAATCTCTGTCTCTTCTTTCTGCAGAAATATTTGGTGAGACATTTACTAAGCGCGGATTTTTATTTTTTTCCTCGGACGAGGACGTGCGCATTTCCCAGGTTTGTAGTGTGCCCGTGAGGGCATATAAACGCCTGACGGCGTCACTACGAACTCGAAGTGCCCGGCACATGAAGATTACTCGTGAGTGCGGTGAAGGCAGATGAGGACGTCCGCACTTCCAGATGTAGCGCAGGTGCTTCGTGGAACCGATAAGGAATATACTACATTAAATTCGTAGACGGCACGAATTTAATGTAATATACCAAGATCGCCGCCACGAGAGTCTGCGCCGCTCACTTCTTTCGTTTGCCGAGTGCGTCGTAGGTCGCGTACTTGTACAGTTCGCCGAGGGTCGGATAGTTGAAGCAGGTCTGGATGAAAAGGTCGGAAGTAGCGTTTACAAGTAGCGCGATCAACCCGATGTGCACGAGTTCGCTCGCGATCTCGCCTACGACGTGAATGCCGAGAAGCCGCATATCCTCGCTCCGGAAAAGCAGTTTCAGGAATCCGTCCGTGTCGCCTATGATCACGCCGCGGGCGTTCTGATTGTACGAAGCCCGCCCGACGACGTAATCGACGCCTTTCTCCTTCAGTTGCTCTTCCGTGTCGCCCGCCATCGAGACCTCCGGAATCGTGTAAATCCCGTACGGCAGTATAGGCGCGAGATGGTCCTTGTACGTAAGCTCGAACGCTTCGCACATGGCGACCCGCGCCTGCTCCATCGAGGTGGACGCGAGCGCTGGAAATCCGATCACGTCGCCCGCCGCGTAGATGTGCGGGACGTTCGTCCTGTAATGCTCGTTCACCGCGATCACGCCGTATTTTCCCGTCTCGACCCCGGCCGCGGGAAGGTTCAGCGCGCCGACGTTCGACGTCCTCCCGGCGGCGACGAGCAGCGCTTCCGTATCGAAACTCTCGCCGCCTACGACCTTGATGCAGAGCGCGTCCGGCTTTGGCTCGCAGGATTCGAGGCGGGAATTCAGCATCATCCTTATCCCGAGGCGATCGTGCATCCTGGCTGCAAGGGCCCCCGAAATCTCGACGTCGAGAAACGGAAGGATCCGATCGCCTCCGTGGATCAGCGTCGCCTCGATCCCGAGCGCCGAAAAGGTGCAGGCGTACTCGCAGCCGATGACTCCGCCGCCGATGACGACGATCGACTTCGGCATTCCGCCCAGCTTCAGGATGGTGTCCGAATCGTAAACCCGCGGATCGTCCTTCGGGACTTCGTCCGGCATTCTGGGCGACGACCCTGTGGCGATCAGAATGACGTCGCCTCGAAGAAACGTCTGCGCGCCCCCGCTGCCGATGGCGCGTACCGTGTGCGGATCGACGAAGGACGCGAAGCCGTGAAAGTGCTCGACCTTGTGTTTCTCGATGTTCTTCTCGACGCGCTTTCGTTCGATCGCGGCGACGCGCTCCTCGTGGAACATGAAGTCGCGGACCGTCGCCTCGCGCCGAAGCGAAAGATCGACGCCGTAAAGCTCGCGGGACTTGAAGCCTGCGAGAGTCAGCGCGGTTTCGCGGAGCGTCTTGCTCGGGAGCGTCCCAGTGTTCGCCGCGGCGCCTCCGAGGATGGACTCGCGCTCGATCAGCGCGACGCTTTTCCCGAAGTACGCCGCCTGGGCCGCGCCCTTTTCGCCCGCGGGTCCGGAACCGATGACGACGAGATCGTAATGCTTCGCTTCGTTCCCCAAACCCGATAGGGTTTCAATGTTACTGTCTTCGGTCATTATCTCTCCCCCAAACCCGATAGGGTTTAGAAACTATCGTAGGCACCTGGGACCGCGGACGTCCTCGTCCGCAAAAGCCGTCAAACGTCTCGTTTGACGGCTCCGAATTATCGAAGTCGCTTGCCTGAGATAGTTTCTTAGACACTATCGGATTTCCAATGGAGCAGTCAAGCCTTTCCGGTGGTTGAAACCGTCTGTGTGTGTGCGCAGGCGGATTTATGCAGACGTGTTGTTCGATTCAGGGTGTCGGTTTACTGAACCGCCTTGACATAAAGAAAAATATTTTATAATAAATATATCAAATTTATTTCAAAATTTGATAGTCATCAGTCATGCAAAATATATTTTTGTACGTTTACACGAATCAAAAATGACTCTTTGTTGCTTTTGCGGTGTCGATTAGGTGAACCTTTCGATTACCTGAAATTGCGTTCACACCCATCGTCTGTATTGCAGCGAATCAAATTTTTACGCCTCTGAAACGAACCGATGTCTGGTAAACGCCGCCATAAAGAATATTGGTCACTTCACTCGTGTAGATTGGCTTCGTTCGACATTCGTAATTATCTTCGGCGGTTCTTGCGCCTGGCCTTGCGTTCCTGCTTGCGCTTTTTAAGCTCCTTTTCCGTGAGCTTCCTTCGGCCCCCATCGTCGTCGTCGGGACTCTGCCGCGCCGCGGGATTCATCGCGCTCTGCATCGCCTTCGCGGGGTCCATCTTCTTTTCAAGCTCCGCGAGCGCGCTCATATCGCCTTTATCGAGCTTCTCCTTGATGTCCTTCGGGATTTCCATCCCGGCGTCCTTCAGCGCGGCTTCGTATTCCTCCTGCGAGAATTCGGCTTCATCGCCGCCGCCGAACATCCTGCCGAGGAGACCCTTCTTTTCCTTCTTGTCGACGAGTCCGCGATCTTCCGCCCGCGAGACGCGCTGCTTCTTCATGGACTTTTCCATCCTGCGTCCGAGCGCGCCCTTGATGCCGCTCTGCCCCGTCATCAGCTTCATCATGTCCCGCAAATCCTGGAACTGCTTGAGCAGCGTCTTCATCATCGTGGGCGGAGCACCCGCGCCGCGCTCGATCCGCGCCCGGCGGCTCTTCGCGCTCGGATGGGTTTCGAGCAGCGACGGATTCATCCGCTCCTCGAAAGACATCGACTGGATCAGCGCGCGGATGCCGACAAGCTCCCGTCCGTCCATCTCGTCGATCGCGTCGCCGAACGCGTTCGCCGCTCCGGGGATCATCTTCATCAGGTTCTTGAGCGGCCCCATGTTCTCGATCATTTGTATCTGCGTGAGGAAATCGTCGAATGTGAACGTGTCCTCGAACATCTTGCGCGTGATCGCCTGCGCCTTTTCCTGATCGACCTTCTCTTTCACGGTCTCGACGAGCGAAACCACGTCGCCCATCCCGAGTATCCGAGACGCAATGCGATCCGGATGGAACTCCTCTAGCGCTTCGAGCTTTTCCCCGGTGCCGATCCACTTGATGGGTTTGCCGACGACGCTCTTGACGGTAAGCGCCGCTCCTCCGCGGGCGTCGCCGTCGAGCTTGGTCATTATTATGCCGTCGATCTCGAATCGATCCGCAAAACCTTTCGCACTCTTGACAGCATCCTGCCCGAGCATTCCATCGCAGACGAGATACACCTGCTCGGGAGTCGTGAGATCGTGAATGTCTTTCAGTTCGCGCATCAGCTCTTCGTCGATCGCGAGACGTCCCGCGGTGTCGAGAATGACGACGTCGAATCCCTTGTCGATCGCGTGCGCCACCGCGCGCTGACACACCTTCTGCGGCCTGCCCTTCTCCTCGGAGTAAACGCTTACGCCGATCGACTCGCCCACGACCCTTAGCTGCTCGACCGCGCCCGGACGCTGGAGGTCCGCCGCGACGAGCAGGGGCTTATTGCTCTTTTTGACGAACCACTTCGCGAGCTTTCCGCAGGTGGTCGTCTTGCCGCTTCCCTGTAGGCCGCACATCATGACCACTGTCACGCCGCGCTTCGTGTTGTACGGGATCGCGTGATCGACCGGTCCCATAAGCTCGCAGAGAACGTCGTTTATGATTCCGACGATTGTCTGCTCTGGCTTCAGGTCTTTCAGGATGTCGGCGCCGATGGCCTTCTCCTCGACCTTCGACAGAAACTCCCGCACCACGCTCAGCGCCACGTCGGCTTCGAGCAGGACCTTTCGAATCTCGCGAAGAGTCTCCTTCAGATCCTCCTCGGTGATTTTCTTTTTCCGTCCGAAGCCGCTGAATACCCGGCTCAGCCCTTTTTGCAGATTGTCGAACACGCCTTCGCTACCTCGCTGCGCCGCTGAAATCGAAACAGGTACTTTCAAACTCGCGCCCAAAATTGTCAACAGATTTCTGAATAGTAGAACCTCTCCGACGTCTTCTTCGTTCTTATGGACTATGAAGCTGATGACCATCCTCGTTATCGATAGCATTCTGTTCGCCCTGGTGGTGTTCCTGCTGATTATTTTCTACTCGGGCGCTTCTGAAATCGATCTCCCGAGCGAGGACTCCGTGGAGACGTTTGCCGGGGAAACGCTCATCCCGCCCGCCGAGGATTACCCAGCTTCGAACTCGCGTGGCGCTCCAGGCGAGTATCGCCTCGAAATTGACGATGAACGGCTGACGATGAGCGTCGAACGTCTTCGTTCGATCGAACGCGTCGAACCCTCCGCGGAAAGCGAGCCAAGCCCGCCGGAGATTCTGGAAATCTCGGACTCGCCTGATTCCGAATCGAGCCATTCCGAGGATAATCCACAGGATAACGGAAACGCGGGAAATTCATCGACGGACGAGAATGCGCGAAATCGATACGCCGAGGACAGTGAGTCGATAAGACCGGCGCTGATCTCGTCAGCGCTCGACTGGTTGAAAAGGCACCAGAGTCCGGACGGCGCCTGGTACGCGGAGGGATTTCATTCACTCTGCGGCACAGACCGCGACCTTCAGAAAGTCTGCGCAAATGCTGACGGAACCGCGGATTCGGGTTCGAGTGACGCAGACATCGGAGTAACTTCGCTCGCTCTGCTCGCGTTTCTCGGGGCAGGAAACACCATTACACATGGTCAATACCGGGGAGTAGTTCGAAGCGCGCTGCGGTTCATTCTTCAGAATCAGCAAGGTGACGGATTCGTCGGTAAGCTTAGTGGGCTTGAAATCTGGAACCAAGCGCTCGCCGCGATGGCTCTGTCGGAGGCCTACGCGATGACGGGCGTCGGGCGCCTCGCGGAACCCGCTCAACGCGCTGTGGATTATCTCGTACGATTCAAACTCCTGAATTCCGGATGGGGTGAAACTTCTTCGGACGCCGAAGCGAATTCATTTAACACGGGGTGGGTGATTATCGCGCTGAAGTCTGCGAAAATCGCGGGGCTGAACGCTCCACAGAGTTGTTTCGACGACGGTGTCGCGTTCATCGAAGATGTCACGGATTCGACGACCGGAATCGCTCGATGGAGCGTTTCAAATATGATCGATCCGCGAGGCAGGTTCAGCAACCAGACGACTACCGCGGCGGCATTGATCTCTAAACTCTTTTGCAGAGTTCCAAGGTCGAATTCCGAAAACGAAGCCGCGGCCGATTTTATTGTTTCGAGTTTCCAGAGCTTAGATTCCGCGGAGAGTAGTGACTTCACGGGCTGGTATCTCAGCGACCTCGCCCTGTTTCAGATGGGCAGTCGCTGGTGGGACGATTATGCTGAAGCGTTTCAACCAATGGCGTTCGATTTTATTCGCGACGAACCGGAAAGCTGCGCTGCGGGGAGTTACGACCCCGCCTACGGTTTCAGTACTATCGGCGGGCGGGTATACACTACAGCGGCTCTGACAATGGCGCTCGAAGTTTACCGCAGGTACGAACCAATTAGGTCGCGCAGAGACGAATGACGCGTACGGTCGACTAGCACAGCCGGGCGCCGTTCGGGACGTCTCCGTCCGGGACCGCAAGGATGATTCGTCCCTGCTCGTCAGCGAAGCCTGTGACGAGGCACTCGGACATAAACGGTCCGATCTGCTTTGCGGGAAAGTTCGTCACCGCGATGACTTTCCGTCCGACGAGGCTTTCCATTGCGTACAGATGCACGATCTGCGCGCTTGAACGCTTGACGCCGATTTCGGGGCCGAAGTCGATTTCGAGTTTGTACGCGGGTTTGCGGGCCTCCGGGAACTCGCTCGCGCTCACGATCGTGCCGACTCTGAGTTCGACCTTCTCGAAATCGTTCCAGGAAATGACCATTGTTTTCTCGACGCCAAGATCTTCGAACAATTTTTTTGTAAATGTTCACGGGGTAGATCGCGGTCTATAGCGAGAATCTGTTCGTAGTGTGCTCGTGAGAGCATATTTTAGCGGTGTGGCAGATCAAAGAAGCGCCTTACGGCGCCACTACGAACGCGAACTACCCCGTGAACATTTACATTTTTTTCGGAACTCCCCGCCGGCTCGAATCGCCCTAGAAATCGGGGCATTCGCGGGCGGAGCCAACGGCAAAGTAGAAATAATTTTGCAGAAATTTGAAAGTCGAAACCCGGAAATCGAATTTCTGTC
Source organism: Planctomycetota bacterium (assembly GCA_024653775.1). Lineage (GTDB taxonomy): Bacteria > Planctomycetota > UBA8742 > JACQVU01 > JANLHZ01 > JANLHZ01. The sequence continues at coordinate 14,748 of JANLHZ010000055.1, read as the reverse complement.
CGGGATAGCGCTTACGATCCTCGCGGCTTAAACAAAGCAACCATTCACGCGAGGACAAAATGAACCACAGCGAAATCGAAAGAATCAGACGGGTCGAGCACGCTCTTCGCGAACTCGGCTTCGAGATCGACCTGGACAATTACAGCGTCACGATATTCGAACGGGAAATCCCGATCGAAAAGATCGCGAAGTCTGGAATGACCGGCGTGCTCTGGAGCTTCCTTCCGAAGAGCGCGCTGCCCACGGTTCGAAGGCCGGCGTAGATCACCTCCTTTCTCGCCACTGGGAGCAGGGAGGAGCGTTTCCTCCCGCTCCCTACGGGAAAGACGAAATCGAAAACCATATAAAAGGAGAATAGAAATGTTAGACGTAATCACCTGCGGAGAATTCGAACCAGTGCATAAGAAGCAGCCCGAAAGCGGCTGTCACTACCTCGACGAATCGAGCGGCTACTGCGAAATAAGCCTCCGGCACTGCCCGTTCTTCAGCGAATAGAAATTTCGGGAGCGGAACCGTCCGACGGCGCCTCCGCGCGATCCTTCGGGCGACCGGGAGCCTGCCTCCTACGGGGTGGGCTCTTTTTTTTGTTTCGAGAACTTCTTCGCTCGTCGCATAATCGCAGCGGAATAAGTCTTCAACGGACCAAGGAGTTCCAAGTGACAAAGCCGGTAAACCCGCACGACGCGCATTTCAAGAGTACGATCGCGGATCAGGACAACATCCGGAGTCTCATCGAGAACACGGTGAGGCGGGAGATCGTCCGGAAAATGGACTTTTCGCGGATAGACGTTCAAAACAGCGAACTCGCCTCGACGGACCTTTCCTCGAATTTCACCGACCTTCTCGTCAGAGTCGGCTACGAAAATTCGTCCATCGACGTCCTGCTTCTGTACGAGCACAAGAGCTACGTCGAAAAGGACATTGCGTTTCAGATTCTGAGATACAAACTTAGGATTTGGGAGAAGGCGCTGAAAGCCGGGGAGGAACCATGCCCCATAGTCTGCGTCGTTGTTTACGGCGGCGAGCGGGAATGGACCGCTGGAACGCGGCTTTCGGACAGGATCGTAGTACCCGCGGAGTTGATGCCGAATTTTCCGGACTTCGGATTCGAGCTGTTCGAAGCGTCGAAAGTAGATATGAAACAAATAGTGGGCAAACCGAGTTTTCGGGCTATGATATACTTGTGGAATCAAAGGCTGACGGAAGACAGGCAGTCAGTCATCCGCGAGACGTTTCGGATACTCGCGGAAGGTTACAACTCGGATGACATTTGGTTAACGATCAATTATCTTGTCAGCGTCGAGGAAATACCAAAGGATGATCTGATAGAAATTGTCAAAGAAACGCTTCTTGAAGACGGAGAAAGAAATATGGCGACGATCAAGGAACAGTGGATTCGCGAAGGAATCGAGCAGGGAATCGAGAAGGGAATCGAGCAGGGAATCGAGCAGGGAATCGAGCAGGGGATTGAGCAGGGGATCGAGCAGGGAATCGAGCAGGGAATCGAGAAGGGTCTGTTTCAAGGACTCTGCACCGCCGCGCTGATAAGATTCGGCGAGGAAGGAGTCCGCGCGATAGAAAGCATCAAGGCTAACCCGAGCATAGAAAAACTTGACGAACTCGGGAAGGCTCTTCGAGAAGCCAAGAACATCGAAGAATTCAGAAAAATGATCCCGAAGTAATTTTTTGCTGAGGACAAACATGAATTCCGATGCGCCGAAGAGCAGGCGTTTTCTGAAACTCATCTTTTCGGCGGCTGTGTTCCTTCTTGGGGTGGAATGTGCGCTTCAGCTCGGCCACCTCGTTTTTGGCGAGGAATACGTCGCTGAAGACCGCGATCCCTCTAAAACCGCGATACTCTGCGTAGGAGATTCATTCACCTGGGGACTTGGCGCTCCCTCCGGAGAATCGTACCCGGATCGTCTTCGCGCTCTCGTCGAGGAACACCGACCCGGAAAATTCCAAGTGATCCAGAAGGGGCGCCTGGGCGACAACACGTCTCAGATGTACTACAAACTTGCCGGGGGGCCGGACGACCCCGGATTTCTCGGATGGTACAGCCCGGCGGTCGTGATCTTTTTCGGCGGACTCAACAACCGCTGGAAAGTGGATCATAGCGCGTATTTCGAAATCAAAAACGGCGCCGAAATTCCTGAGAGTTCCTGGTGGCAGAATTTCGAGATGTGGTCCGCCGAGAACGTCAGAACCTATAGACTCGCCAAGATCGTCGCGATGGAACCTCCTGAAGGGCCTCCGGCTTCGGTTTGGGAAGACCGGGCGTCCGATCTCGACAAATGGATTCCGGAGGACGATGGAATCCGCGGTAGGGTTCTCGCCGCGCGGGAGAAGAAGCTTGCGGGAGACGCGAAAGGCGCCCTCGCGGATTTCGAGGAGATTCGCGGCGAATGCGCTGCAAGCGGAAGACTCGATCCGGAACTCGTCGGCCTCATCGGAAGACTCCGGCAGGAGCTTGGCGACGCCGACGCGCTTTCGGATTTGATTTCCGCGTCGGACGCGCTTCAGGACGAGCGTTTCGACGAATTACGCCGGGCGATTGTAAACGCGTACGTCATAAATGGAGATCGCGAGAAGGCGGCGGAGGTGATGATCTGGACCCTCGATCGCAGGACCAAAATCAATAGAACGGTTTACGGATTCATCTCGGATATCATCGCGACGCCAGACGAGCGGGGCTGGCTCGAAAAGTTCCCGAAGCTGATGGAATCCTTCGAACGGACTCGTGATCGCGCGAAGCTCGATGAGCCGGAGATGTACAATCTGCTTTTCATTGCGGGAGAGGATCTCAGCGACGGTTTCGACTGGGCGAAACGAATCCTTCGATACGACCTCGAACGTCTCCTGCTCCTTCAGGTCCGGTTCGGATTCAAACTCGTCGTGGTCGATTACCCGCTTGGGTACTTCGCGGAGGAGCTTTGCGACTTCGCAGAAAACCATCCGGACACGATTTCGATTCTGACGGCGGAGTCGTTCCGCGATGCGAACCCGGAAAAGGTGTTTACCGCGGACGGTCACTGCACAGGCGAAGGCTATCGTGTCATCGCGCGGCGAATATTCGATGAAATGAAAAAGCGCGGATTCCTGGCGTGACCGTCAATTTCCCGCGCCCGCGCCGCCGCGGTTACTGCGACCGCCGCCGGTATTTCCGCCCGCCGCCGGAGCGTCGCCACGACCGCCGGTCTGATTTCCGCGGCCTTGGAACATGTTGCGAAGGTTCTGCCCGCCCTGGTTTCCACCTCCACGAGCCATGTCCTGACCCGCGCGGAGCGCGAGGTTTACTGAGTTCTGCGCCGCCTCCTCGGTCATTCCGAGGTTCATCAGCTCGAACTTCGTCGTCTCCATCGCGCGTTCGACCTCGAGCTGGTACGCCTCGTCCGTCAGGGTCCCGTCCCTGCGCATCTCCCGAAGCTGCCCCATCTCGTCGTAGAGATTCGAGAAATTCGTCTGAAGGCTTTCCGCCTGGACCTCAGTCATTCCGTTCTGCTCGGCGATCCTGCTCGAAATGCGATTGATCAGTCCATCGCGGACCTCGGTCATCCGCTCTTCCATCTGCTGCTCCCGTTCCACGCGCTGAGCCTCGTTTCGAGCTTCGATTACCGCGTTGATCGCTAACTCGAGTTCGTCCGGCACCGCTTCGAGCGAAACGCTCGGCGGCTGATACGCCGGTTGCGAAGACCCGCCCTGCCCGGTGTTCGCGGGGAGACTATCGATCTTATCCGCGAGGTCCGCGTTCTCGTCCTCAAGAACCGTGATCGTCGCGAGAAGGCCGTCGATCGTGGTCTGAAGGTCGATGATGTCGTCCTTCATCAGATCCACTTTCTGCCGGAGCGTGTCCGCGCGAAGCTGCGAATCCTCGAACTCCCCACGACTCACCGCGGATTCCGGCGAAGTCGTCTGCTCCCGAAGTTTGGCCTCGAGGAACGCCACGCGGTCGATGAGTTCCTTGTTTTCGATTACGTATGTATCGCCGGATGCGCCCGAAGCGTATCCAAGTTCCGACTTTATCGCGTCGCTCACTCCGAAGACTTCCGAGGCGAGGCTCACCGATACGGCGAAAAGAAAAACGAACGCGAATCCAGTGGCTTTACTCATTTCAGTCTCCGAAGGTTGCGCCTGGTGGTTTGATTTCAGGAATTTTAAAAGAATCGGACTCGAATTGGAAGATTCAGTCAGGTTATCAATAAAAACACCAAACGGATATGAAAGTTTCGGTCTGCGGGATATAAAAATTTTCGAGGGCGAAATTTGAAAGTGAACATTACGGCCTCGCGGTTCGTAATACTTGAATCCAAGGAAAAATTCAGAGGAGAAAAACATGTTACGTACATCAAAATTCATGGCGGCAAAATTCATGGCGCTCGCCGTCGCGCTGACAATGATTTCATCGTCGGCTTTCGCGCAGTTCAGCAGATACGAATTCGTCGCAGGCGATTCGTACGACTATTTAAACACTACTGACATGACGCAGAAAATCAGCGGAATGGAAGGAATTCCAGAAGAAGGAATGAATTCAGACATTTCGATGGAAATGTACGTCAATTACACCGTCGTCCGCAGACTTCCTCTCGGAGTCGGCGTCGTCCAGATGTCCTACGACGGAATGAGTTTCTCAGTGAACAACGACCAGCAACAAATGGAATTCGACACAGAAAATCCCGGCGAAGTCCTTGGCGATGACCCGAACGCCCAAATCACCGGGGAGATACTGAACATTCTGACTAAAATTCAGCATACTCTGGTGATTTCACCCACCGGCGACATTCTGGCGAACGTGACCGACTACAGCCCGCTGTTAGATCTGGCGACTCCCGGCGCTCCGGACCCGATTAAAACCATCGCCGGACTGATTGTGAATATTGCGCTCAATTATCAGTCGAATCGTGATCTTACAGCCCAGCAAAGCGCCGGACAGCTCGTGCCGTGGCTGTTCACGCTTCCGCTCCGCGGCGCGAACGTCGGCGATACCTGGAATTCCCGCATCGGTCTCGGAACCACAAGCACCGAGGTTTCCTATGTCGGCCAGCACATTGAAGCAGTCGAAGGCGAAGAGGGCCGCGTTCTGAACGAATTCGAACTGTATCAGGAAGTTCAGTTAGACCCGATTACTTCTACAATGATGAATTTCGAACCTTATTCTACCAACTGGCTTATCGCTCTCGATGGAAACTGCCCGTTCCCGGTTACCGCAGACAGCGAAACCTCGATGGTTATGAATGGCTATAACGAAGCATATTTCCAGATTATCGGGGCGATTGCCGGAATCGGGGAAGTCGCGCAGAGGATGCAGGACCCGAATTTCGACCCCGCGACGATTCCGCAGGTCTTTGCCGACGCGTCGGAGGCCGCGCGGGAGCAGATGAGCGGCTTGGCGAACATGCACATCGAGCAGGACACATTCATAAGCTGGGAGCGCATCGAGTAATCCCAATTTAACCTACAACGTAAGTAAATTAAATTGCCGTCGGAATTTTCTTGCTTTACGACGATTATTAAGGTTAGGTTCAATTATCGAACGCCACAAGAATCTATTCCATTGACAACGGAGCTTGAAATGAAGAAAGAGAATTCAAAAAGAATTCGAGGGGGGGGGGGATGAACTCCAGTAGAACGAACACCGCTTTCGTTCTGACGCTTACCCTTCTTCTGTCCGTGGCGTTTACAATATCTTACAGCCCGCAAAGCGTCGGCGATACGATACAATCCGGCAAAACCCTCTCATCGTTTTCAGCGGACGGGACGCGCGATGGCGACGGTGTCGTTGCGCTTCAAAAAGGAACTCGTCACTCGAAAAGTGGGGAGATCGACGTCAGCGGAATTTGGGTCGTTGAATCCGAAATCGGTGAGTTCGGTTGCGATGACATAAACGCTCACGCCGGGCTTCTGTTTCCGTTCGGATTTTCCGAGGCTTTTCTGATGACGCAGAATGGAGGCGTGCTGACCGGCGCGCCCCAGCCGGATGACGGGACGAACACAGGCTCCGGTACGATTGTGGGTGACGACGTAACCTACGAACTCCACACCATTTTCGGTAGTGACAACGCGGACAGCTCTTTCGAAGGGACCGTTGCGCTCACCGGCTGCGTCTGCTTTCCCGAAAACGAAGACGAAGTCACGCGAATCGAAGGCACGTACTCCGGCAGCGGAAACCACCACTACATTTTCGTCTTTCCAAATGGAGAATCGGAGTCTCGAACCGACCACTGCACCTGGACCGGAAATTTCACAGCCTACAGACTTCTAACTCCAGGAGCCGGAAGTCTTGTGATAACCACGTCGAGAGGAACTCTATCGTCTCCCGGAACGCTGCGCGTTTGTCCGTGCGACGAGTTTCTCGCAACGCAGAGCTACCCGGTTCCGAATGAATTTCCAGATGAAGTCAGGGGCGCGCTATACGACGCTCTGACCATCGAAACAGGCGGACTCGAACCGCTTTACGAGCAGCCGCTGACGCGCTACGACTACAGAAGCGAAATATTTTCCATTCGGCAGGAATTTGCGGTGACGTCTCCCGCGGGCGAAACGGCGTACATAGGAACCAAGTTCATTCCGGGGCAGTCCCCGTCCCAGAGAATCGACATCGAGATTCCGGTTCCGAACGCGCTTAGAATCGTCAAGGAACGGGGCGCAGGCGAAGAATCCGCGAACTCTTACGTGGTCGACGTGGGCGACAGGCTAGAGTTTCCACGGGACGAGTTCGTTCGCGTCGCTGCGTTTCCGACGTGGACCGGCGACGACGGAATCCTGAATCCAATCGACACTGGCGACGACGTGGACTGCATTCACTTCGCGAACTTCGGCGAAGGCGGGTTCAGCGTGGAACTGACGGATTCAAGACCGCGGGACATCGCGTCAATCGAACCCGAGTTCGTTTCGATCGAGGACGAGTATTTCCAGGTGGCTAAAATAACCGGAGACAGGACGGGGCATGGTCATCTGAGCTTCGTTTCGAGTCCCGATTGTCCGGGAGTCCCGACGCTTCAGGATGTGATTCTCATATTCGTCGGTCCTCCCAAAAACCCACCGATTTCCAAAACCGTAACGGCGGAGGCGACGCTCACGGGTCCGACGCTGAAGTGCGACAATGAAACAAGGTGGCGTTATCGAGTCGTTTTTACCGATAACGGAAATAGCGCAGTTTCCGTCGTGCGATTCGATTACAAGGTCTCCCTCATAGTAGAAGGCGGGTTCCCGCAGACGTTCTTTGTTTCGCTCGGAGATCAGGGCATTACTGGTGTGGGACAGGATGTAGTTACCGATGGAATTTCGTTTTCGAACTCCCGGACTTATCCGGACAACATCATCGAGTTCGACATCGTGTTAATATCCAACGGGAGTCCGCTGTTCCGCGATTCCAATCATACCGTGGAGATCACAGTTTCTGTCACGGAGGCGCAAATCAGATCCCCGAGAGTGGGAGGTCCGATAGAAAGTGTGAATGTAGACTCAAAAATTTGGAAAACGTGGTATCGACAGGAGTGCAAATTCAATCTTTGTTTTATCATACTCACAAACGAGAATGGAGGTCTCAACCCGAGTTCCCAGCTTGCCCAGGTGTTGCTGACCACAGGACCGGGAGGAGGCGTTGTTCCGAACGCAGCGAACATTAATCTAATTACCTCGCGACTGAACCAGATTTGGGGAGTTCATTGCATCAATTTCAGCATTTCAATGCGTCTTGTTGCGCTTCGCCCGGAGCACGCGCGTGAAGTGTTTACGCACGTCGATACCGATGGCGATGGAATCCCGGACGATTATCAAGTGGTGACGGACGTGTGGGACGAACAAAGGGGACCAGGAGGTTTCCTTTTCGACAATACGCCGGTAAGCAACACACTGATGAATCCGGGGACCTTCGACGCGGAGGGCATCCAGCCAGGCCAGCGAGGCGATCCGTACCCGAACTTTTCTCTTCCATCCTTGCTTTCGTCGAACGGAACACCGGGTTGCATACCTGTGTACGTCGTCCACAATATCGTCGCTCAAACAATCGACAGGAACGGCGTCACAAACATTCACGACGCGGCTGGATATGGACTTACGGGCTGGGATATTCCAGATGAAACGTTGCAGGGTACAGGCGCTGGAAACGTCACGGTAGACGATCTGACGGTTCCAGAAAAACCAGTGCGAAAACAGACAGGCATGTTCCTCGACGAACAGGCCTGGGATCCGCGCCCCGGCAATGAAGATTTTTTGTCGCGGGCGATAGCGCACGAATTCGGGCACATTCTTCTTGGTCCATCCCACAGGGCCAATACGCTGATGACCGCCGAGGCTGGAATTGTCTACAATTTCCCTCCCGCGCACCAAAACGCTAACCTGAATGGCACTCCCGTAACTTCGATCCCAAACAGCCAGCTCGACAACAAAGACACAGTTCCGTTTCTTGACGCCATCGGGTGTAACTAAAGGACTACGGTGTTTTTTCTAATGTTGCAGCCGGGATCGGTCGAATATAGAATACTCTTCGCAAGTTCGAAAAAGACCGATCCCGGAATACAATTATGCGACTTTACTCTGCTCTGGCAATTTTGGTTCTCGTTTTCTCGGTTTCGTGCAAAGCTCCGCGAACGGCTCCGGACGAAACGCCTTACGTGGACGAATCCGACCGTGGAACCGGTCCCTCAGGTAGCGGCTCCGGCAGGCGCGGAGTCCACACGCCGGATTCTTGGAACGCTTCGTATCCCGCGTTCGGAAGGATGATCGAAGGTCAAGTCGATTCCTCCGGGATGGCGGATATCGAATCTTCGAACTGGATGCTGTTTTTCGTTTCCGACAAGGACACCGAGGGCACGACGAACGTTTACGCGAAGTCGCCTTCTTCGGGAGATCGCGGAAGCGTCACGCAGATCACGTTCGATCCGATGCACAGCGAGCGCGATCCAGCGGTGAGCCCAGACGGAAAATACATCGCGTACGCAAGCGACATGCGCGGCAAGTGGGAGATTTTCGTCGCGCCGATGCACGATACGAGGCAGTTCCTCTGCGTGTCCGACGGATTTCCCGGAGAAGACAACCGGCATCCGTCGTGGTCGCCGCTTTACGACGACGGCTACCAACTCGTGTATCACACCTACAACGCAACCCAGGGCTTGTACCTTCTTGTGCTCGTCGATCTGAGCATCGAGTACAAGTACACCGCGCCGGAAGAGCCGCGGGAGATGGACGCGTTCGCACCAATCGGAAATCCGCTTGTTGCGCTGGCGATGTTCCCCGGCCCCGAAGCAACGGAAAATGAAACCCCGTTCTCCGTCAGCGCTGGACCTTACACCGACATCGGCTCGGGAATGCATCCTTCCTGGAGGCCGAAGTCGCGGCATTCGCGTAGGTACGAGCCGCTGATAATTTTCGAAAACGTCCGCCGGCATTCGATGGAGAACAAGGTCACGCGCAGCGTCACTTACGTGAAGCCAGACGGTCTCGGCAGGACCGAAATCTATGACGGCGGAACCCTCTACAGCGCGATCACGCCTTCGTGGTCGCCGGACGGAGATTACGTCGTGTTCGCCACTGCGGGGAAATACGCCGAACCGGGAGAAATGGACATTATGGCCGAAGATATCTGCCGCATTCCTCTCGGCGGCGGCCAGCACGTCATCCTGACTTCCGGCGAGAATCCGCGCAACTGGAATCCCGTCTGGCACGTTGACGGGCGCGTGTACTACCAGTCCCTCGATGAAAACGACGCCGGCGAGATGCGCACCACCATCTACAGCGTCGACGCGGGATGACGGAAGTAACTAACATTAACAATTGTTAGTCGTGAAAGGAATATGCGCTACGAACCGAGGTCCTCGAGCCCTTCGCAGATTCCTTCGTTCACACCGGCTTTTCGCATTGTCTCGGTGAAACGGATCGCGTTCGCAATCGTTTTCGAGTCGCTTTTGCCGTGCGCTATAACGACGTTGCCGCGGACACCTAGGAGGAGCGCGCCGCCGTATTCCTTGTAATCGAGGCGTTTCTTGACCTTCATCATCATCGGGAAAAGCTGGCTCATCGCCTCGGAATCCATGTTCTCCGCGCTGATCGCGTCCAGAATGATTTTCATGATCACTTTCGCGAGACCTTCCGCGGTCTTCAGCACGAGGTTGCCCGAGAAGCCGTCGCAGACTACGACGTCGGTGGTTCCCTTGAAAAGATCGCTGCCCTCGACGTTTCCGTGGAACTTCAGCGCGGACTTCTTGAACAGCGCATGTGTCTCCTTCACAAGCCCGGTGCCCTTCGAGTCCTCCTCGCCAATGGTGAGCAGCCCGATGGTCGGCTCGCTCTTATTGAGAATCTTCCTTGCGAGCATCGATCCCATCAGGCCGTAATGGTAAAGGTGCAGCGGCTTAGGCTCGATGTTCGCCCCGACGTCTATGAAAACCACATGCCCCGTGAGGCTTGGCATAACCGCGGCGATCCCGGGGCGCTTGATTCCTGGAAGAGTCTTCAGAAGCAGAGTCGCGCAGACCGTCGCGGCTCCGGTGTGTCCAGCGCTCATCACGCTTGAAGCCTCGCCTGCGCGGACGAGATCGCACGCGACCTTGATCGACGAGTCCGGCTTTTCCTTCACGGTCATCGCGATGCTTTCGTCCATTCCGACGACCTGCGACGCGTGGTGTATCCGCACGTTGGACGGGAGTTCCCGGCCCATCAGCGAGCCTTCGATCTTGACGCGATCGCCGACGAGGATGAAGCTCTGCTCCTTAAGCTCCTCCGCGGCTGAAAGGGTTCCCTCTATGACATCGTGGGGCGCGTTGTCGCCGCCCATTGCGTCTATTGCGACAGACATTTTGATTTCCCCTGCGTTCGACTATCCCCGCATCTTACAGTCTTGTCCGGGCCGGCATTACGTGGCGGCTTTGATCCAGGGCTTCCCCTTGTAGTAGCCGCAGGACGAGCACACGCGGTGAGGTCTGATCTTCGTAGTGCAACGGGGACATTCCACAAGAAGGGCCGCGCGGAGACTGTCGTGGGCTCTTCTGCTGTGCGTGCGCGAAACGCTCATTTTTCTTTTTGGAACTGCCATCTCTTCGCCTTCGCTTTCTTACGGGAAAATACAAGCGGGTTATGGTAGTTACGCCCCCGTGGTCTTACAAACAAATTTTGGTATTTTTGGAGCCAGGTCCGCGGCGAACTTCCGGAGGTGAAAAGTGCGAGGGGCGCCGGCAAGCGCATACGAACAAAGAGCGCCGCGGGATCGATCCGCCGGGGACAGCAAAGGAATAACTGACTATTGTAAACCTGTTAACATCGGGTGTAAGATTTGTATATGTCAATGACACGGAGTCTACTTGGAAATCTATGAAGTCATTCTCGAAAGCGCTCCGCTACTGATCGTCGGCTTTCTCATCGGGGGGATGATCAAGGCATTCGTAGCAGAAGACAGGATCGGAAAACTCCTCGGGAAATCGTCCTTTGGTTCGATATTCCTCGCGACCGCCATCGGCGCGCCGCTTCCGCTCTGCTCGTGCAGCGTGCTTCCCGTGGCGCAGTCGCTTCGAAAACAGGGCGCGAGCCGGGAGGCGGTGAGCGCGTTCCTCATCTCCACTCCCGAGACGGGGCCGGATTCGGTTTCGCTCAGCTTCGCGTTTTTTCATCCGCTGTTCGTGCTGTTCCGCGTCGTGGCGGCGCTCGCTTCCGCGATGGTCTGCGGCGTGCTTCAACTGGTCTTCGGCGTCCGCGACGCAGCGCAGCCTCCCGTGCCCGAGGTTCACGCCTGCTGCAAGATGAAAGCCGCGGAAGAAGCGAAGAAGAATAAGCGCGGACTCGTGCAGGGGGTATTCTTCGGCGCGAAGTGGGCGTACACCGACCTTTTCGTTTCGCTCGCGCCGCATCTGGTCGTCGGATTCGTGCTCACGGGTCTGATCCTCATGTTCGTTAAACCAGACTTTCTCCAGAACCTGAACGTTCCCTACTGGGCGACCATTGGACTCGCGCTCTTCATCGGGGTTCCGCTGTACGTCTGCGCGACAAGTAGCACCCCCCTCGCCGCGGCGATGATCGCAAGCGGGCTTTCGCCGGGCGCTGGACTCATCTTTCTGCTTACCGGACCCGCGACGAATCTGACGACCCTCGCGGCGGTTCGCGCGATCCTCGGAACCCGCGGGACAGCGCTCTACCTCGTCGGGCTGATTTCGACCGCCGTCGCGGGAGGAGTCCTCGTCGACTATTACTTCAGCGGCTATGCGTTTCTGCTTTCGACAAGCTCCGCGGTGTGCCACGACCACATCGAGCGGGGATACGTCAACCACGGAATCGCAATCCTGTTCTCCGCGGCGCTGCTCTGGCACGGGGTCGCGGTTCCGGTTGGAAAGAAGCTCGCCGGGCTGAAGAAAGCGGACAGCGTGATAGCGAAAGGTTAAAATGAAGCCTTGGCGATCATACCGCACCGTCGGGTTCCGGGCGGACGTATCGCGCGTCCATATTTACAGGCCTCAGATTGAAAGCCAAAACCAACATTCTGCTGATCCAGGCTCCGCCTTGGAGCGTTTCCATGCCGCCGCTCGGGCTGTCGTTCATCATCGGTGCGCTGAAGGAAACGGAAGCGAACGTCGACGTGCTCGACCTGAACGAGTTCGTGTATACCGCGCTCGATCTCGAAGACGCGGGCCGCGTGTTCGCGCGGTTCAGCCATGAAGCCTGGGATCCTCCAGACAAGTCGCTCGAAGCCGCGGACCTGATGCGCGCAATCCGCGGGTTTTTCGAAGGCTCGATCTTCAGGCCGCCGGACGTCATCGGAATCAGCGCCATCGTGAACAGCTTCCCGTGGGTCCGGGAGCCGATAAGGATGCTGCGGGAAATGTTCCCGGACGCGGTCGTCGTCATCGGCGGCCCCGCGGCGAGCTTTCGCGAGACCCGCGCCGCGATAGGGTCGGGAGTCGCGCACTGGATGGTCGAGGGCGAAGGCGAACGCGTGATGAAAGTCCTCGCCGAACGCAGGCCGAAGCGCGCCGCGCCGGGGGAGTACGACGGCATCGTGGTTTTCGAGGAGAACGGACTTCACGACGCAATGGTCGCGTACGACTCGCGGCTGCCTGAAACGAAAGACCTCCCGATTCCGGATTTCAGCGAGTTCGACCCCCGTGGAAGGAAGTACAAGGTCGCGCCGATACTGTTTTCGCGTGGATGCGTGCGAAGGTGCACGTTCTGCAACGACATAAAACTCTGGCCGAAGTTCCGCGCGCACCCGAGCGATCACATGACGAGACAGATCAGAATCGCGATAGAACGCTACGCAATCCGGACCTTCGACTTTGCGGACCTCGCGCTGAACGCGAACCCGAAAGCGCTTTTCGAATTCGCGAGCGCGATCGTGGACGAGCGCCTCGACATCGAGTGGGGCGCAAACGCAATCTTCCGCAGGGACATGTCCGCGGAGTTTCTCGCAGCGCTGAAGAAGTCCGGCGCGCGCTGCCTCATCATCGGCCTCGAATCCGGGTCGGACCGCGTTGTCGAAGCGATGGCGAAGGGCTTCGACATCGACACCGCGAAGATGAATCTGCGGCTAATCAAGGCCGCGGGGATCGAGACGCATCTGAACCTCGTCCTCGGCTATCCGGGCGAGACGGACGAGGAATTCCGGGAGACGCTCGTTTTCCTTTCTGAGAACCGCGAACTCATCGATCGCATTTCGAACATCAACGAGTGCTACCTCGCGCCCGGCACAGCGATAAAGGCGAAGGCTGTGGAGGAGGGCTGGGACGAACCGTTCTCGAACGGGCGGGACTGGAGCGATCCGGAAGGCAAAAGCACTCCGGAAATCCGCGCGCAGCGGTACGAAGACGCGATGAAACACCTCGAAACTCTCGCGATACCCGCGGGCGCGATGCTTCCCGATGACCGCTGACAGTACTTTTAATCCGTGCCGTCTACGAATTATTTGTACTATTCCGTGGATCCGTACCCGATCATCCAATGAATTTGCTTCATCGACGACAGCGAAGAATTGCGCAGGCGGCGGAATCGAATTAAAGTAGGGAGATAATGCCGGAACTATTCGAAATTACTGAAGTAAGGGTGCGGACGCGGGAAGAACTGATCGCAGGGCTTCGCAGCGTCACGCTGAAGGAAAATTCCGCGGTGAAGATCTACCGCGATTGCGCGATTTCAGTCGAGCGGCTCGACCCGCGGCAGTTCGCGCCGCCGCAGAGGTACGTGCTCGAGTCGCAGGTGAAGACGCTGATGCACCTCGATTTCGAACTCGAACGCCACGGAGTCGATATGTTCGATCTGGAAGGCTTCGTAGAGTACCGCGTGGACGGATCGAGCGATTGGAACGGTCTTCTCCCGATTATCATCGAGGAGAGCATCGAAGCGAATGGCGAGATCAAGTTCATCATCTGCGACGGAATGCACCGCGCGTATCTCGCGATGAGCCAGATGAAGCTCCCGAAGGTAGCGTTCATCCGCGGCATTCCGAAGGAATACCCGTATTACGCATACCCGAATCCGAACGGCTGGGACGACGTCGCGCCCATTTCGATGAAGGAGGAAGAATCCGGCCTCGGCAAGTCGATGATAAAGAAGGTCCACCGCATCCGGAATAACAAGAGTCTTTACCGATACTTCGCGCCCGTGTTCGCGAATCTGAGCGAGCCTCGGGGTTAGGACGCGTACAATAATAACTTACCGAAAATCGGACACTGCTCACTACAAATCAGCGTGAGCGTCAGAACAAAAAAGTTAAAAACGTCGGTATCCTAAATTCTGCAGCGCGGAGGCGCAGAGGACGCAGAGGCTCGCGGA
>JANLHZ010000102.1 GCA_024653775.1 Planctomycetota bacterium | reverse complement strand
CCCACACTTTGGACCAGTCGGGACGTTCCGGCCTATCGTGGTTCACCAAACAGATACCTATTTCCACTGAATCATCGAAAAAAAGTCAGTCAACTTGAGGAATTAGAATTAGGAATTAAGAAACCTCTGGATCGCTGGTATTATTTGTTTCACCCCGCCAGAGACGAATATTCAGAACGCGATGTCTAAACATATCTATTTTTGCCTTTCAGCTCTCGCGGCCCTGCTCGGCGCCTGTAGTTCCACCTCGGAGGCCGACGACGAGATTTACGTCATCAGCGCGCCGGAGCTTGGGATGAGCGCAGGTGAAGTGCTTTCGAAATTCGCGAGCGCGAATCCTTCGGACTGGAGCTTCGCGAAAACGATCATCGAAACCCACGAACAGGCCTGTGTCAGACTGGAGGAGGAGAACCAGAAAGCGGGATTCACAGTGGTCGTCAGGCGCAAGTTCCCGAGGGAGGTATTCGAACTCGCAAAGGTCGCGCTCGCGGACGAGAACGCGAGGACGCAGCTCTGGCAGTGGGGAATCATCATCGAAAGCGCGCGGGACCTCGTCTACGGAAGCGATTTTCAATTCGAACGGGCGGTGAAAGAACTCCTCGGAACGAAAAAGGGCACCGAGGTTCTACAGGCGACGCTGATCAACATCCTTCTCGGCGAGGGAGGCGAGTCCCTCGGAACCTTCAGTCCGAAGAGACAGCTCGACGTCGTGATGGCGCTGAAAAAGGTCGTCGAACAATCGGAGGACTCGGGCGCGGACGAGATCAAGCTCTACATCTTCGTAATGAACGGCGAAAAGTATCCGCTCGACAACATTGCGATGCAGCGGATGGGGGACGTGCTCGTGCTGTGCGGCAAAACGTCGGTCGGACCGCTGATGCAGGCGATCCCGAGAAGCGAAAACATTTCGTTCAAGCTCCAGGGGATCACCGCGCTGGGCCAGCTAGGCGCGGTGGAAGCGCTTTCGACTGTCTTCGACGTCCTCGAAGGATGCGAACTTTCCGACGCGGACTGGACCCTCGCGAGCGCGTCCGTAGAAGCCGTCGGGACGATTCTATCAGTCGAAAAATTCGATGCGGAGCAGAAGGACGAATCGGGCGCGACGTACACGAATCGCGCGGCGGTAACGCGGCTCCTCGATTATCTGTCCGGAATCGAAAACTCGGACGAGCCTGAGTTGCTCGGAAAAGGCTTCGACGCGCTGACCCGCGCGCTCGGAACGAGGATTCAGGAGCCGACGGTAGCGAAGTTCCGGGCGGAGCTTCTGAAGAGGTAGGTTTACGCTTTGCCATCCCGCCTGCTATGGGCGGAGACGTGCCGGGCGCTTCGAAAGCGACCGGCACATCCGCTTTCGAACTTCGCCGCGGACGCTGACGGGAAGTCTGGGGTTGTTTTCAGCAACTTCAGTCCTGAGAAGGAAAAATGATGGTGAGAACCGCAGGCGATGGATTAAAATCGGAAGACAGCATTCAAAAGTCGAAAATGGAAAAGCGCGCTTCGTCAAAGCCTTCGAAGAAGACGAGCCTGCCCGAGCATCTGCTCGAAATGGTCGGCGAGGAAACTCTCGCGTCGCGGTTCGACAAGCTGCCGCAGACGGTGACGCTCGCGGGGATCGACGAGGCGGGATACGGGCCGACGCTCGGACCGCTGGTGGTGACTTGCAGTTCATACAGCGTCAGAAGCGAGAATATGAAAAGCGACCTGTGGGAACTCCTCGCGGAATCGATCACAAAGAACCCGAAGGACAAATACGGAAAGCTTGTCGTCTGCGACTCGAAGAAAGTGACCGCCACGGGCGCGCTCAGAACCCGGCTCGAACTCGCGGTGTTGTGTCATTTGTCATACAGGTTTCTCGACAGGAAATTCAGCACCGTCAAAATTCTAATAGACGCGCTGGGCGAGGGGGCTTCGAAGGAACTCTCGTGCTATCCGTGGTACGAGAATCTCGATATCGCTATCCCGGTTCACACGACGATCGACAACATCGAGCGCAGGCTTCCGTTCGATTTCCTGCCGATGAAGGCGCTCGGCGTGACCTTCCTCGGCGCGAGGTCGAAAATAATCGAGGCGAAGCAGTTCAACGAAGAAGTCGAGAAGTCGGACAACAAAGCGACGGTGCTTGAAGGCGCGGTCGCGTCGCACATGAAATCCCTCGCGCGGAAGTACCACGCGGTTCTCCTCACCGTGGATCGACTCGGCGGAAGAAAGAACTACGGCAAGTTCCTTTTCGAAACCTTCAAAGCCGCGCAGAAGATCAGATGCTACGAGGAGACGGACAAGGTCAGTTATTACCGCGTCGAGTTCGAAGACAGATTCCTCGACGTGAAGTTCAAGGTGAAGGGGGACCAGACTTCGCTTCCGTGCGCGCTTTCGAGCATGATAAGCAAGTACGTTCGCGAGCTTCTCGTCAAACGGATCAACGACTTCTTCGTAAACCTGATACCGAACCTGAAAACAACCGCGGGGTATCCGGAGGACGCGATAAGGTTTCTGAAGGACATTACTCCCGTGCTTGCGGGACGTCCGGAGTGGCGGGAACTGCTCGTCAGATCGAGGTAATTTTGTCAATTTCCTTGGTTTAGTTAGGGTGGCGGGTTTACAGTTGTTCCATTCGAAAAAACGTTTTCATTTTTTAGAGAATAGTCTTTAAGGAGGATTGGTCGTGAGACGATTCATTGCAGCGATTTTCGCTTTGACATTCATCGCACTGGGCGCGGACTCGGCGCTCGCGCAGACACAGCAGGAGCTTGAAGGTCTTGCGAGTCAGATCATTACGAGGAACGAAGGCATCAGGGGACTAAATTACGAACACGAAGTCGCGGTGGGAATAAAGACCCGTCAGGAGCTTCACGATTACTTCGGCGAGCAGATCGCGCAGGAAGTAAACGACGAAGTCATCCACGGCGAGCTTACGACGTACTGGATGCTCGGCTTCTTCGAAAAGGACGTAGACCTCGTTCAGGCCTACACGAACCTCTACGGCGGCGCGGTCGCGGGTTTCTACGATCCGGAGACCAAGCATTTCTACATCGTCGAACGCGGAAACGAGCGCCCGACTCCCGAGCAGATCGCAAACGAGTTCGCGATGCGGATGATGGGAACGACCGAACGCGAGATGGTGATGTCCCACGAGCTTCACCACGCCTGCCAGGATCAGCACTACGACCTGCTTTACCTCCAGAAGCGCATCCAGGGTTCCTCGGACCAGAATCAGGCGCTCAAGTGCCTCATCGAAGGCGATGCGAGCTGCGTGCAGTATATGTTCGTCTTCCGCGGAAACGAGGCCGGCGTGGATCAGGCCGCGAGGGGTTCGGTCCAGGGCAACGCCC
Organism: Planctomycetota bacterium; assembly: GCA_024653775.1. Classification (GTDB taxonomy): domain Bacteria; phylum Planctomycetota; class UBA8742; order JACQVU01; family JANLHZ01; genus JANLHZ01. The sequence continues at coordinate 7,317 of JANLHZ010000102.1, read as the reverse complement.
GCGCGTCCGGAAACTTCGACGGAGTGCCGCTTTACCTGCAGGAATCGATCATCGTTCCTTACACCTGGGGATTCGACTTCACCTGGAAGCTCTATCGTAACGGCGGCTGGGCCGCGGTCGACGCTGCGTTCGCGAATCCGCCCGCTTCGATGGAGCAGGTTCTTCATCCGGAAGAGAAATTCTTCGGTGACAAGCGCGAAGACCCGACCCAGATCGACTTCGAGAACATCCACGACGTTTTCGGCGACGATTGGAAACTGCTCGGCTCCGACACCCTCGGAGAGTTCGACATGCGCCTTATGTATCGCTATCATGGTCAGGCCGACAAGGCGAACGACATCGCAGAGGGATGGCAGGGCGACAAGTACTACTGCGTCGAGAACGAGGACGGCGTCGCGATTCTCGTGTGGGCGACCACATGGGACACCGAGAAGGACGCGCAGGATTTCGCGACGAGCTACGTTTCAGTGCTCGAAAACAAGCGCGGAGTCACCGGAGTTCGCCCACGCGGCAACACTTTCGTCTACGCCGCGGATGGACTCGAATACTACATCACTCGGACTGGGAACGACGTCGTCATCGCGGAAGGAATTCCGGGAAGCGACATCGACATCCGAAACAAGGTTGGCGAGCTTAAGCTGAAGAAGGAAGGCTATCGGATTCCCGAGATTTCGAGAATCTATAACGACCCGGCCCGCCACGGACTCCAGCTTTTCGAGAACCGTTACCTTGGAGCGGAAGTTCCGCTGCTGGACGGCTGGACGCTCGACGAAGAGAGCAGCCGGCAGAACTACGGCCCGATCGTTCTGAGCGGACGCGAGGGAACGATCCGCGTCGAGAAGGTGTTCCTCGAAGGACGCGTCGATATGCAGAAGTTCAGCGACGAAGTCGTCCATAAGATCAGCAGCCGCACGAGGGACTTCAAGCTGTTCTCCACCGACCACGAAAAGCTCGGAAAGCGCGACGCGTTCACGATTCAGTTCACCGCCACCGTAGGCGGCACGAGCAGATACTACCGCCAGACCTACGTTCGCGCTGGGTCGTGGATATTCGTCTTCTCCGGCATCGGCAGCACCCAGAACTGGGAAGCCGCGCGGGATCGCTTCGAAGAAGTGATGGAAGAAGCCGCGACGGAGTAATCCGGCGCGAATGAATATTGAAAGCGGGGTCCGTGTATCGGGTCCCGCTTTTTTTATGTACGATGGATCGAATGAAAATCGCGGTTCAGAATTACGTCCTGCTCGCGGAGGACCTTGCGAACGCATTTCGAAGTCTCGGGCACGACGTGGAAATGTTCGGCGAAATCAAATCCGACGGAAGGATGGTTTCCGACGCGAGGCAGATTGCGAGAATCGCCGGAGATCTCGATCTCTACGTGACATTCAACGCGGTCGGCCTCGATCCTGCCGGAGACCTCGCCTCGCTGCTTAAGGACGCGAGAGTCAAAATCGCGGTCTGGTACGTCGATAGTCCGTTCGAGCCGTTTTTTCACTGGAGCGTGCAGAAGAACCGCGCGATCGGCGATCTCGCGTACGAACTGCTGTTCGCGTTCGTGATGGATTCCGCCTGGGAAAAAGGCCTGCGCAAACTCGGGTTCCGGAACGTTCATTTCCTGCCGCTGGCGTACTGTTCGAAAATTCCACCGCCTGCGCAGGAGTGCGACGTGAGCGGTCCAGACGTGCTGTTCGTCGGAACGTCGTCGAAGTCGATCACCGCGGACCTGATCGCGCAGGTTTCAGAGAAGTGGGGGACTCCGGAATATCTCTTCGACGAGTTCACGCAGAAGTTCGTCAGGCTTCCGCATTACGAGCCGGAGACGGTGGTGCAGGCCGTGCTCCTCGACGTCGGCGCAGAGATGAAATTCAGTTCGAGGAACGATCTCTCCGAATTCGCCTGCGCGGTTCGAAGGATTGCGGGCGCGAAGTATCGTATCGACGTCATCGAGAACCTTGCAAAACACTACGACCTGAAAGTCTTCGGCGACGAGGACTGGAAACCACATCTGCGGGAAAATCAGCTCGGCCCGAGGTTCCCGTACGGCCCGGAGCTTTTCGATCTGTACCGCAGGTCGAAGGTAACGCTGAACGTCAGCGCTCTTCAGCTTCAGCACGGACTCAACCAGCGCCCGTTCGACGTGCCCGCGGCTGGTGGCTACCTGCTTACGGATTATCGTAGGGACATCGACGCGCTGTTTCCGAAAGTGAAGCCCGCGGTGTTCACGTCGATCGCGGACCTGCGGCGCAGGATCGACCTCGCGCTCGCGAACGAATCGAAGCGCGCGATGGACGCGTCGGAACTGCGCGAGTACGTCATCCAAAACCACGGCGTCGAAAAGCGCGCGCGGCGGATTCTGGAAGCGATGTAGCCAGCCGTCTCGTCGGCGCATTTTCGTCGAGGATGCGGATTATAAAAGTTCGGGACGCAATCGTACGAATAATTCGTAGACGGCACGAATAAAATGTACTATGCTGCTTTAGTGGGGCTGGAATGACGCTGCTTCCGGCGCAGAGTTTTCCGCGGGAGCGCTTCTCTGCGAGTCCGATACGCTCGCCGCGCGATCTGCCCTACAGAGTGAAAGCAGACGGTCGAAGGAATCGCGGAATCGTTTCGACTCGCGAATGAAATCGCCGTGGGTCCGCTTGTGAGACTGCGCGATCGCCGCGATGAAAGTGTCGCGGACTCCGCGCAGAACCGCTTTCGCGCGGAGGTTCGCGAATAATTTCAGCAGGGTGCGCAGCAGAAAGCCGTACGCCGCGACGATGATGAACGTGTTCAGAATGAAGTCGAACGTCGCGGGGCGGATCGTCCAGTACTGCGTGAATATTCGGTAGAGCGCGTAGATCGCGATTCCGTACACGGGCGAATCGAGTATGAACTTCAGCGCGCGCATCGCTCCTTTCGAGCAGCGTTCCGCCGACTCGGGCACGTCTCTCGAAATCGCGTCCGTCCACACGCTTCGCGCGGTGAATTCGACGTTCCCGACGATCGCTCCAGGCTTGACGGCTTCCGTCAGTTCGTCCACTTCGCCCAGGTCCATCAGACGGAGCTTTACGGGCAGGACCTCGCTTTCGCAGACGTTCTGGATTTCGGACGCGCTCAGGATCAGCTCGTCAGGCGATTCGAGCCTGCGTTTCATCGAATACTCCGCGCCCTTCTCGATCGCCGCTCCGGCGCCGAAGGCCGCGAGTCCGCCGATGATTGTTCTCCTTGCGAGGAGAGTCCCTACGCCAGCGCCGAGCAGCGACGCCTGGCCGGCCTTCGAGATGTATCCGCCGGGTCCGTTCCAGCGATCGCCTATTGCGGAAAGAAGCAGCGTCGCGACGTCGATCCTGCGGGCTTCGAGACCGCGTCCGAAATCGGCGCTCAGCCTCGTCTGGAGATTCTTCAGCGCCGCGCCGAACGCAAGTTCCGCCTCATCGAGTCTTGGCGTGATTTCGCGGCGTAGCGTCGAGACCTCGTTTTTGAGTTTGTCGAGTCCGGCCTGCAAATTCCGCCTTCGCACGCCTTCGACGATCTCGGTCTGGTGGAACCTCCGGAGCCACGCCACGAGGGACGCGAACTCGAACCCTCCGTGGGCTTCGGTCTGCGCCTGCTTTGCGGAGACGACGAACAGCGGTCCTGTATCTCCCTCGACGCTCCAGCGCGACTTCACGAACTCCCGCGCTTGGTTCCGTAGTGTCTCGCGGTTTTCGTCCGCGACTTCGTCCGCGCGCCCGAGTACGAACACCACCCCACGACGACTGACGAAATCGTCGATGAAACTCGTCGCGGCTTCCTCGACGATGCTCTGACGGTGGAAGACGACCATCAGCACGTCGCTGACGCCTGCGAGTCTGCGAACGATCTCCCGGTGCTCGGTCTGCACGCTGTTCAAATCCGGCGCGTCGATGAAAATCTGCCCCGACCAGAGCGCGTTCTTGTCCGGGCGATACGATACGAGCATTTCGGGATCGAGATCGCTCGAAAACGACGCCCGCTCGAGAAGTTCCTTCACTGCCGATTTTTGCGACTCAGGATAGTACACCTTCGGTGCCGAGGTCGTCGGGCGGTCGACGCCTTCCTTCGCGACGATCCGTCCCGCGAGAGCGTTGATGAGCGTCGACTTCCCAGCGCCCGTGGAACCGACGAGGGTGATGACTGCGCCCTCGGTAAGTTTGTCGCCCTGCTCTTCGATGTCGTCTGCAATGTCGCCCAGAGCTTCTTTGCGCCTGTCGACGAGTTCGAAACACCGAAGCAGCTTGATTTCCTTTTTTATGGCTTTGACCAGTGTTTTTGTATCTTGATCTGCCTTTTGCATGAATCGCGGTATCCTTTTTGCGAAGAATTATTGTGGAACTAAAAAGTGCGGATAAACGTCAGATTATTGTAACACAGTGGTAATCTGACGACTTGGTAGCCTAAATCGCGGTAACTCGGTTACCATTGTATTGATTTGTTTTGATTTTCCCATACCAAATCTGTTAAGATAGTACTCGATACTATTTCATGCCAAAATTGAGACGGGGTGTTTCATGATCAGAAAGATAGTAATTTCGCTGCTGTTTGTAGCCTGTGTGAACGTAGCAGGCTTCGCGCAGGATCAGGCGTCCGAAAGCGCCGCCAACCAGGCGATCGAAAGTTTCGAAGCAAGGGTTCGCGGTCAGACCGACCCGGTCGAGATAGCGATAGCGCTCGATACGCTTGGTCGCACGCCGCATGAAAAGATAATTCGAACCGTGAAGGACTATCTCGTTCATGCAAGCGATGAAGTCGCGGAAGCCGCGTGCCTCGCGCTGATGAACGTTCTGCCGAAGGACAAAGTTCTGCGCGAAGTGCAGCGCGCATGGTCCCGCGTGCAGGATCGCGAGCTTGTAGCGACAGCGATGGCGAATCTGATCGACGCCAAGGCGGAACTGAACGAACTCCAGGAGTTCGCAACAAGCCGCGCGAGCACAGGTAATTTCGCATGTCGTGAAATCGTCAGGAAGATTCGCGCCAGGGGAGATCAGGATCCCGAGGCCGCGGAAGACGAACGCGACCCGGAGAGGGCGAGGCAGTTCATAATGCAGGTTTTCATGACCGACGTGTACGTATCGAGGCCGAGCGTGCTCATCGAGGTGATCCAGGCGATTCGTAGCTGGTCGGATAAAATCGACGCGAGGATGAAAGCTCCGATCGCGCAGAAAATGACCAAACACATCGAGAGCCATCCGAACGGATACGTCGCGAAGGCCTGCATCGAGACGATGGGCGAATGGAAAAACGATCCGAGCTATCACACGATTCTACAGGCTCTTATGCCGAGCGCGGGATGGAGCAATCCAGCCTCAGGCGGCGGAAACACCGCTGCGTCGAGCGGCCCGAGAGTTTCCGGAAGATCGACCGGCGCGGCCACGTCCGCTCCGACCATGCAGAGCGGCGGAGGTTCTTCGGGCGGATCGACGGGTGGCGGTTCGACCACGACGAGCAGTTCCGGAAGCACCGGCGGCGGCTCTTCGTCAGGTGGCGGTTCGTCTGGAGGCGGCTCCTCGGGCGGATCGTCCAGCAGCGGAGGATCTTCGACCACCTCCGGAACTTTTGTGAACCAGGACTCCGGGGCGACCGGAACCACCACGACCACGCAAACTGAAACCGAAGGCGGAGTCCAGACCACAGTGAGATCGGATTCCGGAACCGCGGGCAGCGGCGACCAGCAGGCGGCAGAAGCCGCGGGACGCGCCGCGCACGCGGAGGCCGAGCGCAGAATCGCGGAAGACGCGGCTCGCAGACAGGCCGCGGCGACGGGTGCCGCGGAGTCGGAGACCGAAAGAAGGCAACGCGAAGCCGATGCGGATACCGCGCGCAGGATGGACGCCGCTCGCGAGGAGCAGGAACGGATCAATCGCGAGGCCGCGCAGGAGCAGGAGCGAATCAATCGCGCGGCGGCGGCTCGCAACTCCCAGGCTCAGGCAGGAGCGCAAAGCGGAGGCAACGCCGCAGGCGGGAACTCCGGAAGAAACGCGCCAGCAGCACCAGCTAACAACGCTCCCGCGGGACGTAACGCGGTTCAGCGCGGAGGCGGCGCGGCCGCTCCCGCAGGCCAGGGCGGAAACGCGGCAAACAACCTGAACAACCCCTCAGGCGGTAACGCCGGCGGTCCAAGAAATTCCACCTCGGAAGTCGACGACGCCAGCGAGGCAGATCGTGTTCCGATCATCACCGACGCGGCTTACGCTGCTATGAGCGCAATCGCGGGACGCAGGTTTCTCGACTATGGCGCGGCGGAAGGCTGGTACAACGATAACCGTCGTACACGGCAGCTTGATTATTAATGGGAGCGCGGACGTCACCGTCCGCAAAGCCTTCGGACGTCTCGTCCGGAGGTTAAGGTGTCGTGTCAAAATAAGTTGACGTTTCCACATCACATCTTCACGCCATCTTCACTCCGCGCTCAGTCGCGAATTCCTCGACGTAACTATGGCTACGACTGCGGATCGCTCTTTCACGCAAAGCGAACTTGACGCAAATCTGAGCGTGAAATCCGTAAACTTATTTTGACACGACACTTAATGGCCTGCGGATGACGTTTCTGAACTCGATGACGACGAAATTCGATCGAAAAATTATATTCGTCGATCTTGGTCTCATCGAGTACGCCGACGCACTCGAACTTCAGCGGGAGACTCTTAAAAAGCGTCTCGAAGGGTCGGTTCCTGACACCGTCTACTTTTGCGAGCATCCGAAGGTGTTCACCGTCGGGAGCGAGCGTGACGACGCGAACGTGCTTTTCCCGCGGGAGCATCTCGAAAGTCTTGGCTATGAGTTCTTCGAAACCGACCGCGGCGGCGCGATCACTCTGCACGAGCCGGGGCAGATGGTTGTGTATCCGATACTCGCTCTCGAAAATTATCGCAAGGATCTTCACTGGTATCTGCGCAGCCTCGAACAGACTGTGATCAAGGTACTCGCGCGAGTCGGCATCTTCGGAAACCGTGACGAAGCCGGCACCGGCGTTTGGTCCCAGATGAACAAAATCTGCGCGATCGGCGTAAAGTGTTCGAGGTGGATCACGATGCACGGCATCGCGCTCAACGTCACGAACTCGATGGAGGGATTTAATCTCATCGTCCCCTGCGGTATCCAGGGACGCGGCGTGACGAGCGTTCAGAAGCTCGCTCCGGGACGCGCGGACGTCGAGTCGATCAAAGAACTGTTTCGAGAGGAATTCACCCGAGTATTCCTCTCTTCGTGAGTTTCGAAGTGAACGTTCGGTGAACCACGTGGCACTTCCGCCATCGTCCGTGTTTCCACGGGCAAGATGCCCGTGCCACACCCAGAAATCCAGGTAGACGCTTCAAT
>JANLHZ010000078.1 GCA_024653775.1 Planctomycetota bacterium | reverse complement strand
ACTTCGCAGGAGCATCAATGACGCACAAGTCGCAGAATAAACTCCGAGTAACCGTTCTTGCCTTCGTAACACTTGTTTCCCTCTCGGCGGGGCTTCTTTTGTGGTTCGCGGGCGATGAAAAGCCCTCGTTCCCGGCGGTGAAGGGCGAATCCGCACACGCCTTGGACGGCGAAAACCGCGAAGTTGCGGGCGGAAACGAGGAATCAGAGCCGTTCGTTGTCGTTGAAATGACCGAAGAAACCGAGGCGGCGATCGCGGCGTTGGAGTCGCCGCAGCCCGTCGAGTACGTTCCTACAACCTCTGAAAGCGTTCCCGGCTCTGTCAGCGGGCTTTTCGTTCCCGAAAGCGAACTCACCATCGACGGCGCGGATTCACTCGAAGGCGTGTCGCTGTACGTTCCAGCAGGCGCGCTCTCGGAAGAAGCAGAAATTTCACTCGCCGACACCGGCGCGGCTCTGCCTGGGTTTGACGAAGACCTCGACGAACTTTATGAATTACTATCATCCGCGATTTCACTCGAACCCCACGGAATAATATTTAACGAGCCGGTATTACTATCGATTCCACTCGATGAGGAACTATTATTTAATCGTGGGTACATCCCCGAGACCGTCGGCGTATTGCATAGACTATCGAACGGGACTATAGAGGAAGCCGAAGTCGCATACATAACAGATAATTCGATAACCGTGCTACTTAATAGCTTCAGCCACGTTGTGCTCGTGGGGTATAAGCAGACCGTCGATGACGCCGTTTTGACCGCGAATAACTATAGTCCGGGTATAGGCGAGCCTATAGACCTGAATATCATTTTCGATATTAAAGGACAGTTCAGCCGTCATATCGATAACACTCCCGATCAATACGACGTACTCGTGGAGACGCATATCACGTCGCCGGGCGGACAATCGCGGACTATAGAAAGCGTGCTCCCGCTGGACATTAACACCACGAACTATACCGAGGCGGAAAGGAATGACGCGGATCACGATCACGACGCGAGTGACGACGATAAGGACTATGTTCATATCGACCTGGGCTATAGTTTCGATGGACTCGATCAATATGGCGTGCCGTTTTCGGACGGTGTTCGCATTCAGGCAATGGCGCTTATTCGAAAGCGGAACTATAGCGGGAATAATAGTCCGCTCCAGCCGAACAAGGTCGCGAATATAATCGACAAGAACCCGCCGCTGTATATGTTTCCGTTTCTGACGAGCGATCTCCGCCGTCGCGACGACGTTTTGACGACTATGCTTCTTGACCCGTTATACATTTCTGTCGGACCATATCCCGCGCCGTCAATAGAGTACGTGGACGTATTCGTATCGCAGAGTTTTCCCGCGGATAATTATCCGGAGTTCACGGAGATTTCGAATGCCATCGAATACCTGAAACATAATGACTTATGGCCTTACCAGCAGGGCGAAAACGTGCGCGTTATAGTCGATCCGGGCGTCGGGATTTTCGAATACGAGCGGTTCAGGGTGCATAAGGCGCAGACGTCGTCTGGCTATAGTCTGGCTATAGTTTCGAGCACGAATGACAACTATCCTGTCACTACAAACAGCCATAATCCAGCGATCCAGATCAGCTATAGTCCATCGATAACTATCGACCACGCGCGGACTATAGGCGGCGACGTTGGAATAATGTTCAACAATAGTCCGCGCTCATATCTTTTGAATAGTATCAGCGAGGATAGTTTCGGCCACGGCGTCGATGCGCTCAGGTCTGAAGATATTACTATCGAAAACGTAAGCGTATCAAATTCCGCAGGTCTCGGCGTGAAGATCGTCGAACGATCGGTACCTATGACTCTGCGTGGTCTATCGATTACGGACGCCGGGCAGGACGGGCTTCATCTTCGCGGCGTGGAGAACTCGGAATTCACGGACATTAAGGTCACGAACTCTCATCACGGCGGTATCGACATCCTTGATATTGAAAACACTATCGTCCGTCGCGCGCTCGTAACCGGCTCAGGCAGCGGAGGCATCTACGTGGATGGAAGAACGGAAAACGTCACTATCGAAAGCTCCGCCTCTTATGATAACAATAACTTTGCGATCAAACTCGGTCGCTCCGACAGTATCAAACTCCTGAATAACACTTTTGCTGGAAGCGACGGAAAAGTTGTCTGGCTCGCAAACACCGACGATGTTTCCTTCGTGAATACCATCGCCTACGCCTCCGGTAATGCGACCGCGGTTCACGAAAGTAACGGCGTTGGCGGCATCACATATAGTCATAGCCTTATTTTCGCGCAGCCCGGCGCGGAACTGACCAACATGAATAGCGCCGCTTTTCCCACGGGATTCACACCGGGGGTGGATGGCAATCTGAACGTCGATCCGGAGTTTGTTCCGGGGACTATTGAGCTATCCGCGTCGTCGCCTGCAATTGATGCAGGTATATTCGATCCTGATAGCGGCGACTTTGATATTTTCGGTAGCGACAGAATTTCGGGAACCGACATAGACATCGGCGCGGCGGAGTTCGTGCTGGTTGTGCGGGTTCTCGATCACTATGAAATCACAAACGTCCAGAGTACCTATCAGGCGGGCGATACCGCGAATATCACCGTCACCGCTTACGATCAGCTTGGTGCGGTCTATACGAGTTACAGTGGCGCCGACCTCGCAAACCTCAATTTCGACGGCGCTTCGTCACTCCCGGACGATATTGATTTCACCGCGGGCGCATCGAATGTATCGTTGTTTATAGATACTCTCGGAACCTACGATCTCACCGTCACCGACAATGCTAATCCCGCGATTACGGAAACCATAGCCGACATTACTATCATTCCCGGAGACCTCGATCATTATGACGTTTCAGGACTCCAGGTGGGATACGTCGCGGGGGATACGCTTGAAGTCACCGTTACTGCTTATGACTCCCTCGGCAACGTCGCGACGGGTTACGCCGGACCCGCGACGCTGACGTTC
>JANLHZ010000076.1 GCA_024653775.1 Planctomycetota bacterium | reverse complement strand
GGATGACTCTGAACTCACGGACATTGCCGTCACAAACTCCAATCACGGCGGGATCGATATCCTTGATATTGAAAACACTATCGTCCGCCGCGCGCTCGTAACCGGCTCAGGCAGCGGAGGCATTTACGTCGATGGTCGCACGGAAAATGTCATCATCGAAAGTTCTGCGTCCTACGATAATAGTAACTTCGCTATAAAACTCGGACGCGCGGACAATATTAAACTATTAAATAACACGTTTGCGGGCAGTCACAAAAAGGTCGTCTGGCTTGCGAATACCGATAATGTATCGTTTGTTAATACCATCGCCTACGCATCAGGCAATGCTACGGCTATCCACGAAGACCGACACACAGACGGCACGACGTATGGTCATTCGCTATTATTCGCTGAACCCGGCGCAAAGCTCACCAATGTCCGGTACGAGGCGTATCCGACCGGATTCACGCCCGGCACAGACGGTAATCTGAACGTCGATCCGGAGTTCGTTTCGGGGACGATCGAACCATCCGCGTCGTCTCAGGCGATAGATGCAGGTATATTCGATCCTGATAGCGGCGACTTTGATATTTTCGGTAACGACAGAATCTCCGGAACCGACATAGACATCGGCGCGGGGGAGTTCGAGCAGGTGGTGCGGGTTCTCGATCACTATGAAATCACGAATGTCCAGAGTATCTATCAGGCGGGAGACACCGCGAATATCACCGTCACTGCCTACGATCAGCTTGGTGCGGTCTATACGAGTTACAGTGGCGCCGACCTCGCAAACCTCACTTTCGGCGGCGCGTCTTCGCTTCCGGACGACATTGATTTCACCGCGGGCGTATCGAATGTGTCTCTATTCATCGATACTCTCGGAACCTACGATCTGACCGTCACCGACAATACCAATCCCCTCGTAACTGAAAGCATCCTCGCCGTTATTATCATCCCCGGCGACTTTGACCACTATGACGTTGCAGGACTCCAGCCCGGATACGTCGCGGGGGATACGCTTGAAGTCACCGTTACTGCTTATGACTCCCTCGGCAACGTCGCGACGGGTTACGCCGGACCCGCGACGCTGACGTTC
>JANLHZ010000071.1 GCA_024653775.1 Planctomycetota bacterium | reverse complement strand
GCAAAGACGCCAAGGTGCGAAGGCGCAAAGGAATTAAATTCAAGATGGCGAACTGATCCTGCGGGGATGGCAGAATACGTGAATTACCGAACCAACACTCAAAATATTACGAAAAAGTAGTGACTGTCCCCAGCGCCATGTATAATTTACCCGGAGAAAGCGATGACAGACCTTGTGGAAGTTATTCGGATGGAGGACGGGCGGAAGATCGTCCGAGTGCTTTTGAAAAGCGTCGACGACGAGATCGAAATCGAAAATCTTGCCGAGGCGCTGAAGGCGCAGATCGAGCCGGAAGGAATACCGCGGGTCGTCCTCGACCTCCGGCAGACGGAGTTCATAAGCTCGTCGTTCATAAGCGATCTGACGGACTTCCAGCGCAGGATCAGAAACCGCCACGGAAGGTTCTGCCTCTGCTCGCCTACGGACGAGTTCGCGACCGCGCTGAAGCTTACGGGCCTCGAAAGGAAATTCCAGATCGCGGGAAACATCGCGGACGCGATGGACATCGTCGGCGCGTGACTATGGACCGGAAACTATCTCTTTGAGATTTCGGATTTGAGATTGAATTAATTCCTACTCCCTACTCCCTACTCCCTTCTCCCTTCTCCCTGCTCCATCTGGTTCGCCACGCCTGCGCTTGCCGCGTCCGGGAGCAAACCACGCGCATGATGCGCGAGCCACCGCGTAAATTGACAACTTAATTATTTTGCGCCTCCTGAATTCACTTTATTTAACTTCCTTCTCTAGTAGAATAAGGTAATAGGTCCGCGACGCCGAACGACTTGAGCGACGATAATGACAGCAGCGACGTTACTACGATGCATGGTCGAGATATTAATACTTTCGGTCGTGGTGTATTATGTTCTGCTTTTTACCAAGGAAAGTCGCGCGCTCAGACAGCTTAGAGGAATCATCGTTCTCGTCGTGATCTACGCAGGCGTGACGGTTTTCAAGCTCGAGACCATCCAGTCGCTGATGTCGAAGGCGAACATTTTCGACATTCTGGTCATCGCGGTGATCGTGCTCTTCGCCGCGGAGATTCGCGATATGATGGCAAGGCTCGGAGGTAGCGCGGGCAGAAGCGACAACGGCTACAACGAGCAAAGGCTCATCCGCGAGATAGTCGAAGCGTGCGCGAGGATGCGCGAGACGAAGACCGGCGCACTGATCTGCGTCAAGCGCCACGACGGACTAAGCGACTATGTTCAGTCCGGGACGCAGCTTCACGCGAGGGTATCGAGCGAGCTGCTTCTGGCGATTTTCAACAAGACAAGCCCGCTCCACGACGGCGCGGTCATCATCCAGCAGGATACCGCGATCGCCGCGGGGTGTACGCTTCCGGTGACTCCTTCCGAGGAGCTTCGAAAGCGAAACCTCGGCACCCGCCACCAGGCCGCGGCGGGGGCGAGCAAACTCCGCGATTGCGTGTGCATCACGGTGAGCGAAACCAAGCAGATGATCACCTACTCCGAGCGCGGCGAAGTCTCCGCGTCGCTCACGTCGGAGGAGCTTTCCGAACGGCTTCAGCGCAGTCTTACGGGAGTGATCCAGATCGAGGAAAAGTGGAATCTGAAGGAACTTTTCTTCGCGAACCTGCGGTACAAAGTCCTCGGACTGATGATTGCGTTCGTGATCTGGTCGACGGGCGAGCAGAAGGACATCAAGGTTTCGCCGTTCCATCTCGATCAGGTCTCGCTGTCCGGCTACGACCGAGACTTCCAGGAAAACTCGCTGTACGTGAAGAACGAAAGCGAATTGTCGCTGCCAGAGATCAGCGTTACCGGCTCGAATTTCCAGCTTCTCTTCGTCACCATCGAACATTATTTCAAGGGCGAGGAATATTTGAAAGAAAACGTAATCGCCGATCTGACCGAGTCGGAGCCTGTGAGCGAGGAAGACGACAACAGCAAGCGTATCGTTAAAGTGAAATGGCGCAACGACGCGATAACCATTCACAACACGCTGACGGTCGAGGTCGAAAAGGTCGTCAAGATTCCATCGAACGCTCCGATAGACGTCCAGTTCGTCGGCGAACGTCCGCCCGGATACGTGGTCTACGCGGACCGCAAGTCGCTCGATACGAGCAGGCTGCTCGAACCGGGGTTCCTGAAGTTCATAGTTCCCGAGTCGAAGTACGAAGTGACTCTCGCGGAACTCGCGCGAATGCGGACTTCGCCTGTGATCGATCTATCGACTCTGACCGAAAGCATGCTGCGAAGGGAGATCGATATCGTCCTTCCAGGCTGGCTCTCCGAAATGAACGGGGGAATCCGAACCGTTAAAGCGCTGATCAGCCTGGAAGTCCGTCCCGAAGGAACCACTCCCGGCGAAATCGAGCAGCGCCGCGGCGAGCTGATACAGTCCCAGCGCGAGCAGGACGAGCGTCGAATCCGAATCCAGACCATGCGGACCCAGCGCGAAACCGACATCGAAAACATTAAGACCCAGTTCGCCAAGTACACGATGAACGATCTGAACCACGCGCTCGAACTCGTAAGCCAGGCGGAGGCCCGCGCGAACGTCACGAGGGAGCTTCAGCGCGAACGGACTCTCGACCAGCAAACCCACGCGAATATTGCCGCGGAAGATCGCGAGGCGTCCTGGGAACCCGAGGGAGACCTTTTCACTCTGGAACTCGCGATCCTGCGCGCACGGGAAGAGAACGATCAGATGGAGCTTGACATCAACAAGAAGTACCGCGACGCGCTCCAGGAAGGACTTAAACCCGTGATCGACGCGAATTTGCGCGTCCAGGCGCTAAAGACCGAGCTTGAGAACAGCAGACTTCAGGAGATCGCCGCTATCGCGACGAACCACGACGCGGTCGTCGGCAGGCTCGAAAGCGCGCGCGCGGACATCGAGTCCCGCGAGACGTTCGACGAGCAGACTCTGGATTTCGCAAACTTCGAGGCGACGGCGCGGAGTCTCGCGGTTCCGCCCGAGAACATGATCCGAGAGTTCGGAACCCTTCAAAGCAAACTGCGGGAGCTTATAGCTGAAATCCGCACCGCGATAACGAACCGAAAATCGTTCATCGAAGGCGCGTCGAGGATTTCGTCCGCCGCGTTCCCCGCACTCGCGGAAGCCCAGCGCGAAATCCAGCGGCAGGATTCTATTCTGCGGCCCGAAGAGTCGATCGCGAGGAAGGCCGTAACCTACGGACTTACGCCCACACAGGGAAGAGACCTGAGCGAGGGCCATCCGAACATTCCCGAAGGACTTCCAGCCCCCAACACCGAAGTTTTCGACGGCTTTCTCGAAATAAACACCGACGTTACCATCCCTGCGAGAATGGCAAAACTCGCCGCCCTCTTCAGACTCGTGAACCGCGATGCGGACCAGAACAATGAGGACGCGATCAAGGCGTTCGTATCGTCGACCTTTACCGCGGAGAAGAGAGCCGAGTTTCGCAGGTTGACGGAACAGCTCATTTCGCGGCTCGTTACCCTGAAGCAGGAAATTCATTCCTCGATGACGCCCGAACTCGAAGAAACGAAGGCCGACGCCGCGATGCTCGATCAGCTCAGGTTCGAAATTCAACCCCTTCGGAACCCGGTTCAATCTTCCGACCCGCTCGTCGCGGAAGCGCGGAAGAAGGAGCTTCTCGAAAAGGGCAGGCTCGTTTACTTCTCGTCGCTTCTTGTCAACGCGTCGAACCTGCTGAAAGAAAAGCGGGAGCAGCAGATCGAATGGATCGAGATCTGGCTGAAGCTCCTTCGCGGACAGCCGGAAGAAAACGCTGTAGGCGATGCGACGGCTCCAGTGAACGGAAATCAGCCACAGAGCCCTCCCGCGAATGGTAACGGCGGCGTCGCGACTCCATTAGGGAATGGAAATCCAGCGCCCGCGGCGCCACATGCTGAAACGACCCATGCTCCGGGGATTGTCTTTAGCGCCGACAGCGTTCTCGGCCTGATTGCAAGGCTGGACGACCTCGCGAAGCTTTTCGCGGAACGCGCCGCGGCGCAGAACGCGAACCCCTCCGGCGAAAGTTCCGGGCAGAGTCCGGGAGAGTCGACCCCGCCTGCGGAAACGATGCCTCCTGGGGAGTCGACCGCTCCGGGAGAATCGACAGCGCCGGGCGAGAATCCTCCACCGGTAGAGGAGACGCCGCCGGACGAAACGAATCCATAGGAAGCCTGTAACATTCTGTCCGTCTGAATCCGCGGACGCACCCTCTGGTGAACAGTGTCGAAAATTTTGATTCACGCCGCGTTCGAAAGACACCATACTAAAGGAGTGTGTGTTTGGGTTTCGGTGCTATCGCATCGGACGAAGCTGGGTCCTACGAAGCGGCGTGAACCAGAGGGTTGTTTTTTCTCGTCAATCCTGAAGCAATACCTGTACCAGTCGCCAAAATCTTCGAATCGTCGATTCCCGCAGGAAATTACGGGTCCTGCCCCTGCGAGTGTACCGGATTCGCTACAGCGATCAGTTTCATGTAACGAATTAGCGACAGAAAACGTTCGACGTCGCCGGCTGGAAATGTGCCCAAGCCCCGAATAGTCCGAAGACTACTTGCATTCCGGATGACGGGCGCCAAAGCCTTCGGGATCGATCTCGCAGAGCTTGCGGAGCTGATCCTGGTGCAAAGTCTCGATAAGGAAGTCGTCCCACTGGTCGAGGAGCATCGTAAGTTTCTCGGTCTTCTCGGGTTCGGGCAGTTTCATTATTTCTTCCTGGGAATCGAGGTAAGTATCGAGGCTCGACATTATCTCCCTTCGCTGCTGAGGCGTCGCCTGAAGCTGCAGGAGCACCGCCGAGACCCAGGTCCGCGTCAGTCCGCGCCTGAAGTTCTCGCCCGCGTTCGTCTGAGGCGCGGCGGGCTCTGCGGGCGCGATAGCTCCGGGATCCGCTTGCCCTTGCTGAGCGGGCGCGGGCTGAGCGGGAGCGGACCGGCCACTTCCAGAATTCTCAGGGTTCGCGCCGCTATCCGGGTCCGGAGCTTCCTCCGGCTCCTCTTCTGCGCCCTGGCGCGAAGGTCTACCGAGGCGCGACGGTCTCCGGCCCGGCGGCTCGCTCCGGCCTTCGGTCTGCTCGGTTTCTGCTCCTGCGCTTTGGTCCAGGTTTGCGATCCGCGCGGTTTCTAGCCTCCGCTGGATCACTTGCCTGCGGGTCTCGTAGTCGCTTCGCATATAGTCCGTGTCTGAAAGTTCGCCGGTGAGAATCGTGGCAATTTCAGTGATCTGATCCAGCGAAAGGGAATCGTCCGCGAGCAGTTTGGCGAAAAGCTCCTTCGCCCAGCGCTCCATCGCGGTGGCTCTGATCTTGCTGACGTCCCAGATCGCGGACGCGTCGTCAAGGTATTCGACCGCGCGGCGGAACCTGTCGGGCTTGCCTTCGAGGTAAACGAGCGCCATCGCGACGATCAGCGCCTTTTTCGCCTTCGGCTCGGAGCTGATTTTCGCGCCTTCCTCGCAGAGCAGCGCGAATTCGTCCGGCTGAATCCTGCTGAGCCTCTCGAAGCTCCTTCTGCCCTGAAAGATCGCGCCCTCCTCCGCGCCCCGAACTAGAATCTGGTGGTCGAAGCCGCCATACTTGAGTTCCTGGTTGGTTGGCATTATCTCGATCAGATGTTCACGCCTGCCGTCCCTTTCGATCGGAGTGCGTTCCTCGATTATCGTGCGGAGCTTCAGCACGACGAGGTCGGTGCAGCCGAGAAGGGTCTCGACGATCGCGATGTCGTCCTCGACGAATGCTCTGATGGAAATCGACCGTTCGTCCGAGTGTATCCACTTCGTGAAATCGAGCGCGCGACGGAAATCTCCGGTGATCAGAATGTCCTCGACGGTCGCCCAGAATACCCTGTAGACGGTGCTGTCCCTGCTGACGTTTGCGATCTCGCTGCGACCTATGATTTCCTCGCGCTTCCTTTCGAGAGCGCCCACGAACTCGGGCAGGGTGTCGTCCAGCGCTTCGTCGATGACTTCGATCGCCTCGTCGAATTTGTAATCCGACGCGAGCACCTGCGCTTCGAAAAGAACGTCCGCGGTTTCCTCGCTCACGTAGCCTCGAATCTGCTCCTGCTTCTCTCGGACGTTTCTGACGAAAGTGCTCAGGAAGTGAAACTTCTTTTCGAAGTCGTCCAGCTCGATGAAGTACGAGTTCCACGGCCGCTCGCGGTAGTCCGGAAGATCCCGCCATTCGAGTTCCATCCTGTTCCAGACGACGCGCGCCTCGTTCGAAGCGAGCTGGTAGACGCGGTCCGCCTCGATCTGGGCGTCCGCGCCGCCGCGGGTGCCGCTGTACTTGCCTGCGACTTCGATGAACTTCGAGCGGGCCTCGACGTAGCTGGTCTTGTTCCCGTCGAACCAGGAGAGAGCCTCGCGCAGCGCGCGCTGCGCCTCCGCCTCGAGCCTTTGCGCCGCGGTCTCCTCGGAAGATACTAAAGGCGTTTCTCCCACCGCAAAGATCGTGGGGGTATCCGCTGAAAGAACCCCGGCGGAAGGCGTAACGAGATTCGGGTTCGATCCGGAGCTTGTGGTCCCTCCTGCGCCTGTGGTGCTGAAGATGAACGGAAGCGTCACCGCGATCAGGAGTATCGCGGCGATCGATCCCGCGGCGATCGCGAGCGCGCGCACGGAAACCCTCTTGCCCGCGGAACGGCCCGCGGAACGGGGGGTCGTCTTCTTTTTCTTCGAAGGCGCAGAGGCTCCGACGACCTTGTTCGCGGACGGCGTCGAAATGTCGGCCTTCTTTTCCCGGACCGCCTTTACGCCCTTCGTGGGCGGTCTCACGGGTTTGCCTTCCTTCGCGAGGGTAGCAGCCTCGATGAGTTTTTTCGGATTCTGGATCCGTTTTTCGCGCTCCTTCTCCATCATCCACGCGATTAGCTGTCCAGTGCTCCTGGAAAGCCCAGGCGTTAGCTGAAGCGGATCGATCGGCTGTTCGCCCAGGTGTTTCGTCATCACGACGGTGGGGTTGTCGTCCGGAAACGGAGTCTGCCCCGTGACCATGTGGTACAGAGTCGCGCCGAGGCTGTAGATGTCGGTGCGGGTGTCGAGGTCGCTTCTTCCCCGCGCCTGCTCGGGCGAAATGTAGTGCGGCGTCCCGACCGTCGTTCCCGACTGCGTAAGCCCCGCGGCGCAGCTATCGTCCTTCGCGAGTCCGAGGTCGCACAGCTTCGCGACGCCTTGGACGTCGATCATCACGTTGTCGGGTTTGATGTCGCGGTGGATGAGTCCGGCCGCGCCCGCGTGGCTTAGCGCGCTTGCGACCTGAAGGACGATCTCCAGCGCAAGAGCCTCCGGAATTACGCCTTCGCGCTCGAGGAGGTCGCTGACGGATTCGCCGTCGATGAATTCCATCACGAAGTAATTGACGCCCTGCGCGGAGTTCGCCTCGACGCCGCCGACGATGTTCGGATGGCTCAGCTTCAGCGTAAGTTTCGATTCCCGCAAAAACCGGCTGAGAGACCTCGGATCCCGGCTGTGCTTCTTCCCGAGCACTTTTATCGCGACGATTTTGTCGGTGGTTGTGCTTCTTGCCTTGTAGACCACGCCCATCGCGCCTTCGCCCAGCTTGCCCAGGACTTTGTATCCCGGAATCGCGACTCCCTTTCGCTGGCGCTCCGACCCAAGCAGACTGAGCTGGACCGATGTCGTGTAACCTTTCTCCACGAGGACGTCGGACGCGGCTTTCTGAATCCCCATCCGCGACAGCCGGACGATTATCGCGCGTACCTTCTCCTCCTGGTCCTTCGAGATGAGTCCCTGACCGTGCGCTGTTGTCAGTAGCTGTTCGTCCTGGGCGGAGATCATTACGGTATCATGTGATTTGAGATTCCTTGAACACTGTCACCGTTTTCCACGGACTATTAGAGCATATCCAGATTCTATAGAAATAGCCTGTAAAATCAATTGCAGAATGTCTGCAAAATCCATTCCGCGGCATTTTGAACGCATCCGGAGTCGAAATCCGCGTCATCTTGTAAGACAACCGGGACGAAGCGACACTTGCAGACGAATCAAGCGGTAACAAGCTTCCCGGAGTAATGAAACTTTAAACTTTCATGTGTGCCGGACGTTCAATTATCATGCACTGACTTTATGGAGCGTTTTCGGGGCGCGACGAGAGTATTTCCAGTCGAACGAATATAGATGCCAAATTCAATCGGAATAGACATCGGAAGCCGGTTTCTCAACCTCGTCGAGGTCAAAGGCAAGGGAAGTTCGTACAAGATCGTCGGTTTCGACCGCGAAATGATCGAACCCGCCGACAATTCGGTTAGCGAGCATTTGTCGCTTACCGCCGCCCTTGCCCGGCTGATGTCGCGGACGAAGGTCAAAGGCAAGGAAATCTGCATCACGATGCGGATCGACGATACCCTCGTTCGCGAAATGTCGATCCCTCTGACGAACATCGAGCAGATAAAGAAGGTCATCAAGTACCAGGTCGAGGATCAACTGTTCGCGCAGAATATCGACGCGATCAACATTTCCTGGGCGCGGGTGGAGGAAAGCGCGGGAAAATCGAAACTGTTCTACGCCGTCGCGGAGAAGAACGACATCCGGAAGACCCTCGAACTCTGCGAGGATGCGAGGTTCGAGCCGAGGTTCATCGACACGCACCTGAGCGCGCTTTACAACGCGGCGAAAGGCGCCCTGTCCATCGAGAACGAAAACGTCCTCGTGGTCGACATAGGCGCGAAGTACACGAACGTAGTCGCGCTAAACAAGGACAGACCGCTGCTTCTCCGCTCGTTCAGACTCGGGATGGAGCGCCACGTCGGAGCGGAGGAGTTCTACGATCGCGTCGCGAAACCGTTCGAGGAGGAGAAAGTACCGGAGAAGGTTCCGGAAGAAGGTTACAAATCAGAAGGCGGCGCAGAGGCGGAAAGCGCCTCGGAGGAAGCCGCGGACGAAAAGCCCACGCTCAAGGTAGTCGTGCTCGATCCTGGCGATCACGCGATTCCCGACGACGGCTTCTTCGCGATTTTCGAGAAGGAACTTCGCAGGAGTTTCACCCAGCTTCCCGCAGGCATCGAGTTCGGCGCGGTCTACCTCTGCGGCGGCGGATCGAGAATCCGCGGACTCGAGCGTTTCATCGAGGAGCGCTTCGGAATGCCCGCGAAAAAGTGGACCGTCAGCGAAAGCGTCGGAAAATCGCTTCCGGAGGCGCTGAAGCCGCTTGCGGACGCGGAATGCCACGTCGCGCTAGGTTGCGCGCTGAAGGGTATCGCAGGCGACGAGCTGAAGTTCAACTTCCGGTCGGATGAATTCACGCCGCCGACGAGGTTCGAAGAGATCAAGACGCCGCTCGCGGTGGTCGTGACGGAAGTGTGCTTTATTCTGTTCATGCTGTTCCTGCTCTACGTAGGCGAGGCGAAGACGGTATCTGAGGCGCGGGAAGTACTCCGGAGCAACGCGACGAAGCTCTTCGCGCTCAACGCGACGCGCAAACCGTCGATAAACCAGGACGAGTCGGAAGTGACGCAGCTTCACTCTCACGTCCAGAAAATGTGGAGCGAGGAAAACTCCGCGGGGGTGAAGTTCTACCCAGTACCTTCCGCGCTCGACAGATACACCTCGCTGTGCCGGGTCATAGCGAAACTCGACGGGGAGAAGAAGCTTTCGCGGCAGTTCAGCGTAAGGCAGATCGAAGTCAGTCCGACGGCAATCGTGGTCAGAGCGCTGGCGAGAGACGTGACCGAAGTCGATATGATCCGCACCCAGCTCGACGAAAGCATGAAGGTCGACCCGGCGCACAGCGGAGAGTACAAGGAAAGCCGGATCGTGGGCGAGATTCGCGCGGCGGACGCGGAGTCCGTCGAGTTCCGGGTCGAGCTGACCTTCGACGAACTCGACTACGAGGAAATCCACAGACAGCGTCAGGAGGCCCAGCAGGGCGCGGAGGGACCGTCCGGCGTTCCGGGCACGATTCCAAGATTCAAATGAAACGGGATATGAAACAGCAAGGCGAAAACGAAACTCTCAGCATCGGATTCCTTTACGTGGTTTTCATGGGATTCCTCTGTGTGCTCTTCGCTGCGGCGTCCGGGTACATGTGGTACAAGTACAGCCGCGATTCGAAGCTTCTGTCGGAGGAGGAAAAGCAGGTCCGGGACATGGCGCAGAAGTTCTATGACATCGACAACATTCGCGACGCGCGAAAAAAATGGACTGGGCAGGAAAACGTCGCGGATCAGCAGGGAAGACTGCTTTCGCTTGTCGAGGGAATTGCGCAGATAAACGGAATTCAGGACAAGGTCCGCCAGGGAAGGTACGAGCAGTACAACCCGACCCCGGTCAGGAGATACCATTTCCAGGAACACGGCGTTCGACTGTCGAACCTCCCTAACATGACCCGCGAAGAAATTTTCCAGTTCATTATGAAGCTAGAGAACGAGTACAAGTTTCTCCGGGTCTCGCACCTCGAAATCCGCCGGGCGCAGCAGCCGAATCCTGAGCGCTGGATTCTCACATCCATGCTGATTGTGTACCGCGAGCCGCTGGAAGAGAAGGAGGACGAGTAAATGCGGAGGGCGGATTTCAGAATGCAGAAGTCAGAATGCTGAATGCTGAATGCTGAATGCCGAACTTAAAATCTGTTTGAATCTTTCGTCTATCCATCATTTTTTGACTTTCTCCGCTTTATTTCGCAGTGAAGTTTTCAGCGACGCGACAAATATCGAGACGAGTTCATTCGTTTCGACCAGGAGTTTGGACAGCTTCTTCTCTGTGACAATCTCTCCCTCGATGAGTAGCTCGATCCAGAGCGCTGTTTCGTCGGCTTCCTCCAAGCAAATTCCGAGCTTCGCATTGAATTCCGCTCGCGATCTCCCCCGGCAAGCCGCGCGATAATTCGCGGCAACAGAAGTGCCGGACCGTATCAATTGATTTCCGATCGTGGTTGCTACGCTGTTTTTCGGAAGCGAAGAAACAAGGCGCATTACGCGAAGCGCGAATTTCTTTGTCCTGTCTTTCAAATCGTTGTTCTGCATTGCTTTCTCTCCTAATTTTTCTTGTTGCAAAACCTGAGTTTTCGAAATCAGTGAATTTCATTCTGCATTCTGCATTCTGCATTCTGCCCTTCACTCCGCGGTTTGCGGAATCATGATCGCGAACGTGGACCCTTCCCCCGGCGCGGATCGGATATCGATGGTCCCGCCGTGGTTTTTGACGATGCCGAGGGAGACCGCGAGGCCAAGGCCTGTGCCGCGGGGGGAATCGCCGCCGCCGAGCTTGGTCGTGAAAAACGGCTCGAATACGTGGGGGAGGTCGTTCTCCGATATTCCCGAGCCTTCGTCACTGACCTCGATCACGAGACCTTCTTCCCGGACGCACGCATCGACCTTGACCACCGCGCCCGCGGGGCTCGCGTGGATCGCGTTCGTCACGAGGTTCAGCACGACCTGACCGAGCTGGTTCTCGTCCGCGAAGGCGCTGAGTCCGTTCGCTCCGATGCGTACT
Source organism: Planctomycetota bacterium (assembly GCA_024653775.1). Classification (GTDB taxonomy): domain Bacteria; phylum Planctomycetota; class UBA8742; order JACQVU01; family JANLHZ01; genus JANLHZ01. The sequence goes on along the minus strand of JANLHZ010000071.1, from coordinate 3,994 downwards.
ACCCTGATTCCCCTCTTCTCGGCTTCCTTTTTCGCAAGTACGATGCAGTCGTCGATGACGCGCACCACGTCGAAGCCCGATTTCCTCACGGGATTCTTCCTCGCGAACCGAAGCAGGCTGTCTACGATGTCCCGGCCCTTTTCCACGCACCTTTTGACGCGGTCCATCGAACTGATGCGATCGTCCTCGCTATTCGCGTAGAACATCACCTCGACGCAGCCGGAGATTCCCGCAAGCAGGTTCCCGAATTCGTGCGCGACACCGCCCGCGATGCGTCCGAGGCTCGCCATCTTCTCTGACTCGATAAGCTGCGTTTGCGCGCTCTGAAGCTCGCCCAGCGTGGTTTCGAGCCTTGCAACGGTGCTGCGGAGTTCCCGCGTTCGCTCGATGACTTTCTCCTCGAGCATCGAGTTCAGTTGCTCGATTTCTGCATTCTTCGCGATCAGCGCTTTCTCGGCGTCGTCCCTCGCGCGGGCGTAATCCTTCAGTTCGGCGCTCATCTTGTTGAAGCTGAGCGCTAGCGAGCTGATTTCGTCCGCGCCGGAGACTTCGACAAGATGGCCGTAGCCGCCTCTGGCAATCTCCTCCGTCCCGTGCCGGAGCCTTTGAAGCGGTCTAACGACGAAAAGATAAAGACACGCGCAGGACAGAACGAAAATAAGTCCGCCGATGATCGATACGAAAATCATCGCGAGCGAGCGGTAGCTTTCGAGGTAAGACTCTTGCTGTTCCGCGAGAAGGTTCTCTAGCTTCTCGGTGCTGCGATCGATCCTTCTTTCGAGTCTTCTGGAAGTCTCGTCTAGGATGATTCCCGTATTGCGCCGGGTGACTCCGCGAAGCTCTTCCGCCTCGCTCTGAAGCTCCGCCGCGAGAGCGTCCGGGTTGCCCTGGTACAGCTCGAGAGGCAGTCCCATTATGCGGTAGTTGTAGAGGTCCGTCACGTGGAACACGCTTCCCGTGACGACTTCGCGGGTCATTTCCTTCGACGTCTCGCCGAGGTCGCGAAGCTCCCCCACGCTGATACCGCTCAGACTTTGCGCGTTCCTCTCGAACGTCTCCGAGACCTGCAATTCGTAAACAACGAGCAGGGTTCCGCACGCAAGAACCGTGATCAGCAGCAGCAGGAAACTCAGTCTCATCAGCAATGACCGATGAGGATGTTTTATGGCTTTAACGATGTTTTCCATTGTTGTCAGTGGTCAGAAATTAGGGTCGAGGATCGAATTCAATCTGCAATCTGAAATAATTTTGGCGCCTAGCGGGCGCGTGGCGATTCTCCTCCGCGGTAGTCGCAGCATTCGTAAAGCTCGCAGCCGTCGCACCTTGGCTTGCGCGCATCGCAGACGTCCCTCCCGAACTGGATCAGCCTGTGACTGATGTCACGCCATTCCTCCTTAGGGAACAGCTCGCAGAGGGCCTTCTCGATTTTGTCTACGTTTTCCGAACCTGAAAGCCCGAGTCGTCCCGACAGACGTTTGACGTGGGTGTCCACCGCGAGGGCGGGAAAGTCGAACGCGTTCGAAAGCACGACGTTTGCGGTCTTTCTTCCGACTCCTGGAAGCTTCTCCAGAGATTCGCGATCCCTCGGAACTTCGGCTCCGTGATCCTTCACGAGTAGTTTCGCCATCGCAACAAGGTTTTTCGACTTCGTGTCGAAAAGTCCCACCGCGCGAATTCTTCTCCGGACGTCGGCGACCCTCGCGGAAGAGAGTTCCATTGCCGACGGGTAGCGCTCGAAAAGCGCAGGCGTCACCTTGTTGACCTGTTTGTCGGTACACTGGGCGCTCAGCGCCGTCGAAACCAGCAGTTCGAACGGATTTTCGTGGTCCAGAGCGCACCGGACCTCCGGATACCGGCGTTTCAGAATTTTAAGAATGTTCTTTGCTTTCAGCTTTGGTTTCATCATCATCTGGCGGTCAGAAATACTTCATTGGCGCATTCGCCTTATCTGAAGCGTAATCACTCTAACAAAATCTTCGAATCGATTGTTCTTCCGGCTTTCCGGAAGAACAATCCTCGCATTCAATAACTGAGTAAACAACAAGGTTCGGATTTCGGTATATAGGAAAGGCTGGTACGAGGTGAACTATACCAAACTGCTCGGAATAGCATTTACGATTCTGCTTCTCGGTAACACGATTCTTCTTGCGGAGGAAGCGGCCGAGGAAGAGTCCTCCGAAGGTGCCGAGGAAGCGGCCGAGGAGGAAGCCCCGGCGGAGGAAGAAGAGGAAGTCGACGAGCTTCAGCAGAGAATCGACGCCGCGGTCGAGCGCGCTCTCGCGGAACGGGATTCCGGAAACGACTTCTTCACTAAAAAGGGCGCGGAATTCAGCCTGAGCGGCAAGTTCGAAGTCAACTTCCACGCAACCCGCGCGGACACACACAGACAGCACGCTGCCGCGGGCGTGAATACGAACGGCTACAAGGATAACACCGACCCGCAGCTATACGTCGATCGGTTCCTCCTCACCCCAAGGTTCGACCTCGACGCCGGCTTCTACGGCGTTGCGTCCCTCGAGTTCCGTCATAAGCCAAGGCAGACCGACACGTTCTGGCTCGACGAGGCGTACGTCGGATGGTCCAGCCAGCCGAAAGACAAGGGATTCTATTTCTTCGTCGGTATTCGTGCGGAGATGTCGAGATTGAGCAGAATTTCAGAGAGTTATTCCCTCCTCAGCGCAGCTTTCGATCGCGACGAGGACGCCAGCGTCAACTTCGGCGGCGACTACGACCTCGGAGGATTCGATCTTCTCTGGAGAGTCGGGTACGCGGACGGAATGGAACTCTCCACCCGCGGCGCAGGTCAGAGCGGGCAGAACTTCCCGAGCATCGCTGATAAGCGCAAGTCTTCGGTCGCCAACACGGCGTCAAGCCCCGACTGGACCTACAACCTCGGATTCAACCTGCACTTCGAGGACAAGGATCACATTCTATTCCTCGTCCACGGAAAGCACTCAAGACTGAGCGACAACGACCTCGCCTTCCTGAAGGGCGGAAAAGCGGGCGACGCGCAGACCGCGGGCGGCTACCACGGCTATCCCGCCACCGACGAGAGCAAGCGCCAGGAGCGCTACGGCGCACTCGTAGACGCTCAGTTCGGCGATCTGAATTTCACCGCGCGCTGGATGGGCGCGTCCGACGGAAAACTCCGCAGAACTGCTTACTACTTCCAGCCGTTCTACAAGATCGAAGTTGGCGCCGAGGGCTTTAACAGCATCGGTCTGCTCTATCGCTACGGATCGCTCACGAACGATCTCGCGGTCGACGGCGCGGGCACTTCGAATTTCGCAAGCTCATCCATATCCTGGGATCGCGGCGAAAGCGTCGTGGGAGTCGTGATCGAGTTCGCGAAGAACTTCCTCCTTAAGATCGAGTACGTTCAGGTTCTCGAAGACGTCGGCGAGCAGGACCTCGACGCGACCACCGGCGCGTTCGGCGGCCCCGCCCTCACTCCGACCATCACCGACCCGCAGAACGACGAGCTGGTGATTCAGTTTGAAGTGAAGTTCTGATCGATTCGAATCGAACGACCTTGCCCGGAGCGCCACACTCTGGGCATCGTCATTTTTGGGGGCACCGTCGTTTTTGGAAAGCGACTTGCACCAAGAGTATTGGTTTACCGAACTTGATACCCCAAACGTGTCGAGGTCGGTGAAGCACGTCCCCGGCATTCATTTTGTCTGTAGAATTCATTTCCCTTCACTATGGTCCGTCTTGGATGGCTGAAAAGTTCCAGGAGAAGCGCTATGAATCGACACAACAAACTACGCGTAAATATAAGCATATTTTTTGACACTATTCACTACAAATCAGCGTGAGCGTCAGACAAAAAAGTGAAAAATGTCGACACTGTTCACTCTACATTCAGAGCAAAACGCGGCCGGAACCTAAATTCTTCAGCGCAGAGACGAGGAGAGCGCGGAGCTTCGCAGAGAGTTCTGAAGGTTCCCTTCCCACGGTTCAACGCGGAAATTCACGAATTATTCGTAACCGT